>JAHIJO010000111.1 GCA_018898455.1 Verrucomicrobiota bacterium | reverse complement strand
CGCCGGGAGACGGCGACCTTTAAGCGCTTCCGTATGTTGATTGATTGGTGGGTGGATCTCGCGCTCAAAGCATCTCAGTTACGCATGCGGCATGCTAAAATTCCCGATTGACATTAACCGGGAAGTCGGTACTCTTGAGTGAAGGTGAGCGACCTGCCGGAAAAACCACGGCATATACCGACGGAATTATCGCAAATCGCCGGATTCAATGTCCTCCGCAACAACGTGTTTTCCAACGGCATCAACTATCTTGAGCTTTCAGCCGATCTTTCCGGCCTGCCCTTAGACTTGTATGAATACCTGCCGCGCTACAGCGACGCGATAGACAAGATCGGAGCCGCCGGACAGAATTACGTCCGGATCGCTGAGCGCCGCGCCGCATGCACTGACGGGCTGTGGTGTTCTTTGCTGGTAAAGCGCCATGTCTCAGACACATCGCGCTCACTTCAGTCAATCAAGCTGGGATTAAAAACCCTGGACGCCCAGACGGAGAACGCGTGCCGGCTCCTCAGCGATCTCGTATTCGGCGTTGATCCCCGGGATCGCGAGCGTTTGCACGACCTGCAGAATCAAAGCCGCGCCTATTATCAAACGGCCCTGGTAAACGGCGCCACCCAAACCGCATTGCGCCAGGCGGCGCGGGGATTCACGCCCGAGGCTGCCCTTGATCATCTGTTCATGAGTCCGAAAACACTTCGGTTCGTGGATCAATTTGCGCTCAACTTCGACACCCACGCGGAAAAGCTCATCCACAACATCGAGCAGATCCGCGATTTTCTACTGAACCGTCGGCGGTGGACGATAAGCTTTACCGGCTCTGATCAGGCGTTTGCGGCTCTCACGCGGACGCTCGAAGACTGGGCAAGCAGGATGGGCGACTCGCCGGTTGAGAATATCCGGTACGCGTTCGCGCCGTTCGCCCGACCTCCGCGCGAAGGACTGGCCTGCCCGATAAAGGTCGCCAACTGTGCCAGGGTGATGCCCGCGCCGTATTTGTCCCACCCATCCGCACCGCTGTTAAAGCTCGGTGTGTTCCTGGTGATTTTCGACTACTGTCTGCCTGAAATAAGATTCAAAGGCAACGCCTACAACGCCGGGGCATCGTTCAATGATTCCACGGGCACTTTGCGCCTGTATTCCGGACAGGATCCCCGCCTGGTTGAAACCATCAGGGTGCTTGAACGCCTCCGCGATTTCGTCAACGCCGCGGATTGGACCCAGACCGATATAAACCGGGCGATCATCGGCTCAATGAAAGAGGTTGAACGGCCGATACGTCCGGGTGAGGCCACGGGCCAGGCGTTAAACAGGCATCTCCGAGGCTGCACCAATGAGTTTCGCGAGAAGAGCTACGAAGCCACGCTCCGTGCCACCCCGCAGGACGTGAAACGGGTTCTGATCGAACAACTCGCGGCCAACGAATTAAAAGCCGCGCTTTGTGTTGTGTCATGCCGCGAGAAACTGGAGGAAGCCAATCGAGTTCTGGGTGATTGCTCACTCGCCATATCCGACCTGCTCACCTGAAATTCCCGACAGGAGTAATGCAATTAACCCGCCGACGGGGCGGCCCTATTGCCAGATTGCTTATCATGCAAGGTGCCGGCACAGGATTATAAGCAACCCTACCAAGGCCAGGTAGAGGGCAAAACCTCGCAGGGAATGGGCGCGGAAAAACTTAAGGCAGAAATGAATGGCGCCCAGGCTGGCGATAAAACTGACCAGAAAGCCCAGCGCGATCTGGAACGGCGGCATACTCAAGACCGGTTCGACAAGAATATCTTTGATTTGAAAGACGATGGCGCCGCCGATCGCGGGGATGGCCATGAAGAACGCGAAGCGGACAGCCGACTCGCGTGACTGGCCGCACAGCATGCCGCCGCCGGTGGTCCAGCCCGACCGGGAAACACCGGGCAGGAGCGTCAAGACCTGCAGGCAGCCAATGGCCAGCGCGTGGAGGAAACCGACCGGTCGATTGCCGGGCGCCGAACGCTTTTCGCAAAACCAGAAGAACAGAGCCGTCGCCAGCATACTCAGTCCCACGCCAAGCAAATTGCGAATGGCTTCGTCACTCTCCAGATAGGGCTTGAGCAGCGGCCCGACCACGACTACCGGCAAGGTGGCGACCGCCAATAGCCACGGCAGGCGCCGGTACCAGGTAAAGTTCGCGTCACGGGGATTCCTATATCCCGTCCAAACGGCCAGCCAATCCCGCCAGAAATAGATCAGGATCGCCGCCAGACTGCCGCCATGCAGGACCGTGTCGAACACCAGACCGCCATCATCGGACCAGTGAAACAGCTCACGCGCGATAACCAGGTGCCCGGAACTGCTGATGGGAAGAAATTCGGTGATGCCCTGGATAACGGCAAGCACGATGGACTGAAACAAAGTCAGGGCGGGATCCATATACTATTGAGCGATTGTGTTATTGAACGATTGAATGACTGAAAACGTTATCGATTAGAAGACGGCGAATTCTTGGCGGTGGCCAACGACTTGGAAAAAACGAATAATACGAACCGCCAGCGCTTTGGTGCGAGCCTGTAATTCCCCGGCTATATTCAACTACTCACGAATTGACAATATCCTTCAATCGCTCAGATTCTTCAAATCATTCAATCCCAAAATCGCTTAACCACCGAATGGATTCTCACCACGTGGGCTTGGCGGGAATATAGTCGGGGCCGCCGAAGTTGTACAGCCCCTCTTGAGTGCCGTCCACGGTGCGGATACGCCAATTGCCGGTGGCTTGCTGATATACGGCCAGTTCGGCCTTCCGGTCGCCATTGTAATCGCCCGGCACCGGAGTGAAGCCGGATCCGCCAAAAGCAATGCCGCTGGCAAGCGCGCGGCTGCGGGCCAAGGACCAGATATACCAAAGTCCCGAGGGTTCATTATAAACGGCCAAGTCGGATTTGCCGTCGCCGTCATAATCGCCGGATACCGGGAGATAGCCCGCCGCGCCCCACGATGTTCCCCACGTGATGTTGCTTCCTGCCGACGAGAGGATATACCAGTAGCCCTGCTCGTTGTGATACAGAGCGTAGTCGGCGATGCCGTCGCCGTTGTAATCGCCAGGCACTGCGGTAAAACCGGAGCCGGTGAACGAATCCCCGTAAACCAGCACGCGTCCAAACGACGTCACCACGTACCAGAACCCGTTAGCGGATTCATATAAGGCGCCGTCTTCTATGCCGTCACCGTTATAATCGCCGACCACCGGCTGTTGACCGGGCCCACCCCAGACGGCATCCCAGGCAATGATCACCCAGCGCGCCAGCGAACCGATGCGCCACGTGCCGCTGGATTCTGAATACACGGTGAGATCGGCCTTGGCGTCGCCGTCGTAGTCGCCGGTAATGGGATGATAACCCGGCCCCCCCAGGGCGATATTGGTTCCGATAAGGGCCTGGAGCTTCACGGAACCGATATACCATATCCCCGCGGCCTCGGCATAGATGGCCAGATCGGATACCCCGTCGCCGTCATAATCATTATGGAGATCAAACGACACGCCGGTATTGGTGCCGACCGCCCGGGCCGCAATGGTTTGCAGAAGCGTCGGATTGTAGGTCTGGGCATGCTGGTTCGGATTGATCTCCACGGCATGAACTGACGCATAATTATGGAGTTCTGAAAACTGGTATTCACCGTCGCCGTTGTCATCCACGAAGGAATTCGCGCATCCCCCGATCAGGAATCCCCAGTACAGGCTGTAGTACCCGTAAGTCTGGCTGGTCTCATCGTAATCACAGGCGGTCATGAAAGCAATATTGGTTCCCAAGCCCTTGGGAACGGCCAGTCCCATTTGCCGGTATTGAGCCTCTTGAATCCGCTGGTATTCCGCCATGACCCGTTCCGCGAAGGGCCAGGGCGGGGGTGGGCCGGAGGGATCGAACTGGTACATGCCGCCCGAATAACAAGCGTCAATGATGATAATGATCCGGGCATCCGGCCGGAAAACCGTCAGGTCGGCTGCCAATTCCGTATCCGTGTAATCGGCATCGTAGGCGCAGATATAAGTATTGGACAGGCTGGCAGCATAACCGCCGTGGCTGGAATGACCATACACCACCAGATCGCCCGATCCGCTCTGGGCGGCCATGGAATGCAGACGATCCCGAATGGCGGTTTTGGTCGCCGCGGCATCCAACAGAGTCGTTATATTGGTGGAAGTCCACCGGTTGGAAGGATCACCCAGGAATATGATGTCCCGCATGCCGTTGGCGTCATTGGTGCAGGTGTCCAGCGGGGGCGGTCCGTAACCATAAGCATCAATGCCGACCAGCAACGCGCGCCGGTTCGAGGTCACACCCGAGATGCCGCAGTAACCGGAATCGCTGGAGCTGAAATCGCTGGCACCAACGATGTTCCGGCTCTTGACTTTGTAATTGTAGATGAGATTGACGGTGACATTTGAATCCTGGTAGTAGGTGCCGATGAAATTAGTGATCAACTCCACATAAACGGTACTGTCGGTGCTGGCCGTGCGCCAGAGATCGTAGCTCACGGCATTCGTGACCCACTGCCAGCTTACGAGGATATAGTTTGAGAACGTTCCGTCACTGGCAGTCAGGCCCGTGGGCACAGCCGACACACTGCCGCAATAGCCGCTGTCATTGGTGCTGAACGCGCTCACCCCGTAGGAATTCCGGGCTTTGACCTTATAGGAGTAAGTGATGTTCGGAGTGGCGTTGGAATCCTGAAAATAGGTATAGGTGGTGTTAGTCACCAGCCATAAATAAATCGCCGTGTTGGTTCCGTCGGATCGCCAGAGGTCGTACCCGGTGGCGTTGGTCACGGCACCCCAGGTGATCATGATCATGTTCGTGTAGGCGCCGTCGCTGGCCAAGAGCGTGGAAGGGATGTCCGGGATATACGTGGTGCTGGGACCGCCCAGCGTCGTCATGGTCAGCGTATATGTTTTGGCGGACCGGTCTGCCGCGTCCTTGCAGATCACATAAAAAGTGCCGGCGTTGGTACAGACATTCGTCACCGACACGGTCGTCTGAAACAGATCCACCGGCGCGGCCAGCAATGTTTGCCCGGTCGGATCGAACAGTTCCATCCGCGGATTCATATCGGCGCTGATTTTCGTCATGGTGAGGAGATTGGTATCGCCCAGCATGGCGGCGAACGTGGCAACATCCAGATCGCCGGGATGGTTAATCGTGCCGGTCCGAACTTCCCCGTTGAGGATGGGACCGAAATCCGGGTCCACCGAAAGGTCGATCGGACCGGGAATCAGCACAATGGAAACGGCATAGGAACCGCGGGCGTTTAACTGGTCGTTGCATCCAATCGTGTAAATCCCGCTGTTCGTTACGAACCGGGTGATTTCAGCCCGGTAGTCCGGTGGATAGTCGTTGGTCAGCGCCACTCCCGAAGGACTGTACAGGCGAACATTGGGAACCTGGTCGGCCGACATCTGGCCCATCCGGAATTCGACCCGGCAGGCGTTGGACACGGAGAACATCGCCGCGTCCAGATCGGCGCCGACGTCAATCGTGCCTTCCACTTTCTGCCCGCTGGTCATGGGCCCGACATCCGGATCGGCCACGGAAAGCGGCGCATACGAACTCGCCAGGTAGGGTATCCGGAGAAACGACATGCTGAAAGCAAATGAATTGGATATCCAGTTCAAACTCGCCGGCAGGGAGCAATCGATGCGATGCCAGCCCGCATTCGTAATGGGTAAAGATATATCAATGGCACGGTGCCCGCCAATACTGGTAACCAACAAGGTATTGGAAGACTCGGCCGGTATGGTCATCACATGATAGATCCGGCAGTCCGGCATATCGTTTTGATACATCGTGTCTTCATTGGCCAACCTGACAATCGTGGCATCCTGCGGCTCGGCATAGAAATAATACGGGATGGTAACGCTGCTCGTGGAAACAGAGTCCGATTGATACTGGCCGGATTCAATGCCGGACACGCCGGCCGGCAAGACCATTAGGCCCGCCAAAAAGGCCAGTCCCGCGAATTGAAGTCTGCCGGAAATCGTCATGATTACCTCGCCCTTTTGAATAAAACCCCGTTCCCCCTTTTTGTTATATTCTGGCATATTTCATAATGCGGGTCAATAGTCTATCATTTATTTTGTAAGGCCTCGGTCATGGAAGGAATTTTTTTTATTGTAGCGCCGCACGCCTGTCCTGAGCGACGCCGAAGGAGTGTGCGGCGATCCTGGAAATCCGTAGAATTTCACGCCACACCCGGGCTTCGCCGGAGGCTCCGCCGAGGCAAGCCGTGGCGCGCTACAGGATCGGTTGCCACTCCCAATCGACTGAAAACGCGTGTAAATATTGTTTCATTCGGCACAAAGACGGTCGCGATGAAACGCGACCCTCCACTTTTCGAGGAGAAGCGCATGATGTCAGTGGTGGAAGGACACGCTTTGTCGTATCCGGCCAAATTTTTCACACGTTCTTAGGCATTACCCTTGTTTCCAAGCAGGAAATCGGATACAGTCACGGTCAGTCCATGAAATTACCGTATCATGCCGTCGTGTCCCTGGCGGTCAGCGCGTTGGTCTGGCTGTGGCTCCGCTCGGCCACCGCCGCCCTGGCCTGTTTTGCCGCCGGCGTCTTTGTTGACCTGGATCATATCATCGATTACTGCCTGCAATACGGCTTCCGGATTCGTCCGCGCCATTTATTCCGCGCATTCGAAGCCGAGATGTTCGATAATATCTTCGTGTTTCTCCACGCCTGGGAATGGATTCTGGTCGGCCTCGTGATCCTATGGCTGATCGACTGGAAACCGGCGGCCCTGGGACTGATCATCGGCTTCACCACCCATCTGGTCCTGGACCACCTCGTGAATCATCACAATCCCTGGGCCTATTTTCTCACGTACCGCCTGGCGCATCGTTTTTCCAGCCGGCACTATTACGGCGCCCGGGAATACCGCAAGCGCCGGAAGCACATGAAAAAGATGACCCCAAGCCCGTAGCCCGGATTATTCGCCGGCATGAGATGAACAGATCAAGTTAAGGAGATATCATTATGAAACGGTTTTACTGGGTATTGGCCCTGGCGGCGCTTATAGCGCCGCTGGCCGGATCCTCACAGGTGCGGGTGGTCAAGTCAATGAACGAAGTGTCCCTGCTGGATATGGGAATGTTCAAGAGTCTGTCTGACGGCGCCCCGGCATTGTTTCGCCGCATCCTGGAAACGGACCTTACCCGGTCTGAATATTTTAAAATCGTCAATGGCCTTCGCGCCGAATATGCGCTCCTGGGCAATGCAACCCTGGAGGGTTCCAGTCTCATCGTCCGGTGTGAAGCGTATAACGTGATTTCCAAGGAGCGCTACCTGAGCAAGACGTTTAAGGCATCCGAAGACGAAGCCCGCAAACTGGCGCATCAGGTGGCCGATGAAATTGTCATGGCCCTGACGGGCCGGCCCGGGATGGCCTCCTCCCGCCTGGCGCTGGTCGGCAACCGGACGGGATACAAGGAGCTTTATCTTTGCGACGCCGACGGTCAGAACCTGCGGCAATTGACTTTTGATAAAACGCTGAGCCTGGCCCCGAAATGGGGACCTGACGGCCGCCAGATGGTTTACACCTCCTACCGCTCCCAGTTCCCGGATGTTTACCTGATCACCCTGGGCAACAATTCATGGAAGGGAAAATGTATCGCCAACTTTCCCGGCCTGAACGCCTGCGCCGCGATCTCGCCGGACGGCCGCGAGGTGGCCCTGACGCTCTCCAAGGACGGCAATCCCGACCTGTTCATCATGAAAATCTCCAGCCGGCGTCTGACCCGGCTCACGGCTACAAAACGGGCGGGTGAAGCCAGCCCTTCATGGTCGCCGGATGGCCGGCAGATCGTTTTTGTATCCGACCGCTCCGGGTCTCCCCAGTTGTATATTATGGACCGGGACGGCGGCGAGCCGAAGCGCATCACCAGCGCCGGGTCGCAGAACGTCGATCCCGACTGGGGCGCCAATGGATTTATCGCCTACAGCAGTCTGATCGGGAGCCTATTCCAGGTGTTCGTGCTGAATCCCGCCACACTGGCAATCCAGCAGATCACCCCGGAAGACGCCAGCTATGAAGACCCCTCCTGGGCCCCTGACGGCCGGCACCTGGCGTGCGCCCGAACTCAGCGTTACCATTCCCGTATTATTATCGTTGACATGATCAGTCGTTCCTGTATAAGTTTGCTTCCAGATTCGGCGACGGGAGACTGGTCTTCGGTGAATTGGTCACCCAGGTAATTTTTTCACTACACAAGGGAGGGAACAATGACAAGGAACCGTTGGTTTGGCGTACTCGTGGTAGTGTTGGCTTGCACAATGTGTTTCACAACCGGTTGCCGAAAGAAAAAGGGAGTCGCGGGCGACAAGACGACCGGCGGCATGCTGGGTGAGCCGGGCATGGAAGAATCGGCGTTTGCCCCTCGTCCAGGCGAATTAAAGATTTTGACCGATGTCAAGATGGATACGGTGCTGTTCGACTATGACAGCACGCAAATCAAGGAAACTGAACGCGCCAAACTCGATGCGGTGGCGGACTACCTGAAAAATACGAATACCCGGGCCGGCGTCATCATCGAGGGTCATTGCGACGAGCGCGGCAGTGCGGAATACAATATGGCGCTGGGCGAACGGCGAGCACTGGCGGCTCGCGCCTACCTCATCGGTCTGGGCGTGGATGGTTCCGTAATGCAGACCAGGAGCTTGGGGAAAGAAAAGCCCGTTAATCCGGGTCATGACGAAGCCGCCTGGCGTGAAAATCGCCGTGACGATTTCATTTTTTTTGAGCAATAATAATCCGCGGGCTCTCTCCCTTTTCTTCGCCGCCCGGTATGATGCCGGGCAGCTGTTGTCGGTTGTTTGAGTGTGCCGATGAGTCTCCTTTGACTTGTCAGGCCGGCGCCGACGTCATTCTTCCGAGGCATCCATTTTCAAGCAGAGAGTTTTTGATGGGCGCAATTCACCGGAGCATCTGCCGGTGGGCGCCGGAAGGCAGGCATCCATGTTCGGCAGTTCGATCGGAGCGGGAGAAATCCTGTTGATTCTCGGGGTGGTACTGCTTCTATTTGGATCTCAACGGCTCCCATCCATCGCACGCTCCCTGGGACGGGCGCTGGAAGAATTTCGCCGGTCGGCCCATGATTTGTCCCGCGATATTCTGAATGACTCCCCGCCGCCGCCGAGTTCGCCACCCTCCGCCTCTTCCCCGCATCTTGACGCGCCGACGGAGGACAAACAGGGTTGATCCACATTTCTTTCAGCCCAGGTAAAATGCGTATTTCTGACTCGCATTTTTTCGCGAAGAGAGGAAAATTCCGTTTAATTGTTTCATGAGCCCTAATGATGACATCGTTCTTGACCTGAATTTTGTCCCGGCGTGGGCACGCCTGCCGGCGGATCAAAATCCCTATGCCGGTTTCGAGGGCCGACCGCGATCCCGGCAGGGCCGGGATGGCGACACCCATCCGGGACGTTCCTGGAATCGTTCCAGGCCGGGAACCCGGGATGCCGCGCCGGGGCAGCGCCAGCATAGGATAGGCGGAGGGGGAGAGCACCGCGCACCCCGGACCTTTGCGCCGGCCGGCAGACCCGACCATGATCGGCCGGACTTCAAAAGTCAACAGCAGGAATCGTTCCTGGAGGTGGCTTTTATCCCCGAGCGGCGAGGTCTCAAACCCCTGGCCCACCTGTTCGCCAAAACCGCCCGGGCGTATTCGCTGATGGAAGTGGCCTCTATGTTCCTTAGTCGGCCGGAATTTCATGCCGTGAAGCTGGAAGTCGCCAAGAACGGCGACAGACCGGCGCCATTTAGTCTCTTTCAATGCAGGGAATGTCAGACCGTCTTCCTGGACAGGGAACAGGCGGCGCTTCATGGATTCGCCAAGCATTTCAGCCTGTTCTATGACCAGGAAGAGACCCAGGTGGAACCGCCGAAAGGCAATTTTGTCTGCGTGGCCCGGTGTAGTTTGAGCGGCTGTCTGCTGGGACCGCCCAACTATCATGAGTATAATGACCGGTTGCTGGAATTGCACCGGACCCGCTTCGCGTCGCTACCGCTCGAGGAATATCGGAACAAGATCGTGAACGATACCGACCCGTCGGCGATCGAGCAGTGGAAAAAGGAAGTGTGCCGGCGGATCACCTATCGAACGCGTCGGGAAACCACCCCGCATATCTTTAAAAGGCGCTCGGAGGCGGAAACCCACTTCCGGGAACGGGCGGCCCCTGGCCTGATCCGGGAGGGGCATCGTTTCATTGTTCCCGGGACCGCCAGCCGTCAGATGGAAGACCCGACGGTTATCCACTGCATTCAGCGTGCATGGACCAGGGAAAACCGTTTTCCGCTGAAAATGGCCATCGCCTTGCACCCGGCATTCCGGAGTTACGGACTGACTATTTTTAAGACGCCGGATAAAACCACCTTCATTACCGCGATTCATCCTCATCCCATTGATCCCTCCAAGACACTGGAGGTTATTCGACGCATTCTGGAACATCTCGTGGCACATCCTGGAACCGGGCGCACGGAGCTGGTCGGATCTTTGCTTCCCGGCGTCCAGCCGGATTCGCCGCCGGTCGCCGAATTTATCAATTCGCTTCGGTGGCTGATCGACAAGGGCCATGTCATCGAATTTTCAAATGGAAATCTGGCGGTTCCGTATCGCAAAGAGCCGGTCGCCAGGTCCGCGACCGGCTCTTCTTCCCGGTCAGCCGTCAAATCGTAAACGCCGGCCCCGTCCCGGTAAGTTCCTGGTTCCGGCGCGTCTGACGGAAACAGTTGAGGAATCATCATGGCCGACATCCTGTTAACCTGTCCTGATTGCGGTAAGCAGACCCCGATTTCCGAATATGCCGCAGAAAACACGGTGGCCTGTCATGACTGCGGAAAATCACTTCCCATCCCCGAACGGATCAAGTCATCCGGCGGCGGTTTGAAATTGCGCAAGGACGCGCACCTGTCCACCGACACCCCGATCCCGACCTGGCAGGCAACCGGGACCGGCAGCGGGATTCCCGCGGCGACCATGCGACAGCCCTCGGCATCGCTGGCGCGCGATATCCGCCGCGTAAAGCTCAATCGGATTCTGCAATCGCTCAGTTGGCTGATGTTTATCGTGCTGGCCGCGGCCCTGGTGTTTATCCGCTTCCGTCATGGATTACCCTTCGTGCCCCTGGACACGATCAAGCAGTACGGATTGATTGCCATCGGAATTTCCTATCTGGTCATTATTATCCTGGCCCTGAAGGACAATATGTTCGACGGTCTCCTGGCTATTGTTGTGCCGCTCTATCCGTTTTATTACCTTTTTTGCATATCCAATGCCGTTTTCATGCGCGCAATCGTCGCGGCGTTATTATTGGCCTTCGGCTTTGATTTTGTTCTGTTGGTGCAGATGATCTGGCTGCAGGTCTATAACAAGGTTACTTACTGGATTCAGAATGTCTGACCTGGTCACAGCCCATATCAGCCGAACCGCCCTCCGGCATAATATCACGCTGATGATGGCGAAAAGCCGGGGAACGCGCGTGTGCGCCGTGGTCAAGGCCAACGCCTATGGGCACGACATGCCCATTGTCGTCCGGGCATTGGCAGGACTGCGCATCGCATTCTGGGGCGTGGCGACGCTTCAGGAAGCGATCGAGTTGAAGCAACAAGGGGTTCGGGAACCGGTGCTGATCTTTCGTCCCTTGAACGCATATGAGCCGGAAAAAAACCTTCGGGATCAGGTGGACCTGATGGTGGAACTGGATGCCCGGGCGACAGTCGTCAGCCGGGAAGGCTTGAACCTTCTGGCGGCCGGCGCCGCCCGGCGGCGGAAAACTGCCTGCCTGCACATCAAAGTGGATTCCGGCATGGGACGCAACGGCTGTCCGGCAGAGGAAGCCGTGGAACTTGTGCTGCAGGCGCGGACGACGCCCGGCTTGAAGGTTGAAGGCCTGTACAGTCATTTTGCGAGCGCGGACAACCAGGATTTGGAGTTTGCCCGGCGGCAATGGGGCACGTTCCAATCCCTGATTCGCATCCTGGCCAGCCAAGGAGTCCGATTGCCGATCTATCACATGGCCAACAGCGGCGCGATTTTCAACCTGCCCGGGACACGCCTTGACATGATCCGGCCGGGCATCGCGCTATACGGCTACGGCGGCAAGTTTATCCGGGGCTCAAGCCGACTGCAGCCCGTCTTGCGGATCGAGGCGCCGGTGATTATAACCAAGTGGCTCCGCAAGGGACAGTCCTGCGGGTATGAAGCCACGTTTGTCGCCCGGCGGAAGACGCGCATTGGTCTCCTGCCGATCGGCTATTCCGACGGCTATTCCCGCCGCTGGTCGAATATCGGCCGGGTGGATTTCGAGGGACAACCGGCCCCGGTGATCGGCCGGGTCAGCATGGATCTGACCATCATCGATTTAACCGACATCCGCGGTGCGGACATCGGCAGCCAGGCATGCATTATCAGCAACCGCAGAAAGGATATCCATTCCGTGGAATCCATGGCCCATCGGCTCGGCACGATTCCTCATGAAATCACCTCCGTGCTCGGAAAACGGATCCACCGCGTGCTGGTTCCCTGATCCCCAGTATTGACTTATTGAATCAAAAATGTAATGGTTAATGTTAAATATGTTTTTAGCAAACTGGATTGCATGTCCGGACAAAAATGACAATTCCTGGGAAGGCGGGGTATCGTGGCTTTTTTGATCGCAATGTCAGGGGAATTGAAGGGGCAGAAGTTTGAAATCAGCAAAGAGCGCATCGTGCTGGGCCGTCATCCGAATTGCGACATCATCCTGAACGACGGCGCCGCGTCTTCCCAGCATTGCTACGTCGCCCGCCGGGGAAACCGGTATATCCTGCATGATCTCAATTCCACCAACGGCACCCAGTTGAATTTTCAGCGGGTTACGGAAGCCGAACTTCAACCCAAACAGGTCATCCAAGTCGGCGCCACCGAGTTGATGTTCGATGCCCCCTCCTCGGAAATTCCCTCATCGGTTCTGGCGTCAAACACGCAGGTGGTTATTGATGACGCGCCGGCCATTGCCGCGCCAAAATCGTTTTCCAGCGTCTCACCATTTGGCGCGCGGCACCTGGACAACCGGGGCCTTTGGCTGGCAGCGTTTATCGTGACCGGACTCCTCGCTTTGACCGGGCTTGCCTTTTTCCTGTACGCCATGTTTCAATAACGGCATTGCGCCGGGCGCGCGAACCGGCATCCCGCGACCCAAGCACGATATCCTGGACAGCATGAAACGGTATTTTCCTTACGGCGCGCGGCACGGATTGACTCTCATCGAGTTGCTCGTAGCCATCGCCATCGCGGTCCTGCTGGTCGGCGTTGTTTACCTGGTTTACGGAAACGCGCTCAATACGATTCGCGCGCAAACGGCCTGGCGCGAAAGCCTGGAACCGGCGGAAGATGCCCTGGATACGCTTCAGCGCGATATCATGTGCTCCCTGGCTCTGAGAGGTACAACGAATCCGCCGTTCGTACTCACCCCCGCCAGCAAAGACGAATCCAAAAACTCCACCCTGTGTTTTTTCACGGCCTGGCCCGGCGAAGGATCGAATGACTGGCGCGCCTACGGCATCCGCGAGGTGGAATATGCGCTGAGAGTGGAGAGTGCCACCGGACAATATGCGCTCATCCGCCAGTGCCGTCCATTCCGGATTTCCGCCGCTGCAGACGGATTACCGGCCGCGCCCTCTGTAGGGGCACCGTTTACTGCGCCCCCCGCAGAGACGCTCTTGCGATCGGTCGCCGGCATGCAAATCCTGGTCTATGACGGAACCGAGTGGACCAATGCCTGGGGCACGGATGCCACGGCCGGCAGGCTTCCCCAGGCCGCGCGGATCAGTCTTCAACTAGAACATTCGCCAGTCCCGCGCACGGTTTCCTCGGAAGTGCTGATCCCCGCCGGTCATAGGATCAAGGCTCCGGCGCAAATTGAAAAAGCGGCCAATCCATCACCCTCTACCCGCCCATCCCCTTAGCCCGTATTTTTTCATTCCGTCCTGTGCCCACCGTCATTATTTTTTGACCCTACAGGCTGATTTTTCTTTATTGAGCAACATGTTTTCTTCTGGTATGCCCCCAATCGCCGCAATTGAAAAGACGTAGGCGCCCGATCC
The DNA here is from genome assembly GCA_018898455.1 of Verrucomicrobiota bacterium. Classification (GTDB taxonomy): domain Bacteria; phylum Verrucomicrobiota; class Kiritimatiellia; order JAAZAB01; family JAAZAB01; genus JAHIJO01. The sequence continues at coordinate 14,476 of JAHIJO010000111.1, read as the reverse complement.
AACCTGATAGACGGTATGCCTGTTTTCCGTGCGCAGGTGCTTGATTTCCGAGGTCTCTTCCACCGGCAGTCCGGATTCGGTTACCTTCCCATCTTGGGGTATTGGAATATAAACCGTGGCCGTGGTTCCAACCGGAACATATATTTTCATTTCGAACCGATTGTCGCCGAACCTCCATTCGCTGACAATCTTTCCATGGATCGAATTGTATGCGGCCTTGACCCAAGTCAGATTGCCCACAATGGAGGGCCGCACAATAAAATGCTTGAAACCGGGAGCCATTTGATCGGGCTGGATTCCTGCCAGCCCCTGATAGAACCAGACGCCGATGCCGTTATAGCAATTGTGAATATGTGAACGGCTTCCTTCCCAATGCTCCCAAGTGGTAGTTGCGCCGTTTTTCAGCATATACCCCCAGCCCGGATAAGTATCCTGATTGGCAAAGGTAAAGATGAGGTCATTCCTGTCCAGTGTCATCAGCAGTTTGACCAGAACCGGAATTCCGACCAACCCGACCGCCAGATGCCCGGCACGTTTTTGAAGAATGTCCTGCTCCAGTTGGCGGATGATTTCCTCGCGGCAGTCTGCCGGGACAACGTTGGTCAAAAGAGGAAAAGCCAGGTCGATCTGATCGCCATCGGCATAGGTTCTTGTCTCAGGATTAAAAAATGCCTTATGCACCACCGGACGGAGTGAATCAGCTTTCAGCTGGTAACGTGCCGCGTCAATCGGCTTGTCCAGGACTGCGGCAATTTGCGCCATGACGTCATAGCAATAGATGCGAAAGCAGTTGTTGACGAGCTTAACTGATGGGATATGTTTCTGATCTATGCCTTTGGGTGTGGCCCAGTCGCCAAGATACCAGTTGCGACGCAAAGTGTTGGGCCAGATGTCGAATAAGTCGCCGTTTTTGCAGTGGCTTTCGACAAATTCAAGCCATTTTTGCATGACCGGGTAGTTGACTTCGAGAATCATACGGTCCAGATAATGCCAGTATACGGACCACGCTGCCATAATGATAAAGCCGCACCAATAGGGGCCGCCGCCGGCATACATTGAAGGGGCCGTATGCGGCAGGTCACCATCTGGCCCCTGACAATCACGCCAAGCAGTCAGCCATGAACGGTACATAGGTCCCAGCCTGTGCATCATGAGAGCGCTCTCCAGGCTGGCTTGGCCGTCCCCGCCATATCCCAAGCGTTCAAAATGCGGACAATCGACCATATATCCGCCAAGCGTCAGGCATTGAAACGTGTAAGCCACCATGTCATGAATCGCCGTCAGCCGTTCATTGGAACAGGCAAATGAACTACCCGCTGCAAAGCCGGTGCGGATAAGAAACGCGGACACATCTTCTTTTTTTGGTGCCACAGTCAAGCCTGAGATTTCGATATATCGAAATCCCTGGTAATTGAATCGACTGAGGAACATTTCCCCATCTTTTCCGGACATGATATATTCATCATGTCCGGAACTGTGCATGGGTTGTCCGTTTTCGTCCAATAAATGATCGTAATAATCGAAGGCAATTTTCCGCCCGGATTCCCGAATGCCGTCGAAGCGGACTTTCAGCCCGCCGGTAAGATTGGTGCCCATATCCACCAGCCAGGAATCTTTTTCGCATGGAGTAAGGTCGACCGGAGTGAAGAAACGCGTTATCCGATTGGTTTCAACCATTTGCGCACAAGCATTGCAATGGCCTATGGCGTACTCCTGTGCCGGCCGCCAATGAGAATCGTCAAAATCCACCGTGTTCCAGCCCGGCTGTTCCAAGCGTGCATCATAACACAAGGACCAGGCCGACTCGTCCGTTCTTGTTATCGGGCTGGAACACGTTTTCCAGTTCGCATCCGTACCGACGCCACAACCGATTCCATCTCGGCCGTAAATTTCAAGTTGAGCCCGAACAACCGGTCCGGCCGCGCGCTGGATTTCTGAAGACCCCTGTTGACCGGAAAAGTACCAGCCACGTCCCAGCCATAACGCAATGCAGTTTGTTCCCTCGCGTAGGAGTGCGGTAACGTCGTGAGTGAGATAGAATGAACGATGGGAAAACTGGGTGACGGCGGGTGACAGAACATCGTTACCCACCTTTTCGCCGTTGATATAGAATTCGTGGTAGCCCAATGAATTGATATAAATCCGGGCATCGGAAGGAAGTTGATCCAAAATAATATTTTTTCTAAAACAGGGGAACTCCGCTCGCCCATCAGCCGGATTCAATCCAATCCACTTTGCCGTCCAGTCTTCCGGATTTAATAAACCCATTGACCACAGGGCAGTTGCGCTCCAATCCGATTGAACGTCTTTACGATCCCACCCTCTCGTTTTCCAGAAACACTTCAGGCGTGATGTCAGAGTTTTGCCGGCATATTCCACTTGGATGGACTGTTCGGAGTTCACCTTGCCGCTGTCCCACAGATCGCCTTTATTCGTGGCCAACAGTTCTGGTGTGCTGGCCACCAGCACCTGGTAAGCTGTTTGTTTTTGACCGCGCTCATTGGACTGCAGAAGCCACCTGAGGCGTGGTTTCTTTATATCAATTCCCAGCGGATCTTTAAGATCCTCACAACGAAGTTGATTAACTTTCACAGTCTGTCCCCCCCCTGTGGCTTGGGTGCGCCACGAACGTATGGTTCACAGAAGGCGGCGCGGGCGGCGTTCAGGTCGGTCTGTCCGGCAAGGAACAAATTGCGAGCGGCCCGGTAATACCGGTCCGCGGCGGCGTCAGGATCGCCGGCTGTTTCGTAGGCGCACCCGGTTTCGTCCAGCACCAGGGCCATCCTTCTCTATCTTTGTATTACGCGAAGAAGTTAAATTAGTAATTGCTCCATCCCGGCCAGCTCCCAAGTCAATAGCTCCATAATTCTTTCCCATTAGTAACCCCAAAAATAAAAAATAACTATTACTTATTGTTTTTCCATAGTGTCTCTCCTATTGTTTTGGCCTCCAAGGCTGCTTCCATACATTGTTTGATAAGAGGCGGGTTCGCTCTCCACGGAATGCCGGCATCGCCATCCAATAACCGGGCATCAGCGTTCTGCGACACTAAGAGCAGTTTCCAGGCTTTTGCTAATTTTCCCTTCATTTCACAGCTACAATTACCCCGGGCATTTACAAACCGTTCTGCCTCACGGATAATCAGCTCTGCTTCATCGCTTAACCTGTATAGTTTTTCCGCAGTCGGCGGAAAATGACTGGATTCCGGCGGTATGAAAAGCTCCTGCCGCACCGGGCAAAGATCTAAATATGAATCAATAGACGTTATCCTGATATCGGTTATGTTAAGAATCGATTCTATCGTTTTTCTTAGAGAATCCGCGGTATTCTTCGCCACTCCGCAATATTCATTTGCCAAGCACACTTCCGCGTCTATATCCAATACCAGCAATGGTGGATATTCACGCTTTTGACTTCGTATTGTTTCAAGTGTGTTGTCCAGGTTTTTCCGATCCTTGAGCAGAAGAAAGTTCCCTGTACTGCAGCAAGGCACACCAATGATACTGCCATTTCCCAGGCCGGAGGCCTTGAAGGGCAAATACATATCAAGTTCTTGCGGAGATGGGTAATATGGCGCCTGATTGCAGGCATTAGAGATATTCTCCACCGACAGAAAAACCCATTGAAACATTTCGTCCGAAAGCACCTTCATTAACGCCGGATCCACAACGTATAACGGCGGCCAAAAGCCCTTGCATCGCTGTCCCCAAATTCTCTCGTCTGCATTATGCCCTTCGCGAACCTGCTGGATTGTGCTCTCCATACTAAGGGACGTAATCCGGGGCATTGAGTATGAACAGCTTCCTAAACGATACTTACCCGATTCTATCCCGCGCCGAATCCGGCTGACAAATTCCGGGTAGCGCTCATTCAGCCACTCACTCGTAACGCCGGAAAAGAAAATTTCGCAGTTCACTTCCTTGTATTCATCAAGAACATTAAAAAGGGGAATGTATCCTTTTTCAACAGTAGTCTGCCGATCCGGCAGGAAGGCATGCATAATATTGGCTAAACATGCAAATGAAACATAAATCATTTCTTTGTTCCTTTCTTTTCCAAGTTCAGGGGTGAGACCAGATTTTTCCAACGCTTCCATCATCCGCGCCTACTGCTCTTGGACCACGGACTTGCGGGCGGCGTTCATATCCGCCTGGAGCTGTTGTATTTTTTTCCGCATCTCCGCCTGACCCGACTGATCGGCCAGCAGAACGGCGCGGATCATTACCCGTTCGGCCCGGGCGGTTTGTCCGGCAAGGAATAAACTGCGGGCGGCCCGGTAATACCGGTTCATGGCGGCGTTGCGGTCGCCGGCTGTTTCGTAGGCGCGCCCGGCTTCATCCAGCGCCACGGCCATCTCAATATATTGTCCCGCCTGCTGGAGATGTTTCGCCGCCGCGTCCAGGAACTCCCCCGCCTCGCGGGACTTTTGATCGAGGAGCGCGATGCGCGCGCGGACCTGGGCAGCATCCGCCTGGACCACGGGTTCTTCCGCGTTCAACGCTTTCAGGTTCACCCGGCTCAACTCCAACGCAGCGCCCTTGGCATCGCCCCTGGCGCATAGCAGATCGGCCAGCAGAATCTGGTACTGGAGAAAGAACTTATCCTTGGGAGTCGCCGCTTTCAGTTGGGATTGGACCAGTGCCAGGGCCTCCGCGGTGTTCCCATCGCGGCAGTCAAGGCGGGCTTTTAACAGGGGGATTTCGCGGGCCGTGATGCCAGTGCGCTGGAATTCCGCATGGGCTTCGTCCAGGAGCGCGCGGGCTTCATCATCCTGGCAGAGCAGGGCCAGACAGGCGGCCAGGTTATAGGCATTGCGCCCGATCGCCGCAGGGTCGTCCATCAGCCGCGCGCGATTCAGGGCTTTCTGATAATAGGTGACGGCCTTCTCGGCCGATCCCGCGGCAAACGCACTGCGGGCCAGCACGACATTGCGCTCAATTTCGGGATCCTGCCGGACAACCTTGGGCGGCGTCCCACACCCGACGGTCAACAGCATCCACCCGGCCAGCAACAATAGCTTTGTCCAGCGAGGATGTTTCATGGCATTTCCCCCCGTAACGGTCCCGTTTGAGAGGGATCGATCATTGGGCCGCTGTCCAGCGGCTCGATGTACTTCCGCAACAGCCAGTGCCGCTCCAAGCCCCGGATCAGGATTTGCACTTCCCTCAGGGTATCCTGTGTCTGGGCGGTCAGTCCCGGCAAGTCATCGCGCATCAGGACCTCGCCCTGGTGCAATGTTTTCCTGGCCTGGGTGGTCAGACCCGGCAATTCATTCAAAACCAGTTGGAGTTTTTCCAAAGATGGAATCGCCTTGGCGCGGATTTCTTCCAGCATAGCCGAGGCCTGCTCGATAATTTCCGTGTCCTTGACGCAGTCAATCGAACCGCCATCAGGAATCAGGAGATCCTTGCGATCGCCCACGCTGATCTCCACATAGGCATCACCGGTAATCACAAGCGTTTTCTTGACAACGGCCCGGGAACTGGTCCGGACGAAACCGTGATAGCGCTCTTTGATCATAAAGATGGCCTTGATGGCGCCATCGGACGTCGGCTCAATCTGGTCCACGGCACCGGCCGGGGTGGCCAGGATTTTGATTTCCGATCCTTTTTTCAGACCGAAGGAACCCTCGGCGGAGGTAAAGACCACGTGGAGCTTGAATTTCTTTTCAAACAATCCCTGGGCATTTCCGGCCATGAAAATGCCGACCGCCAGGAGCGCTACGGCCAGCAGAACGAACACGCCGGTGATTTCATTGACAAAGCGAAATTTGAAGGTCGTATCCATTAATATATCCCCTCCGGCAGTCTGTCGTTATAATACCTAAAAAAGTGCACGTCCGCCGGGTGAGCCGCTCTTCCCCAGACGGCTCGGCAGGGACGCCTCGCCCTTCTACCCTTCTGAAATTCCTTTGCATTTAATTGGCGGCTAAGCTCGCCTTATCGGCCATCATCGTATCTCCCCGCATACGGAACCGCAAACAGTTTTGCGTAGACACTTCCCGCGCAATCACGCTTTCATCGTGGGTCAAGATCACAGCGGCGCCGCGCGTCTGCACCTCTTCCACCGCCCGGATCAGCAACGGAACATGTTCCACGGCCACCCCGAACGTCGGCCGCTCCAGCAGGATCAGCGCCGGTTGCCCCAGGAACGCGCGGATCCATTCCGCCCGCCGCAGGTCCCGACGCAGGACCACAGCGGGCCGGCCGGCGGGAACTTCCGTCAGCCCGAATGATCGGGCCAGGTTTTGCGCCTCCGCGATGATATCGGGAACCGGCCGCGACGTGTGATGCCGCTGGGAGAGCGTTAGATTTTCAAGGACATCCAGATTGCTGATCCAGCCGGGTCCGTCAAAAACGCGTCCGATCCGGGCCCGCAAGCCGAGTTGCCGGTCCGGGGTCGCGGCGGACCAGCGTTCGCCCAGAAAGGCAACGCCGCCTTCGTTCGGCTCAGCCAGCCCCTCCGCGGCGTCGGCCAGCGGCAGCTGCTCGTTCCCCGGCTCGACCTGAATCAGCATCAGCTCGCCGGGCCCCAACTGGAAGCTGACGTTGCGCATTGCGGCTTGGCCGAAGGCGCCGGCATGCAGGGTGACGCCTTTGAATTCAAGGGAAAATGTTGGGGTAGTCATACGTAACTCAAGATGGAAACTATTACGGACACGATAAACAGGATGGCAATTGAGCGCACCACCGCCCGCGTGGCGGCTTGCGGCACTTCGGTAATGGCCCGCTGGACGCTCAATCCCTCAAGGATGCAGATCACGCTGGTCAGCATGCCCGGAATCAGGGTCTTCGCCAGCAGACTACAGACATCGGGAAGATGTACGTCTTTCAGGATACTGTCCACGAATAGCAGCGGGTCGTTCACCCCCACGCCCATTAGAATACCGCAGATATAGCCGCTGGTGAACGAGACAACGATAAACGCGATCGTCAGGCAGAACACCGAGATTGCCATGCCCAGCATGCGAGGCATGGCGAGATAGACGAGCGGATCCAGTCCCTGTGCCTCCAGGACGAGGATTTCGCCGGTGACTTTCATATTGGCCAGTTCCGTGGCCATTGCCGTTCCGCTCCGGCCGATGACAATGAAATTGACCAGCAGGGGCGCCACCTCCCGGATGATAACCATGACGAGGATGGGGCCCAAGAGTGCCGTCTGGCCGGTTTTACCCAGCCAAAGCTGGGCCTGGACCACCACCGAAACACCCGTGATAAGCGCCACCAGTGACACAAATTTCAACGCTTCGACGCCGGTGAACAGGATCTGGCGCGCAAACACCGCCCGGACGGTACGCGGCCAGTAACGCGGACGCGCGGCCAGCTGGAGCACAGCCCAAACCACGGCAAACAGTCGGACGTTGGAACGCCAGCGCGCCAGCGTGGTTTTTCCGATGTGCCCGATATACGTCATGATGCTGCCTAACTTAATCCAACGCTGACTATGCCCGCCACGACAGGACAAGTCGGCGATCTCGGGCCACCGGCGGACTTCCTCCTCTGCTTTCGCCTGCGGCAAGTAGCTTCGGCGGACAAGTCCCGACCTTGCGTATATAAAAAAAGCGCTATGGTTGGCGCGCCGGCGGCTTCAGCTCGGCGCGGAGTTCATCAATCATGGCCATCATGCGCCGGCCATATTCCATGTAAATCTCACAGGCGTCCAGGCTCCGCTGGGACGCCGGATCATGAAACACCGCGCCCATGTGCGGTTCGATGGAAATGCCGCCGTCATACCCGCGGGCCAGTAAATCCTTGACGATGCGGCGCGTGTCCCCCTGCCCTTCTCCCGGATAGGTGAAAACCGACTTTTGCTGCCGGGCATCCCAATGGCCGTCCTTGATGTGTATATAAGCGACATGCTCCCGGACGTGCGAGTAAAACTCCCAGGATGATTGTTTGGGCCACGGTTTGGGCTTGCCGCGGTCATCGCTGAAAACAGGATTGCCGGTATCGAAAACAAGCTTCAGTCCCGGCACATTCTCAAGCAGTTTCAAGGTGAAGGGCCAACCCATGCCCCCGTAGTTCATGCAATTTTCATGGACAACCACGAGGCCGGCATCGGCAAACATGCAACGAATCTCCCGCAGCCGGCGGAAACGCTCCGCTTCCATCTGGTCTTCGGCATCGCGAACGGCATAGCTCATGATGCGGATGAGTTCGGTTTTCAACCGCTGCATGCGGGGGATTGTCCGCCGGACTTCCGCCAGCGTGATGTCGAAGGGGGCATCTATTTTATGCGCCCAGTTGGCGATGGCCGACCCGAAACAATTGACCCGGACGCCGGCGGCATCCAGCTGCTCCGCCACGGCACGGAACGCCGGCTCCGGAATGTCATGAATCATGCCGGCGGGAGCGCCTTCGATTTCCACCTTTCGCATTTCAATATCACGCCAGCCCAGCTCGCGGGTCACCCGGATCTGGACGTCCAGGGCGGTCGCGGCTTCGTCCGCAAATCCGGTCAGGTACATAACGCCTCCTTGATATAGTCGAAAATCTGAACCGTCTCGTAACCAATGGCCTGCACTTGACGCAAAGTGGCCGCTATATCCGCGGGGGGTTTCTGGAAATCCCGAAGGGTGGAGAGCTGGGCGCCGCCATTTTTAAGTTTCATGAATATCCTTTTTTCCCGGCCTACGGCTAATATATTTTTTGCGTTGATGTCCGTATTTACTACCACATCGCCAGGTGGGCGTCAATATCCGCCGATGTGCCCGGGCCACAGAATTCTCATGGACAACACCGGGAGGGGCAATTATTATGGGTTGGTTTACGAATACGAATACCAATCGGCGGTGGGAGAAAGGAACACGATATGGGCACCCGGAATGCGCATCAGCAAAGAACAAAGAATCATGGGCCGGTTCGTTTTGGAGTCATCGGCGCCGGCGGCATGGGCCGCGCGCATGCCCAGGGCCTGGCAAAAGTGGCCCGCGCGAAATTGACGGCCATCTGTGACGCCGATCCGAACTCGGCCGGGAAAGTGGGCCGGGATTTCAACATAGCGTTTTTCACCGATCACCGCCTGCTCATCCGAAGCGGTCTTTGCGACGTAGTCATTATCGCGACGCCCCACCCCCTGCATACCCCCATAGCCATCGATTGTATGAACGCGGGACTGCACGTGATTTCCGAAAAGCCGCTGGCAGAATGTATCTCCAAAGCCGAGCGGATGGTAAAAACGGCGAAAAAAAACAGGGTCGCGTTTGCCGTGGTCTTCCAGAGCCGCTTCAATCCGATCAGCGCCAAAGCCATCGAGCTCGTCCGATCCGGCCGAATCGGGAAAATCTACCGGACAATGATGCTCTCGCCGGATTACCGGACGCAGGCCTATTACGACGCTGGATCCTGGCGGGCAACCTGGAAGGGGGAAGGCGGCGGCGTGATGCTGAACCAGGCGCCGCACGCCATGGACATGTTCATCCAGCTCTGCGGCATGCCCTGCGAAGTATTCGGCCGGACCGAAACCCGCATGCACAAGATTGAGGTGGAGGACCTGGCCGAGGCCATGCTAAAATACCCCGACGGCGGCAGCGGCTACCTTTACTGCTCCACCTGCGAACCCTGCCACGGCCACCTGATCGAGGTCTTCGGTGATCTCGGCAAGCTGGTACTGAAAGACAGCGGGCTGACGATCTTCAATTACTGGCCCGGCATCCGCGATCACATGCACAAGGCCAAGGTCATGTGGGGTGAAATGGACATCCGGGAGGAACAGATCCAGACAACGGAGACCAACACCGGCCACGTCAGCATCACGGCCGGCGAAATGGAAATCGTGGAGGAGAAAATCGAGGTGCCCAGGCAGGAGACCGGCCACTTCAGCGTCAGCGAGAACATAGTGGCGCACCTGCTGGACGGCGCGCCGCTGGTGACCTCTGGCGAGAGCGGCCTGGCTTCGCTCGAACTGGCCAATGCCGTCACGCTCTCCGCCTACGAACGGCGCTGGATCAAGCTGCCGATCAACCGGAAACGATACGATTCCCTGCTGGATAAGTTCTGTCGCGAATCCCGGTTCGTAAAGAAAACAGTGAAGACACGGAGAATGACAGATCCCCGCATCGCGAAATAATCGCCGCAAAGAGGGCAACGAAACGCGGCGTTATGACGGCAGCCGACGGCAGCCGACGGGAGCCGGCGGATTGAGCCCGGAGGCTATCCCATAAAGCGGTATTTCAGAATGCACCACAGGGCCCGGAAACCGTCCTTCCATGTGATTTTTTTTCCCTCGGCGTAATCGCGGCCGAAGTAGGAAATCGGCACTTCGTAGATGCGCCAGCGCTTATTCCGGGACACCTTGGCAGTCACTTCCGGTTCAAATCCGAACCGGTCCTCACGCAGGACAATCGAATCGAGCACGTCTTTACGGAACACCTTGTAACCCACCTCCATGTCCGTCAAGTTCAGATCCGTCATCATATTAGACAGCGTCGTAAGAATCCGATTACCAACGGAATGCCAGAAAAAGACCACCCGGTGCGGACCGCCGCCGAGAAACCGTGAACCGTACACGACGTCGGCATGACCAGTAAGGATTGGCGCCAGGAGCGCCGGATAATCGCGCGGATCGTATTCGAGATCGGCATCCTGGATCAGGACGATGTCCCCCGTGGCAACGCGAAAGCCGCTGCGCAGGGCCGCGCCTTTGCCGCAGTTGGCCTCATGGAACACAAATTTCCACCCGGATTGTTCCCGGCGCAACTCATCGAGCGCCTCCCGCGTGCCGTCCGTGGAGCAGTCGTCCACCAGAATCAGCTCCTTTTCGATACCGAGCGGAACCTGCGCCACGGCCTGCACGAGCGGCTTGATCGTCGGGCACTCGTTGAATATCGGGATGACGATGGAAAGCTTCGCACAATGCCGATGGGCATCCGGCGCCGCCAGGGATGCCGGTTCACGTTGTGGAGGCTCGGTTGTCATGGGTTTCTATAACAACAACTGTCCCACCAGGCGGAAAATAACATGATTCACCGCCAGGCTATATAAGGCGGAAATCACGTCGTCGATGACAATTCCCGTTCCACCGTGTAATGCCTGGAGTTGTCGGGCCGGGGGCGGCTTAAGCACGTCAAACACGCGGTTAGTAAGAAAGGCCACGGCCAGCATCCAGGGAACCAGCGGCAGGCCGATCATGCCAATTGGAAAAGTCAGATATTCGTCGGCCACAATCCGGCGATCGTCCTTCACGCCGAAATGGCGTTCCGCGACAGCGCAGATAGGAATGGCGATCAGGCCTAACCCAACCGCCGCGACGACTTGCCACAGAACGGGTCCCTGCCAGAGCGATCCCAAGGCCAAGAGGATCAACACTCCCGGAAGCGTCCCCGCCGTGCCGGACGCCACGGGACAAAGCCCGAGACCGAATCCGGTCGCCAACAGAATGATCGGCTTGCTTTTCACGAACATCCCATGGAACTGCCGCAGACAAAGCACCGGTAGCAGGACCCGTTGCGCACGGTAATGGCTCCGCATTGATCGCAAACAGGGGCGTCTTCCTGGAAACCTTTGTGCAGTTTGTCAATCCGATCGACGGCCGGTGAAACCGGCTGGACCAGAACCGGCGCGGTGGATGCTGTCGCTTCCGTTTTGACCGGCGAGAGTTCCGGCGTCGGCAGAGGCATACAGGACTGGCTTTTACCATCCGGGAACGTGAGCGCCAGCCAGCGGAAAATGTAATCCACCAGCGACTTGGCATACGGGATTTCCGGATTCTTGGTAAAGCCGCTGGGCTCGAACCGGCTGTGGGTAAATTTGTCAATCAGTGTGCTTGAGGGCACGCCGTATTGAAGGCACATGGAAATCGCCGTGCCGAATGCATCCATGATGCCGCCGACGGTGCTTCCCTCCTTGGCCATCGTGATAAAAAGTTCCCCCGGCATGCCGTCTTCATACAGGCCAACGGTCAGATACCCCTGGTGTCCGGCCACCTCAAACTTATGGGTGATGGACTGCCGCGTTGCGGACATGCGGCGACGGAACGGCTTAGGCGCCTCCACGGCATCCGCCTCGGGGGCAGTCTTTCCCCCCCGCGCATCCTTGTTGGTGGACACCGGCTGAATGCCCTTCGAACCGTCGCGATAAATCGCCACAGCCTTTAAGCCCAGTTTCCATCCATCGCAGAACACCTGGCTAATGTCCTGGACCGTCGCGGTTGACGGCATATTGATTGTCTTGCTGATGGCACCCGAGAGGAACGGCTGAACCGCCGCCATCATTTTCAGGTGCGCATGGTAGTCAATGAACCGGCTTCCCTGCTGGGGCTTGAACGCGCAGTCGAAAATTTTAAGATGCTCCGAGTTCAGGCCGGGCGCTTCCTCGATCGTATCCTTTTCGTTCACATGCTGGATAATCGCTTTCACCTGGTCCGCCGTGTAGCCCAGCCGCTTCAGGGCCATGTCCAGCGTCCGGTTTACAAGCTTGAACATGCCGCCGTCGGCCAACTGTTTGTATTTCACCAGCGCGATGTCCGGCTCCACGCCCGTGGTGTCACAATCCATCATGAACCCGATCGTACCGGTCGGAGCCAGCACGGTAACCTGGGCATTCCGGAACCCATGGCGACGACCTAGATCGAGAACACGATCCCAGACTTGCCGGCCCTCACGGGTCATGACGGCAATGCTAGGGTCGCCCTGAATCTTATCCACGGAGTCGCGATGCATGCGGATAACGGCCAGCATGGGATCGCTGTTCCGGGCATATTCATCAAAGGGTTCCTTGATAGCGGCAATTTCAGCCGAGGCAGCGTACGCGTAACCGGTCAATAGGGCGGTCACGGCGCCGGCGAACGCACGCCCTTCGTCGCTGTCGTACGGCTTGCCAAGACTCATGATCAGGGCGCCCAAGTTGGCGTAGCCCAGTCCCAGCGGACGGAAGCGATGCGAATTATCGGCGATCTCGGCCGTGGGATAGCTCCCGTTGTCCACGAGAATATCCTGGGCAATGATCAGGAGGCGCACGACATGCTGGAAGCGTTTAATGTCGAAGGCATGTTGCTCGTCAGAAAACTTCATCAGGTTAATCGAGGCCAGATTACACGCGCTGTTATCCACGAACATGTATTCGGAACAGGGATTGCTGGCATTGATCCGCCCGCTATCCGGGCAGGTGTGCCAACGGTTGATCGTGGTGTCGTATTGCACGCCCGGATCGCCGCAGGAATGGGCAGCGTTCCCGATGGCCTGCATGACGTTCCGCGCATCGAGCACTTCAACGATCTCGCCGGTGGTGACGGCGCGGGTATGCCACACGGTCCCGGCCAGCACGGCGTTCATGAATTCATCCACGACCCGGATCGACAGATTCGAATTCTGGAACATGACCGATGAATAGGCTTCGCCGTTGAATGAGCCGTCGTAGCCGGCCTTGATCAGGGCGCGGGCTTTCTTCTCTTCGTTGACCTTGCAAGTGATGAATTCCATGATGTCCGGATGATCCACCCGCAGGCTTTGCATTTTCGCGGCGCGCCGCGTTTTGCCGCCGGACTTGATCACCGCAGCCACCTGGTCGAAAACGCGCATGAAGCTCAGCGGACCGGAAGGCGACCCGCCACCCGAAAGCTTTTCGCGACTGCTCCGCAGGGTGCTCAAGTCCGTGCCGGTTCCCGACCCGTACTTGAACAGCATGGCCTCCGAACTGGCCAACCGCATGATGTCCTCCATCGTGTCGGCCACGGACTGGATGAAGCAGGCGGATGACTGGGGATACTTATAGGAATCTTCCGTGCGCTCGACCTTCGCGGATTCGGGATTCCAGAAATAGCTCGCCTTGTTGCTGGAGGTCAGCCCATACACCTGGTGCAAACCGACGTTGAACCATACCGGACTGTTGAACGCGCCGTACTGATTCACGCAGACATACGACAGCTCATGGTAAAACGCCTCGGCATCCTCCGCCGATTCGAAGTAGCCGTCCTTCTGCCCCCAATCCGTGATGGTGCGGGCAACACGGTGAACCAGTTGGCGGACGGATTTTTCACGGACCTCGGTACCCCGCGTGCCGTAAAAATATTTAGAGGCCACAACATTGGTGGCCAGCATGGACCAGCTCTTGGGCATTTCAACATCGTTATCCTCGAACACCGTTTCGCCCTTGTCGTTTTTGATGACGGCCTTCCGGCGCTCCCACTCGATATCATCAAAAGGATGAACGCCTGGGCGGGTAAAGAGCGTGGGTATTTTCATCCCCTTCGGAGTTTTTTGTCGCGACGTATTCATAACCTCTTTCCGGGAATTCCTGGTTCGGGAACTCAGCTTGGAAGTCCGTTCCTCAATATCCAGATCGCCCAGTTTCAAGTCCAAATCAACAGGTTCACGAGCATCCAGCATAGCACTATTCTCCTAAACAACATCCGGTCAGTTAATTACAATGCTCCAGCTCAATGCTTGAGCACTACTATATATGCTACTAAATCATTAATACGCCCCTGTCTTAACACTACCTATTGTGGGTGCCAAGAAAAAAAAGAAAGTATTTTTTTG
>JAHIJO010000110.1 GCA_018898455.1 Verrucomicrobiota bacterium | reverse complement strand
TGCTGGGTTTTGAGATGTTCAAGCGCGCGGCTTGAACGCTTGCAATTTCGCCAAACCCTGATCGAAGTCTTGCGCCCTGCACGCATCAATCGTATACTGCCTTTTGTTACCCAAAAACGGCATGTTTTGAACCATGCCCATTATTCGATGCCCACGACTAGTTGCCGGATTTGTTTGACAGACAAACCGGCCAGTCCCAGTTTGTCAACCGTCCGACCTTCGTTCCAATAATCCTTGTTATGCATAATTGATCCCAGCCGGATAATGATCTCGATCATCGGGGTCGGCACGCCCAGCATTGCCCCGATGGAGGCCAGAGGAACTAAACTCATGGGGACATCCTCAAAGATGTAGCGATGAAAGATGTTCTGCGGCGCCTTGATCCCTCGGTAACTGTCGGTGTTATGAATCGCTTCATATAAGTTCCGGCCGGGTGAATCATAGGACAAGTAGAGCCATTCGCGGGCGGACACGCTGTGTATTCCCAGGGCGGTGGCAACGGCTATCCTTTCTTTATCGATGCGTTCCAGCAATTCTGCGATGGATGGCGTTATTCCCTGGAGATAATAGTCAAAATTGCCATGGGTCTCTTCAATCCATCCTGCGTTTAAGATAGTCAATGCTGGATGAAAAACGGCCCCGATATTTTCAAGACTGGTTGATAAGACATTATTCCCGGCCGTAAACTGTGGAAACGCCATATTGATGATGGAAAGGACATCTGGAATCCAGTAGGCGGGAAGCGTGGCCAAAGGCACGGAATTTTTTATCCGATAAATATACCCCTCATATCGCGACAAGGCCCGCGAGGCGTAGATAAAAGTTTGTGTTTCTGCGAGTAAAACCCGCGCGGTCACCTTGGCGTCATTCAATGTTTTACGAAACTCCAAACCGCCCCCGGTGCGCCCTGGATTCAAGATAATGATTTGACCGTCGCGGAGATACGGCCCCATGCTGGCGGCCAGGGTTCGATGCGCGGTGGAAGGCGTCACCACCATGATGAGGTCCACGTCCGAAATTGCTTCCGCAATGTCGGAGGTGGCTTTACGAACCGGACCAAATCCCTGCACTTGGCCATCCACCTTTATGCCCCCATGCCAACGCACCCCCGCCAGGTTTTCATCGGTTCGATTAAAGAGATTAACCGAATAACCCATGATTCCCAGATGCCCGGCCATGGCAAGGCCTCCATGGCCGGCGCCGATAACACAATAGGCGATATTAGAACCTTTTTCTCGCACTTTTTGAAGTGCGGTCTGCATCCATTGATCTCTTAAACGTGCCATACAGCAACCTTTACTTATTACGACTCCGAATTTGAATTGACGCTCTTTCTTCTTTTCCGTCCGATCCGTTCAGACGCAGGGACTAGATTGGAATTAAGGACTATGCGCATGCGATCTGCAGCATGAATGGGCATCCCGTCTTTGTCAACGACCTTAACTGAACCACGAACCAGCCGAGTCTGCCAAGAGACAGCACGATGAAATTCATCCCGGCATTCCCACAGATAGGGAACAGGCAGGAACCCGCCGGCAAGAATTTTATAAAGCCCCTCAGCCGAATACGGGTTTGGAATTACGGATTCTATGGCCTTGATGATAGAACGCGCTTCCGAGATCAATTCCTTCGTCCTGGATACGACTTCGGTATTTTGCGTCATACTGTCAACCAATCCTTTTGTTCTGAGTTTGCGGAACTCTATCAGAGCATGTCTCGTGATTTTGATGCTTTCATTAACGACATCCGGATCAGCCAGATGCGACGCTTCAGAGTAACTGACCACGTGGATAATAGGAGGACTTGCTGGATTATGCGGCTCAATGTCATCCATGAGAGCCGTGACCGCCGCCAGTTGGGCTTTTGCCTTGTTCAAATCCGGCGAGAAATAGTCCAGGCCGCCCCGTGGCTGCAGGATAACCTGAAAACGGTCTTCCTCGAGTTCGCGGACCAGGTGAAGCATGGCCCTTGATTTTGCAAGGTCCTGAACGCCCCATGTGTACCGGGGCGTGTTCAGCATGTTTTGAAGAATGAGATAACGAATCCCCATGACCTTAGCCATTTTGGCCGCTACTACGGCTGACACAATGTAGGTCACATCGTCAGCCCCGCGAAAAGCAAAGTGATGCGGCACATTTGGTTCAAACGGCTTCCCTGTACCGGCGATATATCTCAGCGTTTCGATATGCTGTTGCAGATTCTCAAGAACAGAATAAGGGCCTCGGCCATCTATACGACAGAACCACCACAATGAGAGGGCATGCCATGCCATATTTATTGTGGCCTCATACATTTTTGCGAGATCGGGAATATTTCTTGTGCCGGCATAGGTTCGTACCAACATGGGGCGTGCCGCTTGCCATACGGCGGCAAACTCTTCTTTCGAATTGAACGGAACACCGCCCCCGTTGGGTTTGCCTTCACAATTGCCGCCAAAATCAGATTGGGTAAGTTGGGATGTTCCAATTGACAGGATATCAAGAAAACCGGAGGCGGCGAGTTGCCTGGTCCATTTGAGGAATAAGCTGACCGCTTCCTTGCGATCCGGCAGGTAAGGTCCCACATGGGCGCGCATCAAGGGGGGGAGGTGGCAGGCTTGCCCGTGATTCAGACGGTCGATAACGGTATCGGCACTGCTCCCGAAAGTTTTATACTCACGACGCTCCACAGGCTTCACCGCCAGATAATCACCTTTGCGGATTAATTCACGACCGAACGCCAGCCGGTCTTCATCATAGCGCAAGCCTGATGCCATTGAAGGGGGCAATAGGCTGGTGTCTATGCCGAAGATTCGTAATGTTTCGTCCGGTGTTTCGTCGCCGCAAAAAAAGCCTTTCAGAGTCGGATAGCGTTTGCGTACACGCTTGCATGTTTCCGGCAAGCCCGCAAAATAGACCGCACGGATTGGTCCGCCCCGCGTGTGTAACAGATTGTGGTCGGCTAGTTGATGGAGAAACCGTGAAAACAGATCAGCGCCATCTTGTGGATCGAGCCGGTAGCTGAACCCAATGGCTGTAATTCGGTGGGCAGTGATCCATTCCCTTATTCGATTGGAATGGCCAATATCCTCAGGACTGTTGCAGGCCTCACACACGCTGGCATCAGCAAAGATTGAAGGATACCCGCAGTCTGCAAGCATCTGTGCTACGGAAACAAGTCCCAGCATATGCGCATCGAGCGCTGGCCGAATCAACCCCAGCCGGTCTTGGCGGGTTAAAGAGTACATAATTCCTTCAACTTCCAGACGTTTTTTACTGTTGTCGTGAACGCCCTCCACTCACGTTATCTTCCTTCAACCCGGCGCCGCCGACCATCCAGCGACGAGCAACTTCCTATTGAGTTGCAGCCATGAATTCATTGGGCAGGGCCGGAAAATAGTCGAGAAAGAACCGGCATGCAGAAGTGCGAATGGTCTGGGATAATGAGTTTTGCATCATGGTAAACCTCGCAACCAGCACCTGAATTCTGACATTCACTCAAGCGTTTGTTGCCATCCCCCTGCGGCGCCGCTCCTCCGCCAGGCGCCGGGCATCGTCGTAGAGCACTACGGTTTCACGTGCCATGCGTTCGCGCGAGAACTCGGTAGTCACCCAGCGGCGGCCGTTCTGCCCCATCCGTGCCGCCAACTCCTTATCCCTGAGCAGGATCAAGATTTTCTCTGCCAGTAGCTCTGGATTTTCCTTCTCAATGACGAAGCCGGTCTGGCCGTCCAGAACCGATTCCACCATCCCGCCGCTGCGTGTGACGATGACCGGTTTAGCACAGGCCATGCCTTCAATAGGCACCAGGCCGAAGGGCTCCTCGCCAATCGTCGGATAGATGATGATATCACAGCAGTTGTAGATCCACGGCAATTCCAAATACGAGAACGGCTGGAAGATGATGTTGTTGCTGAGTTTTTTCTTACGGATGGTTTGATGGATTTTTTCCTTGTAGTCCTTGAGTTCACCGATCCGGTCCACAATATCTTCCGTATCCGTAATAATCAGCAACGCGTTCGGATACTCCTTGCGAACGATCTCCATGGCCCGAACGCTGTAAATGACCCCTTTCCACGGAAGCATGCGGGTAGGAT
>JAHIJO010000109.1 GCA_018898455.1 Verrucomicrobiota bacterium | reverse complement strand
GATTACAACGGCGACGGCATCTGGGATTTGGCGGTGTATCATACCGCCAGCGGTTATTGGTATGCCGTTTCCTTAAAAGGACAACTGATTTTATTCAACAGCCCCTGGGGCTCCTCCTCTGCCAGTCCGGTCAAATGGTAGTCAGGGAAGGACACTATGAGACCCCCCCTTCCCCTCCTGTATGTTTGGCCTGAATGAATTTCCCGCTAGGGTGAGCTGGCTGCGCGGGGTAAGTCGGCCAAGCCGGTTCCCCATGGGTCATCATCACAACGCCATTGAATTTCAATTCATCAAACGCGGCCAAGGGGCCTATTTCGTCAATGGCCGGCAATACCCGCTTCGGAAATATTCCCTGCTCGTCATCTTTCCCAACCAGGTTCATTATTTTATCCCATCACCCGATGGTTACATCGAAAAGGCTCACCTGATATTTCCCTGGAAGCGTTTGCGGAACATTCTGGGTGCGGCATATTTCAAGCCCGATTTTCCACGCCACATGCGGTTGTCCGAAAGCGAAGCCGTTACGCTGGAACTCATTCTGAACCGGATCCAGGAGGAAAATAACCGCCGGGAGGAATACTGGACCGAAATCATCGAAGCCAAACTGAAGGAGTTCGCTTTTTTCGTCAAGCGGATCAGCCTCCGACCGCAACCGCCGCATCGGGAAAACCCGGTGATCTCACAATTGGTAAATTACTTGGAACAACACTTATCGTTCAGGATATCATCAATTGCTGAACTTGTTGGATTTGAAGATTTTGGCGTATTCAACCGTGCTTTCAAGCAGGCCGCCGGCTTGACGCCGTCCACGTATCGCCACGTCATCCAGCGCAAGAACAATCCGGGTGTCTGAACGCCTTGCCTGCCCGACGGCGCCTGTTTCTTCAAGCCCCATATTTCCCTTCCCGGCATATTCAACCGGGATAATTCTTCGTCACTCAAAACAGGGTCGCCATAACCGAGAATATAACTGGTTGCCCCTATCAGTATAAACCCTGAATCTCCCGCAACAGCCCAAGTATCATTTACTATTTTTACATCGCCAAGATGAACTCCATCAAGATTCTGTTTCCTGAAAAGTATTGAGAGATCCTGGTATATCGCGGCTTCCCGTTTATCCTCATATGGAAATGGCGGGATAACAATAATGACCCCTATCTGGAAGCCTTTTTTAATTTTCAGCTCGGGCTTTTCTTTCTTCGCGAGCCTGTCAAGAAAATCCCCCCCATTCACTCGAAACGCCTTCTATCTGTATGCTTATAGTGGGATAGCCAAAACGCGATGTGAACTCAAGCGGGTAGATGCCCCTTGCATTCGCTATGCAGTAAAATCCTCTCCGTTGAAGAACGCGCCAACCGCTACTTCTACTCCTTCTGCCATCTTCTGCAGCTGGAATTTCTTTATTTTCCTTGCCCAGGCTTTCTTGTTTTGTTCGAGTATCTCGATAAGGTCTTTCCCATCCTCTTCCTGGCCAAGGAACAATATGCCTTTCTGGCCGGAAGGCGTGTTGCCCGAAGGCTTGAAAACATATCTTCCCGGATTTGATTTTATGAAGCTTATGGCCGAGTCAAAATCTGCAAAGTCCCAATGAGAAAGCACAGACATGCCTGCTTTTTGCATCTCATTCTGGCCAAACTCCCGGTCTTCTTCAAGCTTGTCAGCGTACCTGCTTCCGCCGATTACCATCTTCCCTGAAGCGCGCAATGACTCTGCGATATCGCCAAAGCCGATATCATCAAAAACAATAACATCCGCCCAGTCCGCATGCTTTTTCCAGTCATCGACCTTGTCGAGAATTCCGTCGTAAACATCCTTGTCCGAATCTTTCTCTATGAACACCTTCACTTCACCCCTTTTACGGTCGGATATAACGATCGGTCCTACTGTACCGTAACGTTCACCGCATCAACCAAAATCGGCCCATCTACGTTCAGAATCCCATCCATCGGATAATCAACAGCAAACCAGAACGTATAGGACCCAATGGGTAAACCCGTCACGTTCAACACTTCCGTTACAGGCAGATTGAACAATCCACCCCGGTAAACCGGATGACAATTAGAAAGATTCCCATCAAATTTCATCCACTGTATTGAGCTGTTCAGATAATACCAAGTTGAATTCGGAAGCGCAACAACCCACCAGTCAACATTAACTCCATCATATTCTCCCGGATTTAACTGAATAGTGATTGACAGATTAGCCGAGTTGTTTATGGTGATATCATTAGTAGAACCATTTGCTTTGATCAAAGGACCAACATGCCGCGTATCCACCGTGTTGGAGATGGAGAAGACGGAGACCGCAAAGTCCGAGCCGTCATAGCCAAGATAGAACGTGTTGCTGACAATAACGCTGTGCGGCCGGTTAAGGATGCCGGTGAAAATGGCCTGGTTGGTGATCAAGTTCCAGCTTGAATCATATATGGCCGCATAGATCGGGCCTCCCTGATCGCTGGCGCTGCGCGCGTAGTTCACAATAAAGCTCCGGCTGACCGGATCGCGCGAGAGTCCGGACACGATACTGAGGACGCCAGGATCGGAAAGAATCGTTGTTTTGTTCGAAACGCAGTTCCAGTCGTGATCGAAGGTAATGCGGCTGAAGGTATTATTCTGGCCGGGCGCCAGCGTGTCGGGGGCCACCACATAGAACATGTTGTCGGCATACATCGCGGTGGCGCCGTTGGCATGCCGGTTCATATCGCCGCCGATTGGCTTACTACCCATGAGGTTCAGGTCGGCGTCATACGAGTAAATGCGGTGGCCGATGCCGGGCAGAAATTTGCCCACATAGACATTGGTGCCGTCACCAACCATCAACATGTCGTTCGTGGGCGGGTCATTGGATACGACGGTAGTCAAAGCAACCCGGCTCAGATCTTTATTTAGCTTTAAGAGATAGAGGTAACCGCCGGCTCCCCCGCCGGCAACGGAAAAAGTGAGATAATGGTGGTCGTTCTGGAAAATATGTTTATGGTCCGCAATCGTGTCGTAATTGGCGGTGTCGTTGGTGCTGGCAACCAGGAGCGACATGCCGGTCGGGTTCATGGCCAGATCATATTTGGCCAGGCGGATGCCTTCATTCGATTCAGCCGAAACGACAATCTCGCGGTCGTCATACACGGGGATGCACCAGATGGTTCCGTGTGTGATCGGGACGGTTTTCTCGCAGGTGAGCGTCTGGGCTGTGATACCGCAGGCAGTTGCCCCCAGAACCATAGCGGTTATCAGGAAGCGGAATAGAATGGTTGACATAAATGGTTTCCCTGTTTGAATGTCGAATGGCTGTTTGCGTTTTATTTTTCGGGCATTGGGGTCACCTATACCGCCGCGTTCGTCATTTCTGCTCCCCACTCTGGAATTCTCATTCCTTATTTCCACGCCTGGGTCAATACGGGCTTGGCTGACCAAAATTTTCCGAATCAGGAAAAATATGGCTGTGCTCTGCGTAGCCCCTTGGGCGAAGTAGAGTCAGGATTGGGGGAAAATGCTCGCCTTTGGGAGGAAGGTCCGATACCCGGCTTCGTCCCGACCTCTCGGAGAGTCGGGACAGTGCCGTGGCAATTTCCGCCTGCGGGCGAAAATTGGTAGAGGCTGCGGGGCTCGAACCCGCGACCCGCTGATTAAGAGTCAGTATCAAAGCACTATTATTATTGATTGTTTTGCTTGACTGTATGCCGGTTGTATGCTTTACTTTCACCCAAAGCGCAACGAGGTGAAATAAAATGAAGGGGCATACATGAAACACCGAACCGGCCATCTCTATCAGCGCGGAAATATTTTTTGGTTGCAATATCGCATCGAGGGCCGCGTTGTCCAGCAAAGTCTGGGCACCACCGTCCGCGACGAAGCGGAAGAAAAACAAAAAGCTATCATGCGCCCGTTCCAGGCCGCCGACCTGGCGAGCGCACACGCGATTGTCGAAGCGCAATTGCGATCCGCCGAAAGCAAGGCGCAAGCCGCCGCCGATGATGCCCACCCGGCGCTTGCCGTGGCCGATGCCTGGGCCGCCTACGAGAAGGCAACGAACCGGCCGGATTCATCCGAGCGCACCCTGGCGGGATATTACAGCGCCTGGAAACGGTTTACCGCCTGGCTGACAAAACACCACTCAAACAAAACAACCATGCGCGAGATTGACGCCGGCACCGCAAGCGCCTATGCGCAACGCCTGACGGCTGACAAACTGACGGCCAGCACGTTTAATCAGCATATCGGCCTATTGCGCCTTGTGTGGCGATGCCTGGCGAAACCGATACGCGGCGCCGGGAATCCCTGGTTGGAAATTGCCAAGCGGCGCGCTCAAAAGCTGGCACACCGCCGGCAATCCATCACGCCGGAACAGTTTGACAACCTGCTGAAAGCCGCCGGCGATGCCGATATTCATGACCTGCTTTATACCCTGGCATTGACCGGTCAGCGGCTGGTTGACGGTATCATGCTTCGCTGGGATTCGATTGACTTTAAGCGCAAGGTCATCACATTGAACCCGCGCAAGACGGCCAGAACCGGCAAGGCCGTGTTCATTCCCCTACTCCCGGCGCTGGCCGATCTGCTCCAAAAACGGCGGGATATGGTTGCCGGAAATCTGGCATTCCCCGAGCTGGCGACGGATTACAAGCATGATGCTTCCGCCGTTGTCAAGCGGATCCAGTCCGCGTTTCAGCGGGCCGGCATGACAACCTGCGATCACCGCCCCGGGATCAAGCGGGCCGTGACCGCCTACGGCGCGCACAGCTTGCGGCACTATTTTGCAACGCAAGCCCTGGCCGCCGGCATCCCCGGTGAGATCGTCAAGCGCATCACCGGCCACAGCTCCGATGCCATGCTGGAAGGCTACGAACACGTTGACGCCGCCATGATCGGAAAGTTCGCGGCAAAGCTAAGCAAAGGCAAACTACCCGCCGCCCTACCCGCCCATGACACCGACATCCGGAAGCAGGTCCGGGCGCTGGCCAAGAAGCTGAACGGGAAAAACTGGAAGACTGTCCGGGCTGCCCTCCTGGCAACTAGCGCCCCGTAGCCCGTGGATTATTATAGGAATCAAGATGAGAATCCTCGCTATATCAGACATAGACGATTTCCATTGGAAGGGCGGCTCTGGCTCAGCAGACGTGCTTCTGTCCTGTGGCGACATTATTGACCAGGTGATTCTTGAGGCGGCCGAGGACTTCTCTTGTTCGACCATCTTTGCTGTGAAAGGCAATCATGACAGCCACACGGCATTCACGTGCCCAATCGTGGACCTGCATCTCCAGGTCTGTGAGCATAACGGGGTGACGTTCGGTGGCCTGAACGGGTCATGGAAATACAAGCCGCGCGGGCATTTCCTATACGACCAAGGCGAAGTTGACAGATGGCTCGCATCATTTCCACCGGTCGACGTTCTGCTGTCCCATAATTCACCCAGAGGAATTCATGATCGGGAGGACGAAGTGCATTACGGCTTCGAGGCGCTCAAGGATTACGTGCTCCGGGCAAGGCCGAAAATCGTTGTCCACGGACACCAGCACATGGATGCCGAGACCCTGTTGGGTGAAACGAGGATCATCGGTATCTATGGATACAAGATGGTCGAAATATGAGGTGGAGTGCAAATGGCGGACAACTTATCGCCGACTTGGCCAGGTCATGGCCTTCAGTGCAATTCGCCATCCTCCTACGCGAAGCCGCTACGGAGGGCAAGTGCCGGCCGGCAAGTCAAAACTATCGAATATCGAGCCCCCTTTACCACTACAGCGGGAATGGAGCTGGAGCGCCTGAATTGCGGGCGCTATAGCGGTCATGGGATAAGTGTATATCCGAATGCCTTAACTGTTTCCTCCGCATCGCGGCCGGATACGCCCTTGCCAGTAGCGCTTTCAATAAGGCCCAGGAGCGCAATAGCGCGTTTTCGAAAGAACCCATCGAAGTCATCGGCACGGAGTAAAACCGGATCCATGCAGTGCGATCGGACACATTCATCGAAACGGGCATCTGTGATAGACTGTTTTTGAACAATGGATTTGATGTAGACGCTGGGGGCATGACCTCCGAGTACGCGATTGGTTGAGGCCGACAGGGGCGCCTTGTTGACCACCGAATTCCACTTCTCACGCGGCAATCCATTCTTCGTGCAGTAGTCGTCCGGGAATACGTGGTGGATGTCCACTGTTTCCTCGAAGTAGTTGGTCAGTTCTATCGGATCGCCATTCCTAAAGTCACGACTGCCCTGTTGGATAAGCAACGCCATCAATCCCTTATAGGCGGCGCTACCCCGGGTTTGCAGGGACAGCAAACGGGTCGGCGAAAAGTTGGCGTCCGAAATTGTGCGTGGTTCAGCCCCACCATCAATCCATTTCACAAGATCGGGCATATCCAGTGCGAACCGTGTCTCGTTGGCGCCCCCATAGAGCTCGCCGAAAACACCGCACCAGTACCATCGAGCCAGCTTCTGCTTCACGCTGTCCTGCTCAAAACGGTCGCAAAGGAATGCGCAGGTCGCGCCCAGCGGGATCAGCTGGGTCGAATAGGGCAATGAGCGGAGGTCGAAAATCTTCTCCTTGAGCAGTAATTTGGCGGCCTTGATGAAACCCTGCTCGACTAGGTCGGCCAGTTCTTTGTACTCGGGCAGTGTAAGCCGCAGGACGTCTTTGCGTTTGCAGCTCACGGCCGGTTTCTGATCGGCGGGGGCTGCGAGATTCCGACGGTAGCTCCCGAGCAGAGTTACGGATGTCAGGAAGACCGTGGCGTCAATATCTTCCAGGACCGGTAGGTCTTCCTTGTGGAGGCGTTTATCACGCGCTGTCCAATCGTCGCGAAGAGAGAAATCGTCCGCGGCGAAGGTGGCAGTGACCAATTCAAACACCGAGAGGGTTACACCGCCTGTATTGACCTTCTCGAAAACCTGGCAGACAGCCTCCTTGTTCGTGGATCGTAGAAGTTCGATGACCGGAACCTTGTACTGCTGGAATTTGGCCCACACCTCCCGCTCGAAGTGGTCAATGAATTGGACTTTCTGGGAGTCGTAATTGAAATACTTCAGGAAAGAGCTACGCCACCCTTGGTATCCGACATGATCCAGGATTGTGCTGATGGGAATCATCCCGGCGGCGAATTCCTTCTCATGCGTACTTAAATCGAGATCAACTTTCCGGCCAAAGTCGCTTCGTATCACACGATCTTCGGGTACACCCAGCACGGCATCCTGCCGATCCGCATCGGGATCGAGGCACTTGCCGATGTCAAAGTAGTACCAGCGGATCACTTCGTCCCCCTTGTCGTTTTTCGTCGGCACAGGGCTCCCGCTGAGCAGTGACATGTACAAGGATGTAAGCCGTTGTTGGCCGTCCAGAATCAGTTTCTCCGGCTTGGGCGGCTTCGGAAGATCGACGCCTTCAACAAGACGGGGCTTGAACCGTATGCCGTCGCCACCAGTTTCCAGGAGCATCACCGCGCCGATCGGATAGGCCAGCGATAAACTGGCCAGCAGCGAGCGGATATGGGCATCATCCCACACCCAGCCACGCTGAAAGTCGGGAAGCTGTATCTGCCCCTTGTGGACCTCGCCAAGGAGTTCCGCCAGGAGAGGTTCATTCGTCTCAAAGGTACTGGATGCAAGTTGGACCATGTTCACTACCCTCCTGCGACACCCGCTTATTGGTTGAATCGCCTCTCGAAATCGCCGACCACTTTCAGAACCGTTTCAAATGGCGGCACCTCACCGAAAAACATGTCGGTGCCCATCGCCGTGTAGTCCGCAGCCCAATCCTTCAGTTGGTCTTCCGGGGGGACAAGGCGCAGTGATCCACGGCGCATCTTGGTGTAGTCCATCCATGACCAGCGGAAGAAGACTTTGCGGTGGGCAAGTACGCGGTCGAATAGACCGTCATCAGCTACAGCTTGGTCCGCGATGCCCTTGGTGATCAGGCACCAGAGGTCATAGTAGTGG
>JAHIJO010000108.1 GCA_018898455.1 Verrucomicrobiota bacterium | reverse complement strand
GCCAAATCATTTTCCGGAAAGACAAATAGACGATGAGCGGCGACAGGAGGAGTTGGATTACTGTAACCCGCTATGGGACAGGCTGTTGATCGAATCGCTGATCCGCGCCTGAAAAAGCGCGGATCAGGAAGTCTGAATTTATTGCAGGTTTTGTCCAGGAGAACCAGGGTGCCGCGAACCATGCCGAGTTCGTTGGCCAACGTCTCCATGGTCTGCTCAAAAAACGAGTTCGGATCAAGGGCACTGCCCAACACCTCGCCCATGCGGGTCAGCAGACCCAGTTCGCGCCCTTCCCGGGTCTCGACGGCTACACTGATGGTACTGTCTTCCAGAATCAATCGCTGGGGAAGGCCGACATGTTCGCAATGGCGATTGCTTGCCTTCCTGATCGTCAGCGTGTGAACCCCGCGTGAAACCGCGACATCGAACACCACCTGGGTGATATGCCGGATCTTGGCCAGGAACGACGGGGAATGGGCTCCTTTCTCCAGCATCCAGCAGGCAATCGTATTAAGGTCATAAAGTCTCGGGCAAATGTGTCCAAAGAACCTTACTACGCTTTCCTCATCACCCCATAGATCCAACATGCCAGTGAGACTGTCGAATACATAGCGCACACTTCTCTGATCGTGTGCCCCAAGCTTGATCAATAATTCTTCAAGCTTGCTGGGATCCGCGGGGTTCTCCAAATGAACGGGCGCCTGGGTCGCGTTGTCTCCGGATGTCTTGAAAAAATCCAAAAACACCTTGTCGTTGTTTCCCTTGCCCGAAGAAAAACAATCCACCAACACAAAGTCCTTTTTCGGTATCAGGGATGCGTATTTCTTCGTTATCGTCTGCGGGGAGGAATTGAAGCTGACGTAGATGACTATCGATTTTTCGCGCGCGCAGGCGGCCAGAAAATTGCATACAAAACGTTCTACCGGCACTCCCGAATCCACTTCCCATACGATATTATCCCCGGGAATAATACCGCCGACCAACTGGTCTATCGCCGGCACCCCTGTTGTTGTTTTGGATTTCATACCCCGTGAATACCCAAGTGCTCAGTGTTCGGGGTTCGGGAGCGCAAGCCACAGGAAATTACCGCCTCCGCGTTGACCCCCGAACGCTAAATACTGTATCGCAAAATCAATCCTTTTGCCAAGTAGCATTCTCCAGGGAAGAGGCCCTCTTTAATCAGCTGAAAAACACGACACATCCCACGCCGCCATCCGCATTCAAGGGCGAATACAGGCCAACCTTACGGGGGAATTTCCTTGAAGTTCGAGCGCCGCTGTTCGTTGATGTCCATAATTTTTGCCTTGGTGCGCTGTCCGGCGTCCACGGCCGTCTTTCCCGTGAAACCTTCAATTGCCTGCCGCGCCACCGATTTCTCCTGCACCGCGGTATTGGACGGCGCCGCCGGTTGCGGCGCCGGCGCCGTCATTTTTTCCACCGGCGCACAGCCCGCCAGCCAGAGCAACGCGATTCCGATACTTCCTATTCGTTTCATTGTCTTTCCCTCCCTGATAAGCCAACCGAGTTAATTAGATTTGGATCAATGGATTTCCACATTCCGGAATGAAACCAGGCCGAAAGAGAGAATGCCGACGATCATCAGCCCGGCATAGAGTCCGGCCCGCGCCACATAACTCCAGGGAATGCCGCCGCCAGCCAGCGCATCCACCAGCCAGAAATCCTGCCAGTTCGGCACCAGGCCGTAACACACCACGGCCGGAAGACCGTGCTCCGCCGCCGGGCCAAAGAGATAATCCGCGAGCAATCCCAGGAAAAACAGGACCCCGCACGCCGCCAGCGTGAACAAGGGCGAGAGCCGGGTCGAAAGACTGAGCGCAATCGCGGCAAACACGGCCAGCGCCAGGCCGATCAGAACCCCGGCCGGCAGAAGATGCCACGCCATCAGCGAACCGAAGGAACAGAAACTCCCATCAGGATTCAACCCAGCGGCCACCAGCAACGCAGCCGCCAGACAGGGAACCAGGAAGGCCAAGGCCTGGGACACAAACGGCCGCTTCAGGACATAATTCGTGATTGCCGCCAGAGCAAAGGCCGCCAGAACCGCTACATAGAGGAGCCCGCCAACCCGCCAATCGGTGTACAATCCGGGAAGCGGCATACGCACGCTGAGGAGCACCGTGATCAAGCTGAGCAGGCAAAAAAGGGCCAATACCAGCAGGACACCGCCATACTTGGCCAGAAAGAACAGCGACCGGCTGACCGGCTTGCATAAGACCGTCGCCGCCGTTCCGCGGCTGATCTCCCGGTATAAGGCCACCGACGCGGATGTCCCGGCCAGCAGGAGTCCCATCCCAAACTGAAACGCGAAGGCACCGTCCTGGACCAGCCGAACCTCCTCGCCAAACATGAACACCGACACCATGGGCAAAAGACCAGTTAAGACGATGGACGTCACCGTGAGAAGAAGAATGATCGGCTGACGGATAACATCCAGGAACGTGTTCACCGTCAACGATATGAATTGCTGGACTTTCATATTCAAATCATCCATGCGTTGGCTTTGCTTCTCTATCTCCCTCCGCCAGGCGCCCATAACAGAGTTCCTTGACTTTCCAGGAAACAATCAGGGTTAGCGAACAGGGAATCGTCAGGATCATATAGACCCAGATCGGCAGGCGGACAACCGTCTGCCATATTTCAAATTCGAATTCCGTCTGATAGCGAAGAGCCGCCACCAGGCAAAAGATCACCGTCAAAACCAGTGGCGCGATCATCAGCAGGATGACACTCCCGGCAAAGACCCAGGCTTCAATCTGGCCCCCGCGATTTGACAAACGGCGAAACACATCCGCCGCCAGCACATTCACCCAGAACAGCGCCAGCATGCTGACTAAAAGCAGACCCAGGACATTGGCGAGATAGATCAGCACATGGGGCGACATCTTCCACCATTCAAAAAAAGGGGCGAAATAGACTTGCAGGAACACCAGCGCCATGACCATACGAACATGGGTACGCCATTGGGCTCCGACCGCGCCGGCTCCGGACAGCATCCAAAGTCCCCACGCGACCAGAGCGCTTCCCGCAATATACGCCGGAACTCTCACGAAATGAAAAACTTCCACCGAGGCGTTCCCGAAAAACAGGATCATGGCAATCAGCAATCCCCAGAAAACACGGGAGAATCCCTTGGCAAGAAAGAGGAAGCGGACCGGTTGGAGATCGTTATCCCCTGTCACAGGAATAACCTGTCCGGTTGGACTTGAAACCTCAGGTTCGCTCATCACAGTAGCCGTCATACTGGCAGGAAATGTAACATGTCCGGTGGGAAATGGCTATTCAAACCTACGGACATATCTGATAATAATTCTCATAATGACCGACTGCCATGAGAAAGTTTACCCACGCATATGGCGGAACCGGGATCGTTGAGTGGGGATCAGATACTTAACTCATAGGACTGGACGGGCAAAAGGTGGGGCGACAATTGGTGGTGATGACTTTTGCAACTGGATCAGGGCCGCGTGGTAAGATCTGGCCGGCAATGCAGCACAACCGGAAAACGTGTGAATTTCCGGTATCATTCGCCGAATCAACGTTTGATGGAATCCAGCAAGGACGACTTGCAACATCATGTCTTGTTTTTTTGGGGCCAGCCAACATAGTAACTTCTGTTTTTGCTCTTGTTCCCACGATTGGCTCTGATTCCCCACGCAGACCATTTCTAATTTACGCCCACGCTTCGTATGGTTTTGCAAGAGGCTCAAGGGTGGAATCTATCAGGTTCCATTTTACGGCAGTTGGTATGGTCCGCGGATGGCATAACCGGAGGAAGAAAACCAGAGATAGATGCCGTCGCTGGCATAAATGACCGGATCGGATTTACCGTCCCCGTCGAAGTCAGCGGCGGTCGGCAGATCGGTGTCGGTGGCCTTTACATTTACGAATTCTTTTTCGACATACCCGGCGCAGGATAGCCATATGCGCCAG
>JAHIJO010000107.1 GCA_018898455.1 Verrucomicrobiota bacterium | reverse complement strand
CGCCGGGAGACGGCGACCT
Organism: Verrucomicrobiota bacterium; assembly: GCA_018898455.1. Lineage (GTDB taxonomy): Bacteria > Verrucomicrobiota > Kiritimatiellia > JAAZAB01 > JAAZAB01 > JAHIJO01. The sequence goes on along the minus strand of JAHIJO010000107.1, from coordinate 20,916 downwards.
TTAAGCGCTTCCGTATGTTGATTGATTGGTGGGTGGATCTCGCGCTCAAAGCATCTCAGTTACGCATGCGGCATGCTAAAATTCCCGATTGACATTAACCGGGAAGTCGGTACTCTTGAGTGTTATGGATTAGCCCACTTAGTGTAATGATTGGTTTAACGCCTATGTACCGTGCCGGAATCACCGAGAGGTTTTATTTCGCCTGGCGATTTGGCCTGGGCCTATTGCTAGTGATCACAGGTGTTCCGAACATGGCGCTAACGGTCGAGCCGGTGATCACCCCCCTGCGGATTGTAACGTCCTTTTACCCGGTGTATCTGGCCACGCTAAACGTGGCCGGCGGAATACCCGGCGTGGAGGTAGTCAACATGACCCGCCCTGCGACCGGATGCCTGCACGATTACCAGCTGACACCGGGCGACATGGTCACGCTTTCCCGCGCCACGGTGTTGGTCATCAACGGCGCCGGCATGGAAGCCTTCCTGGACAAGGCGCTGCGGCAGGCGCCCGGCCTGAAAGTCGTCAATGCCGGCGCGGGGATTGACTTGATCCGCGGGAAGGATGGTGAGAATCCCCACGTCTGGCTCAGCGTGACCCGGGCGATCGCGCAGGTCCGTAACATTGCCCGAGATCTCATGCGGCTGGACCCCGCACACGCCGCCCTGTATGAAAAAAACGCGGCAGCCTATATTCAAAAACTGGAGACGCTCCGGACGCGGATCCAGGCCGGATTGAAAGACATCCGGACCCGGGATATCATCACCTTCCACGAAGCCTTCCCGTATTTTGCCGAGGAATTCAACCTGAAGGTGGTGGCGGTTATCGAGCGGGAACCCGGCTCGGAACCGAGCGCGCGCGAATTGGCGGAACTCATCGGGAAGATCCGGGAAAGCGGCGTCAAGGCCCTGTTCGCGGAACCGCAATATTCGGCCCGGGCGATGGAAACCATTGCCCGTGAGACGGGCGCGATTGTCTATCACCTTGATCCGGTCGTGACCGGCCCCTTGCAGGCGGATGCCTACCTGGTGATCATGGAAGCCAATCTACGCGAATTGCAGAAAGCTTTACGTTAGGTGTTGACGGGATGAACGGGATGGATGAATCTAATCCCTCCGATAGTCAGTAATTTCAAACAGCGAACTGGGAACCGTAATGCGCGTTGTCACCCAACTTAATAACCAACGACTGGATATTACCCTCCAAGGAAGAATGGACGCCTATGCCTGCGGCGAGGCTCAGAAGATCCTGGATCCCGCCGTGACGGCTGACGTCGTGTTCGCCGTGGCGGATATGGCGGGGGTGGATTATCTCAGCAGCGCGGGTCTGCGCCTCCTGCTGGGGCTTTCCAAAAAACTGCGGCCGAATGGCGGCGCCCTTATTATAGCCGGCGCCCGGGAATATTGCCGGAAGGTGATGGACCTGGCCGGCTTTGCCGACACCTTTCCCATGTTTGACGCCGTGGAACCGGCCCGGGCCTTTTGCGATCAAACCCTTCGGGAAAAACAGAGCCTGGACCGCTGGGATCAGCTAGAATGCCTTGACCTTGAATGGGGACGCGTCCGTGTCCTGCCCGGTAGCGGCGACCCCGGCGCGGCGGAGATTCTTGGCGATGTGAAGGATGTTCTCTATGCCCGCATCACGCCGGCACATCTATGCTCCAAGCGATTCATGGAAACCGAATATTCCATCGGACTGGGCGGACTGGGAGATCGGCTGGAAGATTACTTACCCCTGATGGGTGAGATGATTACTATCGGCGGCACCATGGTCTGGCTTCCGACCGACGGCCATGACACGCCCGATTTTCTGATCCCAAAGTCCGATAGGGGACAGGTGACCCTGCACACGGGATTCAACGTTACTCTGGCCGGCAAATTCAATGAATTCATGATGTACGAAAGCCGGGATCCAGCGGGCGCCACGATGACCCAGCTTTACCGGGATTTATTCCACAGCGCCCGGCATCGGCGTCCCGATTTCAAGGGCGCACTGGCCCTGAGCCTGCGGGCCCAGATGGGCACGGTCTATGGATCCGGGATCAAGAAATCGCCGATCCTTGAATTTGCTCCGGCCAACGGCGAGATGGTGATCCATGCCTCCAACGTCAAGGAATGGTTCGATTTCGATGCCGTGCCGCGGCAGTCGCAAGTGACGGGGCTGATTTTCGGGGTTGGGGCGGACCTGACCGCGGACCTGTCTGCTTACGACCAGGCTCAGTTCAACCGGGTGTTCTATCTCAATCCGGCCAATACCGGCGGCCGGAACGAGATGCTCCACAACCACGCGGTCATCTTTAACGAACAGCCGCTGGCCGAGCGCGCCGGCAGCCTGAGCCGGGAAATTGAGGCGGTGGTGGACAACGGCGAATTCCTCGATATGCGCCATTTGCTGGACAGTTCCACGATCACCCGCGCTTTTCTCGGCATCAGCTATATCCAGGAATTCCGCTCCGACCCCCACGGCGCCGGGCGGTAAATTTTACGTTTTTTCCAAGACTACGCTGGAAAAAAGACGTGCATTGTGCCGTAGTTTTAACGAAGGTGGAGGCAACACCGGCTCCGCACTCTCAACGTGCCAAACGGCAAGGCTATCCCGGCATGGAACTTACAGCGAAAACGAAAATAACTATTGACACATGCATGGAATATGTTATTTTCGCTGTATGAACACCACTGAAGAAGCCGCAACCATCTGCAGCAATGCCGAAAAAGCTTTACGGGAGTTGATGCAGAGGGCAATCGCTGATGGTGAATACCGTCATCTCCCGACCTTAGCCAGGATGGCAGAGCAGATAAACCAACTCTCTGCCCGCGTGAACCAAACTGTCGAAGTCCCATCTCCTACCCCGGATTCAGTACCCAGCCGGTCTGATCGGCGACCGGGCCGATATCGGGTCAAGGCCCGACGCCATGTCGCCTCAGACAAGCATGGAAGTCGCCGAACCCCCGGCGTCAGGTCGGCGAAAGGCGGCTATCCCGGATTCCGGCGCGACGGAGATAACCTCGTCAAAATCGGTTGGTCCAAGACCTCCAAAACCGAGTATGAACACCGCGCGCCTAAGCGCATTGTAGAAGCATTGCTCAAGGCAGTCGTGACAGCCGGGCAGAAGGGCCCGATGTTCACCGTTGAGGCCCTCTTACCGCTCGCGGACGCTTCGGACGGAACTGAAATCCCTGCTTATCAAGTCTATCTGGCATTGGCTTGGCTGCGTACCGAAGGGCTCGTCCATCAACACGGACGCGAAGGGTATTCCCTATTGGTAACCTCCAACCTTGAGAAAACTGTAGAAGATCGCTGGAATGCTTTGCCTGACAAACCCGCCACCACGGAGGATAAGCCATGACCGGAGATGGAGAACTGCGCCAATTGTGTATAAACTTGCTCACCGCCGATTCCGAAGCGGAAGTCGTAGACGTTTTGAAGAAGACCGGCTACTGGGATGAACCAAGAGTCTGGCGAATCTTCGGTGATCGCGAGAACAACTTCTCAACGATCGGCAATCAGCAGAGTCGCCCGGAAGCAGCGCTCACCGAGAAGGTAGTAAACGCCATAGATGCCCGCCTCATGAATGAATGCATGACCGCGGGGACGAAGCCGGACTCCGCTGACGCGCCGACTTCCATCAGAGATGCAGTCTCACACTTTTTCTCCAGGAAGAAGGTGGTTGGAACCTCGGGCGGTTCGGTGCAAGACTGGACCACTCCACAGCGCCGCGAGGAAAGCAGAGGGATCACAATCGCCGTTACGGGGGCCAAGAAGCGGCCGTGCGTCACAATCGCTGACGCGGGTGAAGGTCAAACGCCATGTCAGATGCCGAACACATTTCTTTCGCTCGACCGGTCGAACAAACTACGCATCCCGTTCGTTCAGGGTAAGTTCAACATGGGCGGAACCGGGGTCCTGCAGTTCTGTGGACGGCTGAATCTCCAACTCATCGTAACCCGACGCAATCCGGCAATCGTCAAGGCCATGAGAGAAGATGATGATTCTGTGGACCTTTGGGCCTTCACGATTGTGAGACGGGAAACAGGCGAAGGTGGAGTCAAAAATTCCATATATACCTACTTAGCCCCCATCTGTGCAGACGAGAGGCCACGGCGCGGAGATGTCCTGCGGTTCAAGACTCCGACTCTGCCTCTCATGCCGGATGGTAATGCTGGTTACGCTCGTGAACTCGCGTGGGGCAGTGCCATCAAACTTTACGAATACGACACAAAGGGATTCTCAAGTCACGCGTTAATGGGAGATGGTTTACTCAGTCGCTTGGAGGCAATGCTGCCCGAACCAGCGTTGCCAATACGTGTTCACGAGTGCCGCGACTACAGAGGCCATGCCGGCAGTTTTGAGACGACGCTTGTCGGACTTTCGGTTCGCTTGGATGATAACAGAGCCGACAACCTTGAGGATGGCTTCCCGGATTCCATTCCGTTCAAGGTGGAAGGCGAAAGCATGACTGCCCAAATCTATGCCTTCAAACCCGACCGGGCAAAAACCTATCGCACAAATGAGGGCATTATCTTCACCATCAACGGACAGACGCATGGGGCGATTCCGAAGACTATTTTCTCACGGACCAATGTAAAGATGGGGCGGCTTGCCGACTCCCTGTTGGTGACTATTGACTGCTCAGACATCACTGTGCGTGCGAGAGAAGACCTCTTCATGAACAGTCGAGACCGTCTTCGCAATACAGAGTTACGAAAGGCACTTGAAGACCAGCTGGAGGATACCCTCAAGCACCATTCCGGTCTTCGAGAATTGAGCGAACGGCGGCAGCGCGAGGAAATCGAGAAACGACTGGAAGAGTCCCGCCCGCTTGAAGATATCCTTGAGAAGTTGCTGAAGGCGTCGCCGACATTGTCCAACCTCTTCCTTCCGGGAAGCCGAATAGTAAAGCCGTTCAAGAAAGGGCTGACAGGGGGCAAACATGGAGATGCCGAACAAGGTCCCGCCGGCGAAAAGCCATTCGAAGGGAAACCGCATCCCTCATACTTCAAGTTCCCCAAAAAGGCCTATGGTGAGGTGCAGACAAAGGAGTTTGAAGTGGGTAGAAGGTGTCGCCTTTCGTTCGAGACCGACGTTGTCAACGACTACTTCAAGCGCGCTGTGAATCCGGGTCGCTTTCATCTTGAAGTGCTCGAACCGTGCGACATCCATGAACCAAACTGGAGTTTAACGCTTCACGACGGAATCGCGGCACTGAGTATGGTCATGCCGGATGACTTCGTGATCGGAGATCGGATCACACTTCAGTTCACGGTGGAAGATGACGTTCTGACGGAACCCTTTGTGAACGTCGCGACACTGACGGCAAAGTCGCGTTCTGATCGGCCGGGCGGCGAAGGGGAACGGCGGGAAGGACAGGGCCAAGGCGGGGACAGCACAGGTCCGGCCGGCATCGCCCTGCCAAACATCATTGAGGTCAGGGAAAAGGACTGGGGCCAGTATAAGTTCGACCGCTTTTCGGCTTGCGACATTGTGCAGGACGTGAGTGTGCAGGATGACGACCAATCCGTCTACACCTTCAGAGTGAATGTTGACAACGTCCACCTGCTGACGGAAATCAAGGCCGGGGGCGAGGATCCAAGGTTGCCTCGGACAAGGTTCATCGTCGGTAACGTCCTTGTCGGACTTGCACTCATCCAACACTATCGGGATCGTGAACAGTCCCGGAGCAAGGAAGACGCTGCCGGGAACGGAAATGGAAACGGCAACCGGCAACAGAAACTGCCCGAGGAACTCACGGTAGAAGTGTTTGCCCGCGAGGCAACGCAGGCACTGGCCCCTTTCATTCTGCCGATGATTGATCGGCTTGGAGCGCTGTCGGAAGACGAAGTGGCCTCTCTGGGGTCAGTCGGGGACGACGAATAGTTGTGACCGCGTCCTCATACGGCTTCGTGGACGAGAACCACTTCCCGCGACGAGTGAGTCCGGCCCTTCAGTGCGGCATGCCACTTTCGACTTGGAACGTCTCGCCATATGCGATTATGGTTCCCGCCAGCCAGACTCAGTTCCTCGAATCCCGCAATTCGCATGTTGGCGAGGTACAGAGGCAACTGAGTGTCCGGATCACTGAAGGCGATCATCTGCACGATCTTTCCCCCGTCCCGCACTAGTTGACGCACACTGGACAGGGTGTCGAGGGATACGGAGAAGTATTTCTCAATACCAACTCCGTGACGGTCCCCAAAGTTGTAGTAAGAAGCCCCCTGCCCGTCATTGCAGCCAGTTATCCAGTAGGGTGCCGGGGTCTCCCGTCGGCCTTTGATCTGCCAACGATGATATAGAACGTGAACACCTGGATATGGCGGACTTGTGACCACGAGGTCGGCCTTCACCGCGCCTGTCGAGAACATCGGCATTTTATGAAGGTGCGCGGCGTTGATTTCCATCACCGTGCAATTTGGCATGTCCGGTGTATGAGTTCTACAGGTGCTGCGAAGATCTTTCAGACTCCACAACATCTCGGAAGCGAAGGTCCGTAGTCGAACGCGTACCTCCGTGAGGGATGAGCCCCTTTCACGACCGTCCAAAGCCCACTGCGCCGTCCTTAGTAAGACACACCGCGCGAAGTCTTTCGCCCTTTGACTCGTGATCCGATCCATTTCGGCGAGAGCCGCCGCAACCGCTTTCTTCACAGGGCGGGCAATTGGGAGCGTCAGGTTTCTCGCCTTCGGATCCTCGATTATGTGTGAAAGCCATGCCCGTGGGGTTCGGTATGACATTGCCGCAGTCGCCCTGTTTACCCAGTCCCAAACATCTTCTTCATCGTTCGCGTTGAGGAAGGTTGTCTTTACTCGGGTCACGAATACAGACAATTGGTTCAGATCGCTCCCGAAGGCACGCCGGCCGCCTGCAATGGCCTCAACGATTGTGGTGCCACCCCCCATGTATGGGTCAAGAACGAGGTCCCCCGGCTTCGTGAAAGCCATGATCGCGGCATGGGCAAAATGTGGAGAGAACCTTGCCGGGTAGCGGTAAAACTTATGCGTTAAACCCGCAATCCGGTCTTTACTCTGCGCAGCCTCGACGATACTGGTCATGACGTCGATGTTCACCGGCGGTGCTCCTGGATGCGCCTTGACAACGCGCCTCGTTTCACGAGTTCGTCGATTTCGTCTCGGTCAAAACGGTAATTACGCCCGACCTTATGCCCCGACAGTCTGCCGGAAGACAGCAGTTTGTATAACGTCGACTTCGGCGTCTTAAGGTAGTGGGCGAGATCATCGATACTGAGCCATGTAACCATTTCAGTGCCTCCCAGAAATCCACCAATGGACACTGTTGGTAAATAGTGGCAAATTTTGGATAAGACCGCAAGCCCAAAAATGGCTGGCTTTCGAGATTCGAGGATTGGCTTGCCCGGACGTAATTCGGAGCGCATAGTGTTGTCCGGCTTCGTCCCGACTCCATCGGAACTACGCCGTGGCAGTTCGCCTGCGGCGAAATGGTGGGCCGTGCAGGATTTAAACCTGTGATTTCCACCTGCCGCGCAACCACAACAATAAGGCAACACCATGAAAGCCAAACTCAGCGATCTCATCGAAGCCCTGGACTTCCAGTCCGAAGATAACCCGGAATACTTCGACCGGCAGGCCGGCCGGATTGTGTCCGTCAGCCGCGAAGTCCTCGATGGTGTCGAATCCGGCGACCAGGCGGCCCTGGCCGATCTGCCCGACTGGCAACGCGAGCAGGTTGAACAGGCGACTGCGCTTGCGGCGGACGACGGCAAGCGTTTTATCGCGACGATGCCGCGCGTCGGTTCGCCATCGAATGGTGCGGTATTTTTTCCGGCACACCGTGTGCCGGAAAAAATGGGCCGTACAGGATTTGAACCTGTGACTTCGACCGTGTGAGGATCGCACTCTCCCGCTGAGTTAACGGCCCATGATGGGTAGCACTGCCCGATAACATGGTGTATAAACCCGCCGATTGTCAAGCCGGGATTTGCTGAATAGGTCAATTTTTTTACCAACAGAATGCAATAAATGCAACATCCCGCCGTTGGATGGGTTGAAATCATTAATCCAGGAGGAGGGGAAAGCCATGAAGGATACTTATTTGCTGTTGGTGGCCGTATTGCTGACGGGACTCAATGTCGGGCCGGGGTTGGCCGAGATGGATAACCCGCCGCCGCCGGACGCCAACGCCCAGCCGATGGATCACAAGAGAGGTTTAGGCCAGGGACTGGCGTCCGAACTGGGACTATCCGCAGACAAGGCCAATGAAATTAAAAACATGATACACGAGACCCGCAAGACCATGATCAAGTTAAAGACGGACCGTGACCTGGCCAAGGCCGACCTGGAACACCTGATCAGCGCCGATACTTTGGATGAAAAAGCCATCATGGCGGCCGCCGACAAACTGGCCCAGATCAACGCGGAAATGACCAAAGCCCAGGTCAAAGCGCGCCTGGCCATGAGCGCGACGCTTACCCCCGAACAGCGTGCCCGTGTGAATCAACTCCGCCAGGGGATGATAGCACGATTCAAGGAGCGGAGGGAAGGACGCCAGGCGGCGGGACGCGAACGGCGGAGCCAGGCCGGCGGAGAGTCCGGAGCCGATAAGGGTGGGGAATTCTAGCCAAATATATTTGAAATTTGATTCAATTTTGGAGTGCGATAGCCAGCGCTATCGCTTTTCCACCGCGAAGCGATGGTTTCGCGGAAAGCAAGGAGGGAGCACCGGCTCCCGCACTCCAAAGTCCGACAACCCTATCAAAAAATGTTCGACAATATTTGGCTACAAGGTAGAATCTAATTAAGTTTTTTCGGAAGAAAAAATTATTCTTCGCGGACAATATCAGCGCCCAAGCGGCGTAATCGCTCTTCCACACGCTCATAACCGCGGTCAATTACCTGGACGTTTTCAACCACGCTCTCACCTTTGGCGCACAGCGCTGCGATCAGCATGGCCATACCGGCGCGAATATCCGGGCCGGCCATGCGCAGGGCATGTAGATGAGACGGTCCGATGACCACTACCCGATGTGGATCGCACGGTACGATCCGTGCGCCCATATCGATCAAGCGGTCCACAAACACCATCCGGCTCTCGAACATTTTTTCGAAGAACAATATCGTTCCTTGCGATTGGGTACCCGCCACAATTGCCACGCTCATGAGGTCGGAGGGGAAGCTGGGCCAGGGGCCATCCTCGATCTTGGGCATCGCCAGGCCGAATTCGTTCTGCACCCGCATTTTCCGCCGGGAGACCAACTGAAGGCCGGATTCGCCGACATGAAGCGCCAAGCCCAGGGTCCGGAACGGGCGCAAAATGGGCGCCAGCAAATCCTGGGAAACATCGGGAATGGTCAGCTCGCCGCCGGTTACCGCCGCCGCGATAAGGAAGCTCCCGATTTCCACATGATCCGGTGTCACAGTGTGAACGGCGCCGTGCAGGGTGTCCACCCCTTCCACGGAAATCCGGTTGGTTCCGATGCCGGTGATGCGCGCGCCCATCTTGTTCAACAGTACGCACAGGTCCTGGACATGCGGTTCGCAGGCGGCGTTGAAAAGGAGGGTCGATCCCTCCGCGAGGGTCGCGGCCATCAGGATATTTTCCGTGGCCGTGACGCTGGCTTCGTCGAGCAGGATTTCGGCGCCGCGCAATGTCCCGCGCTGGAATGTATAGTGATCGCCACCGGAGATTTCAACACCCAGGGCGCGGAGTCCAAGAAAGTGCGTGTCTACCCGGCGGCGGCCAATGACATCGCCGCCCGGCGGATAGAGCGTCGCCTGTCTGTGCCGGGCCATCAGCGGACCGGCAAACAGGATCGAGGAACGAACGCGGTGGCAGAGTTCACGGTCAAGCCGCCGCTTGCGGATGCCGGCGGCGCAGAGCTTAACCGCATGGTCGTGCCGGTTGACACTAACGCCAATATCCTCAAGGATATCCAGCATGATGGACACGTCCTCGATCATGGGGACGTTGGCCAGTTCCATCGGTTCGTCGGTCAGCAGGCAGGCTGCCAGCATGGGCAAGACGCTGTTTTTATTGCCGGAAGGCTGAAAAACACCGCTTAACTTCTGCTTGCCATGGATGATGAATCGCGCCATACACTACCCGGGTGTTCGGAGTTCAGGGTTCGAGGCCAACCGGAAGGCAGTAGTTCCTATGGCTTGCCATATTCGTCGCCTGTCTAGGCAACGCCTTCTCAGGAAGGCGCCGTTCAAACGAATTATCGAGACCATTTAGCATTCTCCAGGTGAAGCCGGCAGAGCTTCGGATAGACCGATAAATCCCCTACTTCCAAATAAGGCTTGCTTCCTGGCTCATCGGTCATGCTCCCCAGAACACCGAACACCTGAATAATGAGAGATATTCGCGCAATTTTCAAGTATTAAGGAGGACAAATGACTTGGCGCAACCAAAGTCTGACCGCCTCCTAGCCCAGCATTTCCCGCGCGATCTTCACGATATTGTCGGTGGTGAAGCCGTATTCCTTGGCAAGCACCTTGTAAGGGCCGGAAGCGCCGAAATGATTCAGCCCGAACGCGCGCCCCTTGGCGCCTACGTATTTTTCCCAACCCATGGTGGAGCCGGCCTCGATGGATAGCCGCAGTTTACAAGAAGGTGGAAGGACTGCCTTCTTGACCTTGGCGGGTTGCTGTTCGAACAGTTCCCAGGACGGCATGCTGACGACCCGGATAATCCGCGCCGGATCCTCCTGGGCCAGCGCTTTGGCCGCGTCGAGCGCGAGGGAGACCTCGGAGCCGGTGGCGATCAGGATCAGTTTTGGCCGGCCCTTGGCGCTTTGCCATAGCGTGTAGGCGCCCTGTTCAAGACGTGTGGCGGGCGGAAATTGCGACCGATCAATGACCGGCAGATTCTGGCGCGTGAGCAGGATGGCAGTCGGACCCTTTATGTTTTTCAGGGCCACGACCCAGGCCGCAGCTGTTTCGGTCGGGTCCGCCGGCCGGATGACAGTCATGTGGGGTAGAAGCCGCAAGCAGGCGATATGTTCGATCGGCTCATGGGTCGGCCCGTCTTCGCCCACGTAGAAGCTGTCGTGAGTAAGCACGTAAATCACGGGCAGTTTCATGATGCAGGCCAGCCGGATGGACGGCTTGAAATAATCCGAGAAGACGAAAAACGTAGCGCCGTAGGCTCGGAAGCCGCCGTGCAGGGCTATGCCATTCAAGATGGCGCCCATCGCGTGTTCCCGGATGCCGAAATGGAAATTACGGCCTTTAAACGCGCGCGGGCCGACGTCGCCCTGGCCATCCATAATTGTCCGAGTACTGGGTGAAAGATCGGCCGACCCGCCCACCAGATAGGGAACGGCCTTGGCCAGACCTTGGATGATGCTATGGGATGCGTTGCGGGTAGCCACCGATTTGGCCGGATCGAATTTCGGGAGGAACGACTCCAGGTTGTCGGGGAGCGCGAACTGGCGGGCCTCATCCCACGCCCGGGCTTGCTCCGGGTGCGCGGCTCGGTACCGGTTGAATTCGGCATCCCATTGAGCGGCTGTCGTCTGAAGTTCCTTCAAACGCTCGGCAAAGATCGCGCGAACTTCATCCGGCACGAAAAACTCCTGGTCTTCAGGAAATCCCAGGTTCTTTTTTGTGGCTTTGACTTCCTCGGCGCCCAGCGGCGCGCCGTGCGACTCGGACTTGCCGGACATGTTGGGACTGCCCTGGCCGATGCAAGTCCGACCGATGATCAGCGTCGGGCGGGTCTTTTCCTGGCGGGCCTGGGTCAGCGCCTGATCGATGGCGGTGTAGTCATGCCCATCCACTTCCAGGACGTTCCAGTGATAGCCCTCAAAACGCTTGCGGACGTCGTCGCTGTAGGCCAGGTCGGTGGAACCCTCAATGGTGATGCGATTGCTGTCGTAGAACATAATCAACTTGTTCAGTCCCAGATGACCGGCCAGGGAGAACGCTTCGTGCGAAAGGCCTTCCATCAGGTCGCCGTCACTGCAAATGCCGTAGGTCGTGTGATCGACCACCTTATCATTGCCGAGGTTGTATCGTTCCGCCAGCATGGCTTCCGCGAGGGCCATGCCCACAGCGTTGCCGCACCCCTGGCCGAGCGGACCGGTGCTGGTTTCCACGCCGGGCGTTACGCCGAATTCCGGGTGGCCGGGTGTGCGGCTTCCCCATTGCCGGAATAACTTCAGTTCTTCAAGTTTCAAATCATATCCCGACAGGTGCAGGAGACTGTAGAGCAGTATACAGCCGTGGCCGGCGGACAGCACGAAACGGTCCCGGTCCGGCCAATCCGGATTCGTGGGGCAGTGTTTCAGGTGCTTGAGAAAAAGAACCGCGGCAAAATCGGCGGTGCCCATGGGCATGCCGGGATGCCCTGAATTGGCTTTTTGCACACCGTCAATGGCCAGCACTCGAATGGTATTGGCAACTCGCGCGAGATTCATAATGGTGTCCCTATGTGAGTTGATGTTATTCGTCAGTCTATAATTGGATAACAGACCGATTCCGGAATCCTGATGTTTACGGGCAAGAATCTATTGAACCGAAGGCGGGATGTAAAGACTCTTGTTTATTGTTGCCGAAGATGTTATTAATTTAACCTTTCATGCCGACTGTGAAAAATTAAGGGACGGATCATGAAGATATTGGTGATTAATGCGGGAAGCTCGTCGATAAAGTTTACCTTGTATGAAACGGATGGCGAAAAACTATTGGCCAAGGGCCTGATTGAGAGAATCAACACTCCGAATGCCCGTCTCCGCTACTCCAACCACCGGGATCAGAAGATCGAGAATGATATCTCGGCCAATTCCTATGAAGCGGCGATTTCCCAAGCCTGCCTGGCGCTGATGGATAAGAACGCCGGCGTGATTGACAACCTGACGGAAATCAATGGGATCGGCCACCGGGTCGTGCATGGCGGCGCCGCCATGTCGGAGTCTGCCCGTATCACCGGCGTGATTAAGCAGATCATCATGGACTGTTTTGCGCTGGCCCCGCTTCACAATCCGCCGAACTACGAGGGCATCGAGGCCTGCGAACACCTGTTCCCCAACATTTCCATGGTCGCGGTCTTCGACACCGCGTTCCACCAGACCATGCCGCCGGCCGCCTATACCTATGCCATTCCCCATGAGATCGCAGAAAAAAACAAGATCCGGAGATATGGCTTTCACGGGACCTCCCATCGTTATGTGGCTCTGAAGGCCGCCGACTTGCTGGGAAAGTCTATGGATGAATTGAAGATGATCACCGTGCACCTGGGCAACGGGTGCAGTATCACCGCCGTCAACCGTGGTCAGGTCAACGACACCAGCATGGGCCTGACTCCGCTGGAAGGGCTGGTCATGGGTACCCGTTGCGGAGATATTGATCCGGCCGTCGTTATATTTCTCCGCCGGCTCGGTTACAGCCTGGATGAAGTGGACAAACTGCTTAATAAGTCGAGCGGCCTCCTGGGACTGAGCGGCATCGGCAGTAACGACATGCGCGATATTCTCCAGGCCATTGACAACAACAACCTCCAGGCCAAATTGGCGCTGGACGTGTTCGTGCACCGGCTGGTCAAGTATATCGGGGCTTATGCCGCCGTGATGAACGGATTCGATGCGTTGATTTTCACGGCCGGGATCGGCGAAAACGTGCCGCGCGTGCGCGCCATGGTCTGCGAACCGCTGGAATTCCTCGGTATTCACCTGGATCAGGCCCGGAACAAGGCCAACGAATACATCATTTCCTGCGATGGTACGGCGCCGCTGGCCATGGTTATTCCCACGAATGAGGAGCTCATGATCGCCCGGGAAACGCACCGGATTCTCATGGCCTAGATTATTTCGCCGGGCAAAATAATCTTCTTTGTTGGTTTTATTTTTCGGAAAGACGTTAATTGTGGCACATACACTGAACACTTGAGTTGTTGCTAGAAAGGAATTTGTCATGGCCGAAACAGTGCTGGAAAAAATCAGGAGCAAGGCAAAAACCCTTGGACGTAAAATCTGCCTGACCGAAAGCGACGATATCCGCAACCTGCAGGCAGCCGCCATGCTGGTTCAAACCGGATATGCCAAGCCCGTGCTCATCGGCGACGGGAAGGCCATTGACAAGCTTGCCCGTGATAACGGTGTCAATCTGCTCGGCGTCGAGATCGCGGATATCCAGGGGAGTCCCCGCTTCAATGATTACATGGTCACGGTTGTCGGCCTTCGCAAGAGCAAGGGCCTGACCGAAGACCAGGCGCGCTTGTGGCTCCGGGATACCTGTGTGTTTGCGGCTGCCATGGTGTGTGCCGGCGACGCCCACGGCTATGTTTCCGGCGGCGGCAATCCCAAGGGCTACAACCACGACACGGCCGGCAAGACCCGTCCGGCGCTCCAGCTCTTCCGCACCGCACCCGGGATCAAAGTCGCTTCGGCCTATTTCATCATGCAGTTGCCGGACCCAAAATGGGGTTATAACGGCGCGCTGTTTTATGCCGACTGCGGCCTGAACATCAATCCTAACGCCGATCAACTTGCCGAAATCGCGGTGACTACGGCCCGGACTTATGCCGCTCTTACCGGCGATGAACCGCGCGTCGGCATGATCAGCTGTTCCACCAAGGGTTCCGCCAAGGATCCCATCGTGGACAAGGTCATCCAGGCGACGGCTAAAGCCAAGGCGCTGGCGCCGGAACTCCTGATAGACGGCGAATTCCAGTTTGATGCCGCCGTCATTCCCGCCATCGGCGCCAAGAAGGCGCCGGGCTCCCGGATCGCCGGCCGGTGCAATGTGCTGATCTTTCCGGACCTGAACTGCGGCAACACGATGTACAAGGCCACCGAACGGCTGGCTGGCGCCGCGGCCATCGGCCCGCTGATTCAGGGTCTGCGCCGCCCGTTCAATGATGTATCGCGCGGGTGTTCCGTCGACGACATTGTCGACTGCGCCGCCATGGCCGCCATTACCGAGTGGACGGACTAAAAGAACGTGGTCGGCTGCCGACCGCGTTCTTTTTAGAGGATCAGCATGCAATCCCCGTAACTGTAGAACCGGTAGCGTTCCCGGATGGCCGTCTCGTAGGCGTGCCGGATAAGATCCCGTCCGGCAAAGGCGCTGACCATCATCAGCAGAGTGGATGCCGGCAGATGAAAATTGGTCAGCATCGCCTGTACAACGCGGAATGAATACGGGGGGTAAATAAACAGCCGGCTCCGTCCCTCCGCCGGCGTCACGGCGCCGTGTTCTGCCGCGACTGTTTCCAGGGTCCGCACGACCGTGCTTCCCACGGCCACAATCCTGCTTTGCCGTTGTTGAGCTTCCGTAATACAGCGGGCTGTTTCAGGGGAAACGCTATAACGTTCCGGCTCCATGCGATGATCTTCCACGATGTCTGATGACACGGGCTTGAAGGTGCCTGGCCCGACATGCAGGGTCACGGAGGCCTGTCCGACTCCCTGCCGACTCAGGCACTCCAACAGGTCGGGGGTGAAGTGCAGACCGGCCGTCGGAGCGGCGATGGCGCCGGGAACCCGGGCATATACCGTCTGGTAACGGTCCCGGTCAACGGCTATCTGGTCGCGATGGGCAACGGCATGGGGACGTTTGATATAAGGGGGCAGGGGAGGCACGCCTTCCTGATCCAGGATTTTCATGAGTGGGCGATCATGAATCAGGCGCAGGAGCGCGCGGCCGTTCCCGATCCGAGCGAGCACTTCTGCCTGGATTTGGCCGGACGCCAGTTCCAGGAACGATCCTGTCTCAGGGGAACGGGACGCCTTCACCAGGGCTTCCCATAGGCTGACCATGACGGGGCCGGCTGGTGTGGCGGTAGTTTGTAGAACTGCGTGCCGTTCTTGCGAACGGCCGCTACAACAGATTTTCATGGAAGAATTGTTGCGGCATGGTGACAGTTTATCAGGGCGTATTAGGTCGTCGGTCAGTTCTTCAATTAAAAGCACTTCAACCCGCCCGCCGGTTTTTTCCTTGCGACCGAAAAGCCGCGCGGGAATGACCCGCGTGTCATTGATGACCAATACGTCGCCTGGGCGCAGGAATTCGGGGAGGTCGGCCACACGCCGGCGTTCCAAGGAGCCGGTATTGCGGCAGACGATCATCATGCGGGCGCCCGTACGATCCGGCGCCGGTTGTTGCGCGATGAGCTCAGCGGGCAGGTGATAGGTAAAGTCCGATGTTTTCATGAGCCACGGCGGAGGATACGCTCCGTAGAAATATTAAAATATCTGTTGACGGCCACGTCCAATTAGGATTATGTTTACTAATGTAATGCAAGAGTGCATTATGGAGAATAAGCGGCAACAGGTCAATACAGAGGAGGTTTGGTTATGACAAATCGATGGCGCCACAAGTTTAAAGGCAGTTTTACCCTGATTGAGCTCCTGGTGGTAATTGCGATTATTGCCATTCTGGCCGGACTGATTCTGCCGAACCTGGCGTCTGTCCGGGAAAGGGCACGGCGGGTCAACTGTCTTTCCAACCTTAATGGCCTCTGGAAAAGCATTTCCGCTTGGGGTCTCAGTCCTGAAGACTCGTTCCGCCCAAACTTCCCCCCCACCAACATTGTGGGAATCAGTGGCGTTTTAACCCCCATCGGAGGTATAACGCCGGAATTGTTCATCTGCCCGACAGCAGCGGGCGAATACAGCATGAGGCCGGCCAGCAAGTTGGTCGACATTACCGCCAGCAACAGTAGTTATTGTTATTATGTGGGCCGGCGCGATACGGACGGCGATAAAATCATTCTCTGCGATCAGAACGGCCCCGGCGTGATTGGGACCACCAATGACTGGGGGTTAAACCACCGCGGCAAAGGCGGACGCCCTGAAGGCGGCAATGTTGTCAAAGTGGCCGGATCGGGCCAGTGGGTGGATTCCAGTAACAACGTGGGCAATGTTTGCATCACCAACGAGGTGATATCCCTTGCGTTCGACACCAACGGGGTGACGGAAATATTGTTCTATTGATTGATGCCGGCCGGATGAGGGCGTATTCCGCCGAACCGTTCGTTGGCATTCTGCCCAGGTCATGGTTTCCTGCAGTGCAGAACCTTCCAGCGGGTTCGTTTATTCCCACAGCGTTCCCGCCGCTTTTCTTCAGCTCGTATGAGAAGTTCCATGTTGCTTGGCTTGTTGGCCGCGCATGGCCCCTTCCATAAATAGAAAAAATTACTCCCACCTTCCGTGGGAGGCACGCTGTCCGATCCGTCGAACGCGCGGTGATTCCTGTAGCTGATTGTCCGCCGTAGGTGGATCCGCCTCTGGCGGAAAATTACGATGCATGAACATAAACGATAAACGCATTATGCTCATTTTGCTGATTGACAGCGGGAGGCCCTCTGATAATGTACCCATTCCGCGTGATAACTCATCATCACAGGATCGCAAAATCAGTATGACGAACCGCGCCTGAAACAGGCGTTCATTTGAAAACATACGGCATCATCATCAAAAAGAGGGGAATGACCATGGCATCTAAGAAGACAGGCAAGACGGGAAAATCCTGTAAATTTGTGTATCTGTTCGGCGCCGGACGCTGTACCGAGGGGCGTGCGGAGATGAAAAACCTACTGGGCGGCAAGGGGGCCAACCTGGCCGAAATGTGTCGGCTAGGCCTGCCGGTGCCCGCCGGGTTTACCATTTCCACGGACTGCTGTACGGCCTTCTTTAAGAATCGGATGCATTTTCCCGTCAGCCTGAAGCAAGAAGTAGAAAAGGATTTGGCCAAGGTTGAGTCCCAGATGGGCATGAAATTCGGCGATCCCCAGAATCCCCTGCTGGTGTCCTGCCGTTCCGGGTCGCGCAAGTCCATGCCCGGCATGATGGAGACGGTGCTGAACGTTGGTTTATGCTCGCGCACCATCCCGGGTCTAGTGGCCAAGACGCAGAACGGGCGGTTCGTGTACGACGCCTACCGCCGCCTGATTATGATGTATTCGGATGTCGTCATGGAAAAGGCTGAAGGTATCGAACCGGTCGAAGGCAAGGGCATTCGCCGACAGTTGGATGACATGCTGGGTGAAATCAAGAAGGCCAAGGGTTACCAGAAGGATACGGATTTGACGGTCGAGGATCTCAAGACGCTCTGTGAGGATTTCAAGGCACGGGTTAAGGACGTGCTTGGCAAGGCGTTCCCCGATGATCCGATGGAACAGTTGTGGGGCGGCATCGGTGCGGTCTTCAAGAGCTGGAACGGCAAGCGCGCCATTTCATACCGGCGGATCGAGGGCATCCCCGACGAGTGGGGGACGGCCACCAATGTGCAGGCCATGGTGTTCGGAAATATGGGCGATTCGTCCGCAACGGGCGTGGCCTTCAGCCGCAACCCTGCCAATGGGGAGCATAAGTTTTACGGCGAATGGCTGGTTAATGCCCAGGGTGAGGACGTGGTGGCCGGCATTCGTACGCCCAACCCTCTGAACGAAGCGACCAAGAGCGAGCATAATGCGCTCCTGCCATCACTGGAAAAAGCCATGCCGGTCGTGTACCGGGAACTGGACGCGATCCAGAAGAAATTGGAAAAGCATTACCGGGACATGCAGGATATCGAGTTCACCATCCAGGAAGGCAAGCTATATATGCTCCAGTGCCGCGTCGGCAAGCGCACCGGCACCGCTGCATTGAACATGGCCATGGATATGGTCGCCGAAAAAATGATCTCGCCGAAGGAAACCGTCATGCGGGTTTCCCCGGCCCAGCTGGATGAACTCCTGCATCCGATCGTGGACCCGGCGGCGGAAAAGAGCGCCAGGGTCCTGGCCAAGGGACTTCCCGCCGGCCCCGGCGGCGCCTTCGGACAGATCGTTTTCACCGCGGCATCGGCCGTGGAATGGGCGAAGACCGGCAAGAAAGTCATCCTCGTCCGCGAGGAAACCAACCCGGAGGACGTGGAAGGCATGCGCGCCGCGGAAGGCATTCTAACGGCCCGGGGCGGCATGACAAGTCACGCCGCCCTGGTGGCCCGCGGCTGGGGCAAGTGCTGTATCGTCGGTGCCAGCGCCCTCCACGTGGACGTGGAAACCCGGGCCATGCATGTCGGCGGCCAGACATTCAAGGAAGGCGACTTCGTAACCTTGAACGGCACACGGGGTTATGTGTACGCCGGCCAGTTGGCGATGATCGACGCCACTGAGAACCCGCGGTTCCAGAAATTCATGAAAATCGTGGATGCCCACCGCAAGCTCGGTGTGCGCGCCAATGCAGACACTCCGGCGGACGCGGCCAACGCCCGCAACTTTGGCGCCGAGGGCATCGGGCTTTTCCGGACTGAGCACATGTTTTATGGCAAGGGAAGCGACCAGCCGCTCTTCCTCCTGCGGAAGATGATTCTCAGCAAGACCGTTGAGGAGCGTCGCCGGGCCTTGGAAGAGCTCTATCCGTTCGTCAAGGCGTCTATCAAAGGCACCTTGGAGGCGATGGACGGCCTGCCGGTGACGATTCGCCTGCTCGATCCACCCCTGCACGAGTTTGTGCCCCAGAACGAGGAAAAACAGAAGGAGCTGGCTGCCAGTCTGGGAATTTCCGTGGCTGAAATTCAGAAGCGTGGCGATCAGCTTCATGAGTCCAATCCCATGATGGGCCATCGCGGTGTCCGACTGGGCATCACCTACCCGGAAGTGACAGAGATGCAGTTCCGGGCCATTTTCGAGGCCACGGCGGAACTGCTCAAGGCCGGCAAGAAATGCAGGCCCGAGATCATGGTCCCGGTGACTTGCGATGCCCGTGAACTCCGCAACCAGAAGGCCCTCTGCATGAAGGTCCATGACGAAGTTCTGGGGCGGATGAACATCCGAAGCATTCCGCATGCCTACGGCACGATGATCGAAATCCCGCGGGCCTGCCTGCTGGCCGATAAGATGGCCGAGGAAGCCGAGTTTTTCTCATTCGGCACCAACGACCTGAGCCAGATGGGTTTCGGTTTCAGCCGGGATGACATCGGCGGATTCATGAACGATTACCTGGAGAAGAAAATTCTGCCCGCCGATCCATTCCAGACAATCGACCAGGAAGGCATCGGCCAATTGATCGAAATGGCCGTACAGAAGGGACGGAAAACCCGGAAGGACCTGAAGATCGGCATCTGCGGCGAGCAGGGCGGCGATCCGGCTTCGGTGGAATTCTGTTTCAAAGCCGGACTGAACTATGTCAGCTGCAGTCCGTTCCGCGTGCCGATTGCCAGGCTCGCGGCGGCCCAGGCGGCCATCAGCACTGGAAAGAAATAAGCAACGAGAACTCTCGCTGTGTTATCCGAGCCACGGAGGTGTCAAAGCCTCCGTGGCTTTTTTCTCTCTGCCACTAAAGTGGGCGTAGCCCACAACCCAGTCAGCAATTCCCAGGGTCATGTCCTGAAGCCGATTGGGTTCAGGACAGATGATCCGCATCGAATATCCAATGTCCAAGTGTTGATGTCGTTAGCACGACCTCTTACTGGCGAGCCGGCAGATACGCCGCCAGAGGGCGCAGGAGGCCCCAGTGGACTAGGGCCACCATGATGGCGGTGTAACCGAGGGATATCGCCAGCCACCAGAGTGTTCCGGTGCGGTTAAAGGCCGGAATCTTTTCCGTCGCCGCGCCGCGAATTCCGACATGCATCAAGATCAATCCGAACAGGTTGGTGATCCAGTAGGCGGCAACGAAGGCCGGCAGGAAGAACCGGGGGTGCATAGCCTGCGCCAGGTTGGCGACGGCGTAAGCAATCGGGATATTCACCCACAAATCGTTCCACCACGACAAGGGCGACAAGATATATCCCAGTACGGCCAAAGTGCCCCAGGACGTTTGACGCTTTGATAAGCGGTTCATAAAAGCACAAGTTATCTGGTTGATGGTGGATCGTATTGTCACTAACTTCAGATATCCTGACATAGTCAGCCTGTAATTTGTCCGCTTTTTATCATTTTTGGACCTCCAAGGCAACGCCGAAACGCATCCGCAGATCGCTTCCGGGAAAGCACACTTTCATGCGATCCAGTTCTTTGCACATG
>JAHIJO010000106.1 GCA_018898455.1 Verrucomicrobiota bacterium | reverse complement strand
CCGGTCACAATCAGAGAACTGTAATGGCGTAATGCGTCGGTTTTGGAAATGTGTTGGCACAGCTCTTCGTCGTCCTCGTAAGTAGTTCATTATCAACATGCGCGTTTTTTAACTGTAGAAGATGGGCTTAACGCAAGTGGTTAACCCCTTGGAACCCCGCATTGATGCGGGGCTCCGACGGCCCGGAGGGTGAAAATTGCACGCTTCCGTGCAATTTTCAGGTATAAGATTCTTGGGGCTTGCTTTGAAATCAAAGCCGTTTCGAATCTAGTTGATGATCATCGGGCTCAACTGTTAAATTATCTTTATGCAACAGGCTTTAAGGTCGGATTGGTGGTGAACTTCGGCCATTTTCCGAAAATTGAACATGAACGGTTTGTCATTTAGATTTTCATTTCGGTGTGTTCCGTGGGTAAAGTCATGAAAGCTTCTCCTCAACGGCTGGCGGTCGGGATCGATTTCGGCGGGACCGGCGTCAAGATGGGGCTGGTCGACGAGACCGGCGTCATTCGGGGCCGTTTTGACTTTCCCACCGCCGCCGCCGGGACACGGCAGGCCTGGATGGATCAGGTGCAGTTCGGACTGGACCGGTTCCGCCGGAACGGTTGCCTTCCGATCGGGATCGGTGTTGGCGTGCCCGGATTCACGGATTTCAAAAGGGGATTTATCTACAATCTGACGAACGTGCCCGGCTGGAACTCCGTTTACCTGGCCCGGATGTTGACGAAGAGATTCGGCCTGCCGGCTTTCGTGGAAAACGACGTCAACGCCATGGCGATCGGTGAATGCGCCTATGGCGCGGGACGCGGTCACCGGCACGCGGTGTTTGCCACGTTGGGTACCGGCGTCGGCGGTGGCGTGGTCATTGACGGTAAGCTGTATCGCGGCGCCTATTCCATGGCCGGTGAGATCGGACACATTGCCATCCGGATGAATGGGCATAAAACTCCGGAAGGACAAGGCGGGTTGGAAACCTATATCGGCAACCGCCAGATAGTCTCCCGCACCGTCCGGGCTCTGCGGGCCGGCCGGCGGTCCCTGATCCGGGCTTTGGTTAAAAATGATTTGGGACTGGTTACCCCGAAAATCATTGCCCGGGCCGCGACCCGTAATGATCCGCTGGCCCTTGAAATTTTTGATTTTGTGGCCGATTGCCTGGCCACGGCGTTTGCCTCGATCACCTATTTGCTCCAGCCGGAAGTCATAATTGTCGGCGGCGGCGTGGCCCAAAGCGGGCGGGTTCTTTTTGACCCGTTACGGCGTCATCTCCGGGAACGGCTGAACCAGTATTTCGCGAAGCGGATCAAGGTCATTCCGGCGAAGCTGGGAGAGCGGGCCGGCATGACCGGATGCGCCGTGCTGGTGTTCCAGTCCTTGTGATGAGAAAGAGATTTTCACCAATAGAGTAGGAACGGGGGTTTAGCCCGTTCCCCTCGTCAAACCGTACGTACAGATTTGCCGTATACGGCTTACCGACAGTCTTTAAGCCAATGACATTCACAGGTCATAATTTACAGGTACACCAGACCGCGTCGCCGCAATCCGGCATACAGGCTTTCGCCCTTCCGGAACGGTCGGCTACGGCGCTGGCTACGATGTTGGAGAAAGCTCCGAAATCGTTCAAGGACGTACCAGTTCAAATCACGAAACGCCTGCCGCGGATACCCATAGTTGAAGGCTTGTTTCCAGCCTATGATGGCTTGGTTGACTTGGATTATCACATCTTGCAGTTTATGCTTGTACCCACTCGATGTAATTTCCTTAACCTTACGCCGTATCGCCTCTTGCGCTTTGGCCGATGGGGTGATGTTCAGGTAGCGTTTTGCTCTCCCAAACCGATCACGCTCGTACCGCATCGCAAAGCCGACAAAGTTCAGCGTCGCTCCTTCTTCCCTGAGCTTTACCACACGGGTTTTCTTCCGATTTATGCGCAGTTTCTGACGCCCTTCCAACTCGTCTTCGATCCAGTTCTGTATGCGGCCTCCCATGTACCGGGCCATTACTACCAGATCATCCGCGTAGCGGATCAACCGGGCGTTGGCAAAGCACTTGGGTCCGTCCACCCTCTTTTCAAAGGCTTCATCGAAGTCGTGAAGATAGATGTTCGCCAACAACGGGGAGATGACTCCTCCTTGCGGCGTACCTTTCCCCGATCGTGTGCGTTTCCGCTGACCAGTCTGTTTATCTACTTCTTCAACTTCGCTTTCCAACCACATACGTATCAGCTTCAGCACAGAACCGTCTGCTATCCGGCGTTCGACTTTCCTCATCATCTCGTTATGTTCGATTGTGTCGAAATAACTGCTCAAGTCGGCGTCGTATACCTCTACCCGGCCCTCTGCTTCATTCTCTCTGATCTGCTGAACGGCATCCACGGCTCGCCGTTTAGGACGATAGCCATGCGAGCAATCCAAAAAGTCGGCTTCAAAGATCGGCTCTATCACCAGCTTAACCGCTCCTTGTACCACTCGATCCACTATACACGGTATGCCAAGCGGCCTTTGTCGTCCATCCTCCTTCTGGATATATGCGCGTCTTACTGGCAGGGGTTTGTATGTCCGCCCCTTCAGACTCGTTTCTATCCCGTCCAGAAACGCTTTCACGCCTCCGGCAGAGGATGCGATCTCTTCAAACGTTACCCCATCCACTCCTGGCTTCCCGTGTTTTGCCCTTGCCCGCCGGTAGGCCGTTTCCAACACGTCCCGCCGATAGACTCGATCATACAGCGCATAGAACCGAAAGTTCGGCTCCTGCTTGGCCTTTTGGCCCAGTTTCCATCGCAAAAAGGACAGTTTCAGCGGTATGCCCGGTTCAGGTATGTGCCCTTCCGGACATTCCTCTTTTCCCGTCGTGGAGCTTGCGCTCAAGCGGCTCTCCCTTTCTTGTTGAAAACGCGACTGAAGTACAGTCGCTTCGTTCCACGGGTATTACCCCGCTTCTTCACTACTACCGACTGCTCTGACTCCCGTTCGGTAGGTCGCAAGTTATGGATTTCCTGCCACCTCGTCCGCCCGCGACTTCCTTGGCCGCACGGACACCGTCACGGGTCTCCCGGGACTCCGTCAACTCTCTCGAAGCGCGCTTGCCCCAATCACCCCGGCCAGTGCCCGCAAGTGCATCTGTTCGTTTCTTCCTCGCGGGCCAACGGATTTCATCGCTTCCGGCAGCCTGACCACTGGCATTTGTGTAACGAGGCCGAATCGGGTTCATCCTTTCGGATTTCAGGCTCGCTTCTTCGCCTTCAGCAGGGAACCACCCCTCCTGGCCCAGCTTCCCTTCCCTCTTTTGAGTTCCGAGATTCCAGACCGCCTTGTTTCGCGTGTTTGGTCACCCGCGCACGCCAAGGCGTGGCTACATGTCGAACGAACAATTTACATGTTCAGAACCTTTCATCTGAATAGAGTTGCCGGGCTTCCCCGGTGTAACCGAAGCACACGAAGAGAAGCTGTTATAACGAAACCATATGAAATCGATTTGGCAGCGGAATATACTTGAACTGATCCGGCGGACGTCCTCGGATCTGCCGCATGATGTGACGGCCGCCCTGGAGAAAGTTCGGCGGAAGGAATCAGCCTCGTCTCCCGCCCGCTGGGCGCTGGACACGATCCTGGAAAACGTGTGTTTGGCGCGGGAACGTGGTGCGCCGCTCTGCCAGGATACCGGCACGCTCCTGTTTGATTGCCGGGTCCCCGTGGGATTTGACACCCTGGCCCTGTCCGGCGCCATCCGGTGCGCGGTACGCCAGGCGACACGGCTTGGATATCTCCGGCAGAATACCATTGATACGTTGACCGATAAAGCCTGCGCTGGAAATATCGGGCTCGGCACGCCAGCGATTCACCTGGAATATGTCCGGGGTTCCCGGGTGGATATCCGGCTGATCATGAAAGGCGGCGGCAGTGAAAACATGAGCATCCAGTACAGCCTGCCGGATTCGCGGCTTAAGGCCGGCCGGGACTGGGACGGCGTGTGCCGGTGTGTGCTGGATGCCGTGCGCCGGGCCCAGGGGAATGGCTGTGCTCCGGGCGTGCTGGGGATCGGCGTCGGCGGCGACCGGGCGACGGGCGCCGAACTGGCCAAGCGACAATTGCTCCGGCGGTTGAGCGATCATGCTGCCGATCCGGGTCTGGCCCGGCTGGAAAAACAAATTCTCGCCGCAGCCAATAAATCAGGAATCGGACCCATGGGCTGCGGCGGCCGGACGACCTTGCTGGGAGTCAAAATTGGCGCCATGAGCCGTCTGCCGGCCAGTTATTTCGTGAGCGTGTCCTATATGTGCTGGGCGTTTCGTCGGCGCGGGGTGGCGCTGGGGACGGATGGATGCATAAGACGGTGGATGTATTAAGATTCAGGTGTTCAGTGTTCGGGGTTCAGTTGCCAATGAAATTCCAAAATCCCTGGCCGGGCTCGGGCAGGCCAAGTTCCCCCGTCGGCAGCCAAGGGGCCACTTGCCCGGCGACGTGGCAAATTCCAGGGAAATGTAATCAATTAAGGCAAAGTTTAGAAAATCAGGGTTGATTTCGTTTGTTTCGTAATTGGCAGCATTTGAATTTTCCGCCATGGCGGATCAGCCAAAGGCGGAAACTATTCCTTGGAATTTGGATTTTGGAACTTGGAATTTATTAGGTTGTGGACACTGCCCGTGTTGAAGCTGTGTCATTACCTATCGGATCAAATTATGACCAAGCATTTGAAATATCCGTTCACCCGCGATCAGGTTCGATCGCTGTCCGTTGGGGATCGCGTGATGCTCTCCGGCCGGATCTTCACGGGCCGGGACCGACTGCATCGCTTTTTGGCTGAAGGCGGACAATCACCTGTGGACCTGAAAGCCGGCGCGATTTATCACTGCGGCCCGGTGGTCATCCGGCAACGGGGCCGGTGGACTGTCCGCGCGGCGGGTCCCACCACCTCGATCCGGGAGGAGTCCTACATGCCGGAGATCATCCGGCGGCACGGTCTGGCGGTCATTATCGGCAAGGGCGGCATGGGCGAGGGTACGCGGGCCGCTTGCGCAAAACACGGATGCGTTTATCTTCATGCCGTCGGCGGCGCCGCGCAAGTCCTGGCGGACAAGGTTGAACGGATTGGGGGAGTCCATTTCATGAAGTCATTCGGCTCGGCCGAAGCAATGTGGGAGCTGATCGTCAAGGATTTCCCCGCCCTGGTGACGATGGATGCCCTTGGTCGTAGCCTGCATGAGCGAATTGCCGCGGAGTCTGACCGAAACCTGCGGAAGCTGATGAAGTGATTTTTTCAAAGGCATTCTTATGCGCATTGTTTTCATGGGATCGGCGGAGCTGGCGTGTCCCTGCCTGGACCGGTTGCTGACCGGCGTGTCGGATTCGGTCGTCGGGGTGGTGACCCAGCCGGACCGGCCGAAGGGTCGGTCGCTTCAAACGGCGCCCTGTCCCGTGCGGGCGCTCGCCGCAGTCCGCGGGATTCCCATCCTCACCCCGGAAAATGTCAATGCACCGGAAAGCGTTCAGGCCATCCGGGCGCTGACGCCGGACCTGATTGTTGTTGTAGCCTACGGCCAGATTCTCAAGCCCGGCATTCTTGAAATCCCTCTCAAGGGTTGCATCAACGTGCATGCCTCGCTGTTACCGAAACACCGGGGTGCTGCCCCCATTCAATGGGCAATTGCCCGGGGCGAAGCGCAGACCGGGGTGACTACCATGTTCCTCAACGAGGGCATGGATACCGGCGACATTATCGATCAGGCGGTGGAACCGATCCGCGAGGATGACACCGCCGGAACGCTCCATGACCGGCTGGCCATGTTGGGCGCCGACCTGCTGGCCCGCACGGTGGAATCTCTGCGACAGGGAACCGTTCGGCGCACACCCCAGAACCCGGTGGAAGCCACGTATGCGCCCAAGTTGAAAAAGAGCGATGGATGCCTGGATTGGTCCCGGCCGGCGGTTGAGTTACACAATCGCATTCACGGTTTCAATCCCTGGCCAGGTTGTTATTTGGAAATACACCAGCCGAAGCCGTTATCGGTCAAAGTGCTGAAAGCTCGGGTTGTGGCGGGGCAGGGCAAGCCAGGCGAGATTTTATCCAACCAAGGTGACGGCCCGGTGATCCAGGCCGGCGACCAGGCCCTGCGTTTGCTCGAACTCCAGCCGGAAGGCCGCAAGGCCATGCCCGGCGCGGCCTTTCTGTGCGGCCATCCCTTGAAGGTCGGCGACCGGCTGGGGTGATGGATAGCGGCGTTGCCCACGGTTAATAAAGACGGAAATATCATATCATACTTCGTCAAACACATCTCGGGAATCTGAATGATACTGATTTTCTGTAACCTGCGAACCGGATATCCAATGTCGAGATGTAACACGACGACATCCTGAATTTTCTTTTCCGGCATCCCGTGATTGACTCTTCCGCATTCGTCTCGCAAAAGACGAGTTCAATGCCGCGTGCGCTGCACCTTGAAGCTGTTTTGTGAATGTTGTGCTTGCATTACAACAGGCGTCGGACGACTGGTATCGCTTCTTCGACTCCGCAGCGGCGGATTGCGGAATTGTGCCTAAGGACATCATGAGCCAGGCGGAGGTCCTGATCCATGTTTCGCTTGCCGCCTCGCCCGATCTTTGGATGGAAAGAAATCGCGAAAAAGGCCAACGCCGTTGCCATCGAACATAAACTTGCCAAAAGGGAGTTCCCCCTGGATGTCGAGGAAATCGTCGAGTTCGATTTGGGCATTGAAATCAGGCTATGCACCGGAGTGTTGGAGGAATTTGGGTCGCCGGCACAAATTGCACCCGGCGATAAACATCCAATCATTACCGTCGATGCCGAACAATACCGGCCAAGTCCCGTGACGCAGCAAATCATCCGCTCACCCGTGACGTTTGCCACAAGGAGAACAAATAATCAAAGGCCTGGCGCATGTGTGCATTGCCGCGACGGAGCAGGGATTGACTACTGTTCGGGGCTGGGATTCCGGAAGGTGTTTGATTTTATTCGCGGCGGGGAAATTATCGGGTTCTACCTCGCAGTGGCGGAACATGCGTTTATGGAGGTGTTTCCCGACGCTATGCCGCGTGGTTTTTACTAAGGAAAGGCAGAATGAAATATAGGCCCCTTGGCAAAACCGGGTTGCAGGTATCCGCTCTGGCCATGGGGTGCATGCGCCTGCCGGCCGACAATCCGGATCTGGCGGCGCAAATCATCGACGAAGCGATTGCCGCCGGAGTCAACTACTTTGAAACCACCCGTGGATATATTGAAGGTAAATGCCAGCATCTGACCGCCGGCGGGTTGAAGGGCCGCAGTAGGGGCTTGATCGTGTCCGGGAAAGCGAAGGTGATCGTGGAAACAACCGCGGACAGTTATCGCCGGGAAATCGAGCTTCAGATGAGTATCCTCGGCGTCGATTACCTCGAATTCTTTCAAGTGGGTTGGTTCACTTTGGATCGGCTTGAAATGCTGACCAGGAAGGGCGGGGCCCTGGAGGCGTTGCGGAAGGCTCAGAACGAGGGCCTTATCGGGCATATTGGCTTTACCGGGCATGATAAGCCGGAGCATTTTACCCGTTTGGTTGAAACGGGTATTTTTGACAGCGTGACCATGCCCTATAGCCTGATTGATCGTCGGTATGAATCCACCATCAAGCGCGCCGGAGAGCTGGGGGTGGGGGTTGTGGCCATGTGCCCGGTGGCGGGGGGATTGCTGGCAGCGCCCTCGGCAACGCTTCAGAAACTGATTCCCGGCGGGGCGGCGACCACGGCCGCAGCCGCTTTGCGATTCGTGCTTTCCAATCCCGCGGTCAGTAGTGCCTGTTCCGGCATGAACACCCTGGAGCAACTGCGGGAGAACGTGGCCACGGCCAACAGGTTTGACAATCTTCGTCCGTCCGAATGGGCGCAAGTCCAGGCTATTTTGAACGAGTTTCAGACCATCCAAAAACGGTTTTGCACGACGTGCGGCTATTGTATGCCCTGTCCTCACGGCGTGGATATTCCCGGAAACTTCAAGATCTACATTTACGATCATGTATTCGGACTTCGTAGCTGGGCCCGCAATCAGTATGAAAAAATGGAGGCGGGCAAACGCGCGGATGGTTGTACCGGATGCGGGGAGTGTGAACCCAAGTGCCCGAACAACATTCCAATCCGCGAGCAACTGCAGATGGTGCAGAAACAGTACCGATAGCTGTTTACGGGGATTCTGATGGAAAGAAGCTTGGTAAGGAGCATGGTATACAAAGCCTCATTATCGGAATGGGAAATGTCGGCATCATGCACGGCTGGATGCTGTCCCAGGCTGGTTTTGATGTCACCCATGTTGTGAGAAAGGGGACGACCGGCCGATTTGCCGGGGGCGTCAAAATGGACGTCCTTGACCTGCGCGGGGATGCCCTCATCGCCGCGACGGCTTCTGAACATGATTTAACCTTATGCGCCAGCAATGCCAAACACTTCAGGCCGATCAGAGATTTGAAGCTCCGCGTATTTAAGCCGTAAAGAAAAGCCGCAATTAAAAAAGCATTGTGGGTCGCGGACCGTGGCGCGTTAATGCCAGACTGAATCGATGACTTCCCGCGTCAGGGCCACCCAGCGGCGGACGCGGTCCGGATCGTCCTGGACGGTTTCCACGTCTTTCAGGGTGATGTCCACGTGGCAGTTCCGGCAGGCTTCGAGATCGTGCCGTAAAATGCGGCGGATCCGATCGGGATTGAAATCGTAGCCGACCATGTCGGTGGGACTGGGGCGGTAGCTCAGAATATAATCGGCGCCAATCTGCTCGGCGCACCGGGCGACATCTGCAAAGGGTGACACCGCAATGCGCCTTAGATTCGGAATTTGCCGCAATATGTCTATCTTGCGGGTCAGGTCCTCGCAACAGCCGTAGGCGACCAGGCCGAAGGCTTTAAGAATAGGCAACTGGTACTGGAGCAGAAATTCGTTGTGCATCTCCGGTGAAACGCACGTGAATTCCTGCGCGGCCATGAAAGCCCATAATTCCTTGCGTTGGACGCCATTGACGTTGGCGGCGGGATCGCGCAGTTCCCCGGCATAGGGCATGGCCTGGTTCTGGTGGGCGCCCAGTCCCCAGTCGCCGGCGGCTTCCGCCTGCTCGTGCGTCCGGAGGATGCCGTCCCGCATGAAGGCCACCAAGCGGTGCAGCCATTCGGGATGATCCAGCATATCCATCATGATATGTTCCATTCCCCGCAGATGGCCCAGGTTGGTGGAAATGTCGCCTGTCCACATCCGGTAGGACGGCGCCCGATCGACGTTGATGGTAATCAGGTCGCCGATGGCTTCCTGCAAGCGCGCGAGGCGTTCGGCGGTTGCGGCTTCGTCAATCTCGTGCCGCGGCGCGCATAGTTTCTCGATGTCCTCAAGCTGTTTGATGGGATAATCAATCTTGAACGATCCGCGCGGGTCGTCGCTGACACGGCGGGGGATGTCCACGCCCCAGCCGGCGCAACGATGAATGGCGTTAACGGTGATCCAGGGCTCAAAGATCGAGTCATCATTCAGGCTGTCCCAGAATAACAGGTAACGGAACGAATGTTCGTAGTCGTGGAAAAACGGGTCCTGGCAGACGCATCGGGATTGCGGCAGCTCGTCAAACGCAAAGGCCCGGATATAGATCAACGGTCGGTTGCGTTTCAAGCTGTTGTGCCGGCGCCAGAGAGCGCGGCGTTCCTGCTGGACATCTTTCCGGCAAATATCCAGATACCTTTGGGTCAGGTCGCGCAATATGACTTTATCGGATGTGTTCATAATACTTCCCCTCATAATCTTGTTTTCTTAAGGTGATTTATATGGAGTGCGATAGCCTGCGCTATCGCTTTGCCCCGGCGAAGGGCGAGCTTCGCCGAAACCAAAGCGCAAGCCCTGCCTGCGCGAAGCCGCTCCGGCGTAGGCAGGTCCGGCTTGCGCGCTCCAAACTTGTTTTGTATCATGTTTTTATTGCTACGCTGCCAGGCCGCGTCAGGCGTATTCCCGGCGCAAAACCAGCGCGGTGCGGCTGGGGAGATATACCTTGACCCAGTGGCGGCCTTGGGCGTCCGCTATTGTGCGGTAAGTTAAGTTGTCCACCACTAAGCCGTGTCCGCCAAAACAAGGGGAATCGGTATTCAAGGCCAACGTGTATATTCCCGGCGCCGTTTCCACCCCGTAATCGGGATAGGAACGGGTGGGATGGAAATTGAACAGGAACAGCAAGCCGGCCCGTTCGAATCCCAGGATCAGGTTGTCGCAATGTTCGACCCGGAGCAGGGGCGGCGGGTGATCCAGCAGTTTCGTCAGCCGGGCCAGACCGATCATCGCTTTATCGAAG
The DNA here is from genome assembly GCA_018898455.1 of Verrucomicrobiota bacterium. Taxonomy (GTDB): domain Bacteria; phylum Verrucomicrobiota; class Kiritimatiellia; order JAAZAB01; family JAAZAB01; genus JAHIJO01. The sequence goes on along the minus strand of JAHIJO010000106.1, from coordinate 3,432 downwards.
TCGGCCAGGAAATGGTAGACCAGGTTGGGATCGTCCCGCAGATGCCATTGGCGCCGGGCATAGTGGTAGGACCAGCCGTTGCCTTCGCGGGGAAAGTCAATCCATTCCGGGTGGCCGAATTCGTTGCCCATGAAATTCAGGTAGGCGTTGCCGGCCGTTCCCAGCGTCACAAGCCGGATCATCTTGTGCAGGGCCAGGCCCCGGTCCACCGTCAGGTTGCGGGTCGCCGGAGACATATGGTCATACATGTCCCGCTCGATGAGCCGGAAAATGAGGGTCTGGTCGCCCACCAGCGCCTGGTCGTGCGATTCGGCATAGCTGACGGTTTTCTCGTCGTGGCGTTTGTTGGTCAACTCATGCCACATTCCGTTAATGGGCCAGCGCTCGTCCGGTACTTCCTTGATGAGCTTGATCCAGTTATCCGGCACACCCATGGCGAGCCGATAATCGAAGTCCATGCCGCCGGCTTCAAGGGGCGCCGCCAGGCCGGGTATGCCGCTGACATCTTCCGCCACCGTCATGGCGTCGGGCCGGACCGCGTGGATAACCTTATTCGCCAGGGCCAGATAGGTCAAAGCCTGCTCATCTACGCTGGTATCGAAGTAATCGTGATAGGATGTAAAGGCCTTGCTCAGGCCATGATGAAAATAGAGCATGCTGGTAATGCCGTCGAACCGGAACCCGTCGACATGATACTCATCCATCCAGAAGCGGCAGTTGGAGAGCAGGAAATGAAGCACCTGGTGCTTACCGTAATCGAAACATCGTGAGTCCCACAGGGTGTGAACGCCGCGGGGACCGTCATGAAAATACTGATAGAGGGTGCCGTCGAACCGGCTCAGGCCTTCCACTTCGTTGCGGGCGGAATGCGAATGGATCAGGTCCATGATGACCGCCAGACCCCGCGCATGGGCGGCATCGACCAGTTCTTTGAATTCCTCCGGCGTGCCGAATCGCGAGGAGACGGCGAAGAAATTGGTCACGTGGTATCCGAACGATCCGTAATACGGATGTTCCTGGACGGCCATGATCTGGAGCGTGTTGTAGCCGGCCTCCGCAATCCGCGGCAAAACGCGCTCGGTGAATTCCCGGTATGTTCCGACCTTGCCTTCTTCCTGCGCCATGCCGACGTGGGTTTCGTAAATCAGAGGCGCAACAAGCGGCCGCCGGTAATCCGGATGTTTCCAGACATAAGGCTCCAGCGGCGCCCAAACCTGGCCATTAAAGATTTTCGTGGTGTTGTCCTGAACCACGCGGCGAGCGTAGGCCGGAATGCGATCGCCTTCGCCGCCGTTCCAATGCATGCGTAAACGGTACAGGTCGCCATGCGCCATGGCCGAAACCGGCCGGCGCAGTTCCCAGACACCGTCCCGGCCAATCGGGTGATAAGCGAAATCTGGTTGTTCCCGCCAGCCGGTGAAAGTTCCCATCAGCGCCAGCGCCGTGGCGTTGGGCGCCCATTCCCGGAGTACCCATTCGTCGCCGACGCGGTGCAGACCGAAATACTCGTGCCCCGATGCGAAATCCTCCAGCGCCACGGTCCCGCCGGTCAAACGTTGTTCCGCAGTTTTCCACTGGGCAACGCGTTGAGTGATCCGGTCGGTGAATGGCACCAGATACGGGTCGTCCTGCACCAGCTTCGGGAGTTCGGCGACGATAGTTGCTGGGGGCTTCTTATTCCGGGTTCGTTTGGGTGCTGGATTCATGGATACTGTTATTGTGTCGGGATGGAAGGGAATGATCAAATGAAAAAATTAAACATTCAAACATATAAGGAGGCTGAATCGTTGAGTGTTCAACGTTGAACATGGGGCGTTGGATGTTTACCGGGATTGTCCGCCACAGCGGATGGGTGTCGAGGCTGTTCGGGAGAACGGCAAAGTTGTCCCGATCCGGATCGGGACCTAATCAATAGGAAATTATTAGGTAGGGGCTTTGCAACCCAGAGACGGATTCATCCTTTCCGACAGGCTCAAGGCCCTGAGCGAAGCCGAAGGGCAAGCCGAATCCCTGCCGGGACACGAAATAAACCCTTTTCCTGAAAATTATCGGAAAAGGTAATCACGAATGGCCAGGCCCGGGATTAATCAACCTTGGCAACGCTGTTCAGCGTACCCAATGAGTTGCGCACCCAGTTCTGGCATTCAGGATCAACCACCCAGTTGCCGTTGATGACGAATTTGTATTCATATTCACCCTTGGCCAACATCAGGGTGATCGAGTACTTGCCGGTGTCCCGGGTGTCTTTCATCTGGTGTCGGCGAGAATCCCATTGGTTGAACGTGCCGGCGAGGAAGACTTCACTCTTCGGGTTGGCCGTGACCTGGAAGGTCACGCGTTTGGCGGGAGCAACCGTTTTGGTCGTTCGCAGGGCTTTTTTCATATCTTCTTTCCTTTCCTATTCGGGGGTGGAATTTGCGTATCCGTACCCGAAGACCACTCCGACTTTATCTTTCATTTTTTTGAATAACCATTATTATAAGAGTTGGTTTTATGTTTGCAATAGTAATCCGTGGTTATTTGGCGCCGGGGATATTCGTTCTTAGATGTACAGGCGTAAGGATTTATATAAAATGGCGGATCAACCCCAGCCTGATGCGTCTTCATTATCGGCCTTGATTCAATCCCGGTGGAGTTGCCGGGAGTATCGCCCGGACCCCGTGCCGCGGGAAGCAATTGAAAAGATGCTGGATGCCGCCCGATGGGCGCCATCCGCCTGTAACCGTCAGCCGTGGCGCTTTTCCGTGGTAACACGTGAAGAAACCCGGAAGGCAATCGCATCCCGGGGCCTGTTGCCGGGGTTGTCGGCACAATGGGTGGTCGGGGCGCCTGTTATGATCGTTATGGGTATGTGCCGCGCGGTAGTAACGCATCGGGTGGCGCCATGGCTTTCGGGTGTGGACTATGCCTGGATCGATCTGGGCATAGCCGGGGAACACCTCGTGCTCCAGGCAATGGAACTTGGCCTCGGCACCTGTTGGATCGGCTGGATTCGACCCGCCGTCATCCGGAAGATCGTGGGCTGGCCGGTCTCTATCCGCCCAGCCATCCTGTTTGCTGTTGGCTGGCCGGAGGAACCCAGTCCCGTTAAGAGAACAGACCGCCTGCCGCTCTCGGACTTAGTGCAGTGGATGGAGTGATCCAGAGGAAGAAGAATCCATCATCTGTAGAATTTTTCAACAGTAACCAGGCCGAGCGGAGCAATCGGTTTCCATACACACGGGTCAATTCTTCAATGGCAGAAGAGTCTCCACACTGGAGCGCGGCGACTATGCCTGTATCATCCATTGGTAGTACCTGAAAATTGCACGGAGGCGTGCAATTTTCACCCTCCGGGCCGTCGTAACCCCGCATTAATGCGGGGTTACAAGGGGTTAACCACTTGCGTTGAGCGGATAACCCATTGGGTTATCCGCCCAACGCGACGTCTTT
>JAHIJO010000105.1 GCA_018898455.1 Verrucomicrobiota bacterium | reverse complement strand
GGGCACTATAACACACGGATTTGGGGCAAAGTATCCTTTTAGGGTACTCTTGCCCCTCCTCTTTAATACGATATGCCCTGTGTTTTCAAGACCCACGGAATAACGGGACAGGCTCTATCTACTGATGAACAACTATTTTGGTCATATCATCATTGTTTTACAGGAAAGGGAAGTGTTATTTTCGCATGGCTCTTCCGCAGATGATTGGCAGGTAACAAATCTTACCAATAATAGCTCTTATTCTTCCGGTAATACGCCACGGTCCGCTCGATGCCAACATCAAACGCGGTGGCCGGCCGCCAGCTGACCGCTTCGCAGATCCGCGCTATATCCGTGACATAATCCCCGGTTTCCACGTTGATATAATCATGGGGCCAGGGCACGAACTCCACCGTTCCGCCTTTAGCGGCGCGCACAATCGTTTCGGCCATATCTCGAAAACGGGTCCCCACTCCACTGCCGACATTGAACACGTTGCCCATGCACGCCTCGCTCACAGCGGCCCGGATAAAAGCTTCGGCCAGATCATCCACATAAATATAATCGCGAACCTGGAGACCGTCTCCAAATACTTTGATCGCCTGGTTATCCATGGCTTGCCGGATAAACCAGTTCACCATGGAATACTTGGAATGTTTCATCTGGGATCGCGGCCCGTAAGGGTTCGCAATCCGGAATACCACGCAACGCAACCGGTGGACCTGGTGGTAAAACAAATACATGTTCTCGGCCGCGGTTTTGTTGAGGGCATAGGGGGTGCGCGGCTGGAGCGGATGCGATTCATCCACCGGATTCTTTTCAATGCGCCCGAACTGCAGACGCGACCCGGCGAACAACACCACGGCCTCCGGCGCATTCCTGCGCACACATTCCAGAACATTCAAATGCCCGATATAATTAATATCGGCGTCCAAAAAAGGGTTCTTCAGGCTGTCGTTATGGCTAACCTGCCCGGCAAGATTGAAGATGATATCCTGCTTTTTAACCAAATGCCGAATAGCATCTTTATCTCGAATGTCCGTAACGCTGATTTGAACGTTATCGCGGATGCCTTCAATATTATAATCATTGGCCCCGTAAGGTTCGATAAAGGCATCCACCAAAGTGACGCGGGCGCCCAGCGGGACCAGTTTGTGCGCGATCGTACTGCCGATCATCCCCAGACCGCCGGTGATCATCACGTTTTTGTTGGCAAACAACTCAGCCTGCTTCATCATGGTAAGATTTCTTTTTCAAATCCGACTGTCCGTTTGATGATAAACTTTGGCCGCTGTTTTATTTCATCATAGATCCGCGCCAGATACTGCCCGATAATGCCAATCGATATAAGCTGAACACCGGAGAAAAACAATATGGCAATAAAGAGCGAAGACCAGCCCGGCGCCACCAGTATTCTACCTATAAAAATCACATAGAGACCGTAAATAAAACTGCCCAACGCAATCACAAATCCGATTTTCGACACATATTCCAGGGGTTTGTACGAAAACGAGAAAATGGCATCCAAGGCCAGTTTAAAATACTTGCCAAAATTGTATCCGGATTCGCTGGCAAACCGGTCCCCGCGTTCATATTCAATCCCGGTTTGATCAAACCCGGCCCAGGCCCGTAAGCCCCGCAGGTAGCGGTTATTTTCCGGCATGGCATTCAATGCGTTGACGACACGCCGGGTCATAACGCAAAAATCACCGGCATCTCCAGGCATGTGCACATCCACCAAGCCGCTTAAGATCCGGTAAAATGCTGTAAAGAAAAACCGATGAATCAACGCGCGCTTCCTTTTACGCCTTATGCCATAGACGACATCAAATCCCTCACGAACCCTGGCAACCAGTAAAGGCAGTGTTTCCGGGGGATCCTCCAAGTCATCGTCCATGATGGCCACCATGTTTCCGGAGGCCATTGAAAGACCGGCGGTAATAGCCGCCTGATGACCGAAATTTCTTGAAAACTCAATCGCCTTTATCCTGGCATCCTTTGCGCTCAACGCCTGAATGACGTTATAGGATTGATCCCGACACCCGTCCACAACCGCAATAATTTCAAAAGAATCAACAATGTTCTCCAAGGCCTTTATCAAACGACGATAAAGCTCCGGAAAAATGCGCTCCGAATTATAAACGGGGATCACAATGGAAAGATATTCATTCATACAGAACTCACCCCTTTATCTTTCGGTGTATTCCCGGTTATCTCATGAACGGGATAACTGAAAACAGGGTTCTGCAAATAACAGCGCAGGCTCATCGCCCGCGCGTCCCGCTTCGATAGAACGGGATCCCGAATCGGCCATTGGATGCCGATCTCCGGATCATTCCAGCTCAAGGTGCCTTCCGAAGACGGGGTATAGTAATTGGTTTGCTTATACTGGATTTCCACGAATTCAGTCAATGCGACAAACCCGTGAGCAAAACCGATGGGCACGACAATCTGCCATTTATTTTCGGCCGACAACTCTACGCCAAACCAGCGCCCGAACGTCGGGGAGCCGACGCGCAAATCCACGGCGACGTCATAGATCGCGCCCAGCGTGCACCGGACCAGTTTGATCAAGGGAGCGGCCATGTCCTGGTAATGCATTCCCCGCAGAACCCCCTTGCCGGAACGGGAATGATTTTCCTGCACGAACTCCACCGCCAATCCCGCGGCGGCAAAATCACGTTTGTGCCAGGCCTCGATAAAAAACCCCCGTTCGTCCCGGCAATAGTCAATCTCAAGAAGCACCAAATCAGGTATGGAGGTTGGAATGATTTTCGGCTTCATACAAACATTACCCGCGAGTAACTACAAAACAATTACAATGCTGCGTTACCGGGAAGACAGAATACCCTTGCTCCACTCGTACAAAAAGGCGCAAAAACACGAAAGAAAAAGCGCCCCCACAAATACCACGGCGGTTTTTTTTAAAGCGCCGCGGCTGGCCGATATCAGCCCCGGTTCGCCGAACTGAATAATATCACTGTTCTTGAGGATAGTTTGCACATAGAGCGCAGCCTCCGAGTCCTTGGACTCGCCCTCGGATTTCTTCACTTTATCATTGCCGTTGGCGCTCGCGCGCGCATCGAGCATCCGTTCGACGTCCTGGTAAAAAGCGCGCTTGGCCCGGGTAGACGACAATAACTGTTCCGCATTGTTCAACGTGATTTTTAGATTGATATATTCCGCGCTTTGCTCCTGGCCCTTGATGTGAATTTCCGACAGCTTTTTGAGAGATTCCTTGTCCGGCGCCGTTTTCTGGGCCAGATCACTCCATAACTGGCGGTCGTCCACCGCGCGCGAAACCGTTACCAGCGATGCTGTCTGGTCCGCCTGGGATTTCAATTTATCCACGGCGGCCTGCTTTTCCATGGTGTCAGACTGGGCCTGTTTTAACAGCAGATGAACCTGGGACAATGTCGCGCGGATATTGTTCTTTTGAACACTTTCCTGATACAGGCGGATCCAGTGGCGCACGATGTGGATCGCATTGTCGGGCGACTTTTCACCGGCCACCAGGCGGATCAGGTCGGTCTTGGGCGGCCGCGTGATTTTGATGTTCCTGCTCAACGCGATCGGTGTGATTTCAATACCATTGGTTTTCAGCGCGTCGGCCACATTTTTAGCGAGAAAGGCGGAGGACACCTTCTGCAGATGCGAGACGATTATGGTTTCAAACAGGTCTCTATCCACCTTGCCCTCGAGGGACACCGGTGGGATCACCTGCAGATAGCCTTCGGCCTTGTATTCTCGCGGTTGGATGATAAAATATATTCCCGCCGCCAAGGTGGCCAGCAGGACAAAAATCGCGATGGGCCAGCGGTGGCGGAGTATCATGACCAGAATGTCGCGCAATGACAGGAAATCTTCTTCCGGAGGCATGGCGTCGGCGGATTGCGATGGATGTGGATTGTTTGGCATGATATTCACCTCTATTGCCTGATTAGTTAATGGTTGATGACAACCAAAATAGAATACTCACAAGCACTGGCGGAGTAAATCAAAAACCAAGCCGAAAAGATTATCTCGCGCAGAGACGCAGTGAGCTATTCTTCAAGACCATTGACGGCACGGGTAATACCACTCTTCATTAGCGCTTCCCCAAAGTTAAGCAAATAACCCAACTTGCCTCCTGTGAGTCGTAGATACGTTTGAATTTGTTTCTTATGTGCAGGGATTATCTTTTCTATCGTTTTCAATTCCAAGATGACTTTTCCCTCGAAATCATATCTGCTTGGAATCCTTCATCGAATTTAAGCCCCTTAAACTCTATCGGGACAGGAATCTGTCGTTCAACTTTCAATCCTCGCCTCTGCAATTCGGTTGCGAGTGCAACCTCATAGACCATCTCTAAAAGTCCCGGGCCAAGTTCGCGATGGACAGCGATCGCCGTCTCAATCACGATTGTCCCTATCTCATTTTCATTCATTCTCTGCGCCTCAGCGTCTCGGCGCGATATTCATCCTGTAAGGTTTTATAAGGAACCTTGAAGAATAAGGGCTTTCAGCTCCTGGTAGCGCCGGCTGAACCAGGGCGTCATCTGCGACTCGCGGTGGTCGAAACCGAAGGTCCGCCTTTTTACCGCCAGGATCGGCGGGGCTTGAACCCGTTTCACCACCCCCATTCCCTGGTATTGCTTCCACCATCGCTCCAGGTCGGCCACAAAGGACCGCGCATCAGGAAAGATGTCGGCCACCTTGCCCTCATAACTCAGTTGCTTCTCAAGATCGCCCGCCTGGTACCATTCCAGGATTTCCTCCGGCGTTGTCTGGACCCACCTCTCGACCCAGGACGCGAAGAGCCGGTCATGATACGGATAAATCAACGGATCGCCCTTGCCTTGATCCACGTCCTGCGCCGGGCTGAGTTCCGCCGACGGCGCCAGGTCAAAACATCCTTGGGGAATGACTTCCCGTTGAAAGACCTGTTCATTAAGATACCGGGCCAGTTGATACACTTCCCCTTTCCATAAATCGGCGATAGGCGCCAGGAACCCGGCCAGATCGCCGTACAAGGTCGCATAGCCTACTGTGGTTTCCGCCTTGTTGGCATTACAGGTGAAAACACCGCCAAACGCGGCGGCCAGGGCGGCCAATACACGGGCTGATCGATCCCGCGCCTGCACATTTTCGACCATGAAGTCCGTAAGCTGTAGACGCGTTTTCAAGGCCCCGTCTCGTGAGGTAATTTCCAGCCCGTCAACCTGTGTTTTTGTCAGGCTCACACCGGCACCGATCGGCAGTTCGGTGTAATAACAGCGCAGGTCCCCGGCCAGCCGGCGGGCCAGGGCAACGGTCGTCGGAGAAGTAAACGGGCCGGGCAGGTTCGCCAGCAGGAGCTGTTCCCGATCCAGCAGTCGGCTGAACAGGGCGGCCACCACCGCGGAATCAATGCCGCCGGATACGCCAACAATCACCCGACTGATTTCGCACTGGGCCAGAAATGCCCGGACACCATACAGCAGAGCCCGATAGATTTCACCGATCCCCTCATCCTTCAATTCGACGGACACGCCGAACGCGGCCCCATTGAGGGGAATCTCCTGCGTCAGCACACCTTCCTCAAAAGCCGGCAAACTCACGCACCCTCCGGCGCCGTCATAGACGGAGGACGAACCATCGAAGATGCATATGGTCTTGCCATCGTTCTGGATCCCGACATTGTTTACGTAAACGAGCGGTTTGCCAAGCGCAGCGGCATGGGCCGAAAAGATTGCCCCACGTTTTTGGTTCTTATTGAAGGTAAAGGGCGAACAACTGATGTTGATCAGCAGGTCCACGGGCTGTTGGGTCAGCATGCGCAAAGGCGAAACGCTGTAATTTTCATCCCAGGCATCCTCGCACACGACGCAACCCAGCGTCCACCGGCCGGCCGCGACCGGCGCGATCATCTCTTCCAGGGGACGGCCGGATTCCAGGGCCAGTTTGCGCAGATCGTAAAAATACCGGCTTTCGTCAAATGCCCGGTAGTTCGGCTGGAGGATTTTAATGACAAACGGATAAGGACCGTTTTGCGGCCCGATGAACCGACGATCCTGCGCCACAAACAGGGCGTTATACTTCCGAACCCGGCCATCCTCGTTGCACCGGGCCCAATCCATGGCCACATTGCCGAACACGATAATTATTCCATCCGACGCCTCCCGGAGGCGCTCGCCGCAGGCTTCACATTCACGGAGAAAGGCGTCGCGCTCCCACCCATCGCCGATCAGGTAGCCAGGAATCGCCATTTCCGGGAAAACCACCACGTCGGCGCAGACCTTACGCGCCGCATCGAGGGCGCACAATATGGCCGCCGTGTTGATCTCCGGCTGGCCGGGAATCACAGTCATCTGAACCAACTGCACGCGGACGTTAGGCCCTCGTGCCGCTTGACTGGTAGTCGCCATGTTCCCTCCAAGAATCCACCGATACGCAGTTATGTCGTCCACGCAACCATCGCCACTGGAATACACCTATATTGCTTCCGTACTCCGTGCTCGTATCCGACCGTTTTTTTAGCGCACTCCAAAGCCGGATGGATTCGCTGAATAGTCACAATATTTTACTTTTCCACCCCGCTCAGACCGGAGCCCCCTACGCCGGAACAATCAGACCCCTATGATTCAAGGCATCCATAAAGACTGTAACCGGACGTTCCAGGCGGATGTGCCTGACTCCCTGATCCCCATTTACAGCCGAAAACCCTTCCAAGGCTTCCCAGCGCACGTAATTCTCCGCATCATTATCGAGAATCGAAAAGTACCCGATCCCCGACGACGCCAGGTTATGGAAAAAATGCGCGCCCTGGGAAGGATCCACCGGCCGGCCAGGGACCGCCGTTTCCACGATCACAACCGCGCCGGCAACCTGATCCCAGTTTACCGGGACACCCAGCGAAGGCACCCGCGTGCCCCAACGGCCCGGCCCGATCAGGACATAGCGGCGCTGTTGATTTAACAGGGACTGGTTCAACCGTCCAATCGCCTCGGCAATGGCGCGCGATTGACTGAAATCAAACCGATCAGGATGACAATAAACGATATCGTGGATGTTTTCAACCACGCCGTTGCCCATGACTTTCCGGCTGGCGCAAAGGGCCAGGCTCCGATCCACCGCTTCCAACTTTATGGCCACGCGTTCCCGCGAGGACACCATCGGCCGGATTTGAAGCAGATAGAACTCCGGTTGGGTATCCGGATGATAATCCACGTTGGCGGCAAATTCAATTTCCACATCCGTACCCATGCTTTCCTTACCGGCCTTGAGCAATTCGTTCAAAATATCGGCGAGCGGAAACAGCCGTTGTTTCAGCACCGGCGCAAAGGTCACCACGCGAACGCCTTCTTCCGCCAGGTCATCCACGAGACGATCATCCTGGGCGGAAATGGCGCTGGCAACAGGATGCAGGGTCAAATCCCGCTCCGCCTGCTCCAGCTCAAAGAGGCTGAGATTGGAGCCCTTGCCGAAGCTCAGTTCCAGTTCCACCTGGGTCAGATCCAGCGCGTAAAACTGCTTCTGGGAGACCCGCATCAATTCCCGCGGGGTACCGGCCTGCGGCAGGATGGACGGATAACGAGGACAAAACCGGAACACTTCCCCGCCCTCGACCACCATTTTCCCGAATCCCAGGGCCACCGAAGCCACGCCGTCATCCGGTTCCATGCGCGCAAACGGATAATAATTAAACGACTGGGCAACCCCCGAAATGGCAGGGTAAAACAACGTCCCATACCGGCGGCCAACAAGTTCCTGCACGATAACCGCCATTTTTTCTTCTTCCATGTTCAACTTGAGGGTCTGAAAATACCGCTTAATGGACACCGTATAGGCCGAGGCATAAACCATCTTCACGGCCTGACACAGCTGTTCGAACCGCCGATCGGCGTCCTCCGCGACATTTGGCAGCATACAGGTTTCGTAAAGCCCGGCGAATGGCTGGCTCGATGAATCCTCCATGTAACTGGACGATCGGACCGCCAAGGGCACATGCACCTGCTCGATATAGGAACGGAGTTTCTGCTCCAGGATTTCCGGAAGCCGGGCCTGGAGAAAACGATCCCGCAGTAGAGCATCATCCCGGCACTCGACGGCAAAGACTTCCAAGTCGTTGCCGGCCATGAACTCGTCAGTGGTAATCACCAGCGTGTGCGGAAACCGAACCTCGAATCCGCCCAGCCGATTGCCGGGAAACTGCCGGGTCAACAGTTGGGACATGAACGCCAGGCCCCGGGCCTTCCCGCCCAGACTGCCGCGGCCCGTCATCAGGAACAGGTAGTCCGGCTCAAAATCGTCGGGACGGAAGTCCGCCACAATCCCCCGGTGTTTCTCGCGGCGCACCGTCTTAATGGCCATGCCGAAAAAGTCCCGCATCTCTTCGATCGACTTGAAATCCGGCAACTGCAGGGGACGCAGCAACTCGGCCAGGCTGGTTTCCCCCTGGGCCAACAACCAGTGCGAAAACTGGTTCCGCCGACTGTGATATTCGATGGATTCTTCCGGCACCGAACGCAAGGCGTCTTCAAATTCCCGCAGGCTCCGGGCACGCCGGATTTCCCGCCCCTCCCGGTCACGAAACACAAAATCACCGAAACCCAGTCCTGCCACGCAGAAATCTTCCAAGCCGCGGACAAACCTTGGCGATTTCTTATCCACGAACTCGATGCCCAGTGACCGGGCAACCTCCGGGGCCGACTCGTCCGCCGACATCAGCAGGATCGGCAGACCGGGAACGGTTTCCTTCAGCCGTCGTAAAAAGTCACGGCCAACCTGGCGGTCCTTGCGCTCCTCGACGGCAATGCGCAAGTCTGAAATCACGCCATGCAGGAACGGCTGATAGCGGTTGACCAGGCGTTCGGCCTCGGCGAAGGACTGAGCCAGGAGTATTTTCGGCCGGGTACGCGTACGGAGCTGGCGCTCATTTTCATCAACGCCGTAGGGGACCCGCGAAAAAGCCTGCTTCATGATAATGGCATAGAGGTAGGGCAGGAAAAACGAGTATTGCTTGATCGAGTCCTCAATTACCAGGATCACGCCGATGCGGACATTCGGGATATCCTGATCAATATTGAGGGCATCCTCGACCAGCTTGATGATCGAGAGCAGAACCTTGGCGCTGCCCTGCCAGGAAAACACATAGTCCACGCCCTGGTAGGCATTGGCATGCTGGACGCCCAGGACACCGCCGATCGCAAAGATCAGCATGACCACCGGCAACCCGGGATGCTCGGCTTTCACCGCCTGGCCGAACTCCGGAATCGTCATATCCGCCAGGTTCGAGGACACGAGCACCAGATCGTATTTATCGCGGCGCAGCGCTTCCAGCGCTTCCCGCGCGGATGTCACCGTGGCAAGTTGCGGCACATTCTGCAAGTGCAGAAGCGAAAAGGCCCCGTAAATATCCTCCGTCAGACTGCCATCCCACTCGAGGCTGAAAGCCTCATACCGGCTCGATACCATCAGAATGGTCTTGATCCGGCGCGCCATGAGCGCGTGGAACCGGCGGACCGACGGCTGACTAGCCTGCTTAAGCTTCTCCTGTAATTCCTGAAGATTCATTGGCCATTTTTCCTTGAATCCAACTCGACAACATGCTATCACTTTTTTTTAGTAACACAGCAACAAAAGGAGAAAATCATGGGAACGGTTTTGGAGAACGCCATCAGCTTGGTCCAGAAAACCGCTGATTTGCTGACCCTGGGCAAACGATATCCGGGCATGCAGATCATCGAACGGATGACGATTCCTGACAAGGTGATCATGTTCCGTGCCACCGTCCAGCTGGATACAGGCTCGCTTAAAGTCTTTAATTGCTACCGCATCCAGCACAGCGACGTGCTGGGTCCTTATAAGGGCGGCATCCGGTTTCATCCTGAAGTGGACCTGGACGAAGTCAAGGCCCTGGCCCTGTGGATGACCCTGAAAACCGCCCTGGTGGATATTCCCTACGGCGGCGCCAAGGGCGGGATCACGGTGGACCCCAAGACGCTGACGCCCACGGAATTGGAACGGCTGGTCCGCAAGTACACCTTCCGGCTTGTCAACGATATCGGTCCCAACATCGATATTCCCGCTCCTGATATGGGCACCAGCGCCCGCGAGATGGCGTGGATCTTCGACGAGTATCGCAAGCACCGCGACTCCGCCTACGGTGTGGTCACCGGCAAGCCGATTGCCCTGGGCGGTTCGCTGGGACGAAAAGAAGCCACCGGCCGCGGTGTGGTCTGCACCATGCTGGAAGCGGCCAAGGAACTCGGCCTGGAAAATTACACCGTCGGTATCCAGGGCTTCGGCAATGTCGGCTCGCATGCCGCCCTCGACTGCCATGCCCGCGGCATCAAGGTCACGGGCGTCAGCGACATTACGGGCAGCGTCCAGAACCCGGACGGACTGGACATTCCGGCGATGATCAAACATCGCGATCAGACCGGCGGCATCGAAGGATTCCCTGGCGGAAAACCACTGGCCGACTTTACCTCCGCTCCCTGCGATGTCCTGCTTCCCTGCGCCAAGGAAAACATGATCACGGCGGACAACGCCGCCGGCATCAAGGCCAAGCTAATTGTCGAGGGCGCCAACGGCCCCACGACGCCGGAAGCGGACCAGATCCTGGAATCCAAGAATGTGCTGGTGGTGCCCGACATCCTGGCCAACGCCGGAGGCGTGATCGTTTCCTATTTCGAGTGGGTCCAGAACCGCGAGGGATTCTACTGGGAAGAAGAAGATGTGAACAATCGTCTCTTCACCCGCCTGCGCAAGGCCTACGCGTGCGTCAGGGATACCGCAACTCGAAAGAAGGTATCCCTCCGGCAGGGCGCTTACTGCCTGGCCCTGGAAAAAATCGTCCGAGCCATGGTCGATCGCGGCGTGCAATAGGAAATTGGGAATGTGAGGGGTTCAGGGTTCGGGAGAGAGCGGGAAGATATCGAAACTTTCAATCATAAATCAAAAATCTGAAATACGATACGGGCCTGCCCTCCCGGATTTCCTGAACCCCGAACCCTGATACCTTTGGTTCCATTAAATGCCTGATTTCGATCCACCGATTTTGATTCCACCTGATCAGGCCGAATGCCTGGGAACCTTGCAGCCGGCCTGCCAGGCCGATCCCCTGTCCGAGTCGGATATCCGGAAAGCATTGGAACAGCCCCTCTGGCCCCAAGCCACGGGACCTTCCATGTTTTCTCTTATCCAGCCGGGCGAATCCGCCTGCCTGGTTGTCTCCGATCATACCCGCAAAACAGCGGTGGACCGCATCCTGTCCGTCCTGCTCCGCGGCTGGATGGACAATCAATGCCGGCTGGAGAACCTGTTTATCCTGATAGCCTCAGGTATTCACCGCCACCCTACCCCGGACGAAATCCGGTCAATCCTGGGCGCGGAAAACGCCAAAGTGTTTGAAGATCGGATTTTTTTTCATGACCCCGATGACGACCGCAACCTGGTCACGGTCGGCACGACCCGGCGGGGCCATGACGTGCGCGTCAGCCGGCGCGCCGTGGAAGCCGACCGGTTGATCCTGCTGGGCGCGGCCACTTACCATTATCATGCCGGATTCGGCGGTGGACGGAAATCCATCGTGCCGGGCCTGGCCGCACGCTCCACCATTGCCTATAACCATAGCCTGACTCTCGATCCCGAATATAACCGGATCCATCCGGGGGTCGAAATCGGCAAACTGGACGGCAACCCCGTGGCCGAGGAAATGCTGGAAGGCGCCCGCCTGTGCCAGCCCGACGGCATCATTAACACCGTCCTCTCATCCGACGGCACACTCGTTGGTGTGTTCGCCGGCGACTTGATCATGGCCCACCGGGCGGCCTGCCGGCTGGTCGAGAATATCAACCGCGTTGATTTGGACCGGTCCGCCGATTTCGTTATCGCATCAGCCGGTCTGGCGTCAACTTGGATTCAATGTCACAAGGCCCTCTTTAATGCTACCCGCGCAGTAAAATCGGAAGGCCGCGTAATTCTCGTGGCGCCGTGTCCGGAAGGATTGGGCAATGAACGGTTCCGCTATTGGGTAACACGTCCGGCGGTGGAAGATATTTACGCGGGATTACGGAAGAGCCCGGAAGTATTGGGCCAGACCGCGCTCTCGACCCGAATGCGGGGATCGAGAACCATCCTTGTAACCCATTTGAGCAAAGGGGATCGGGCCGATCTCGGAATTCCCACGGCCCCGGATGTTGCATCCGCCGTTTGTATGGTTCTGGAAGATTTTCACAAGGCCGGAATCCGCCGGCCAACCTATTACCTCATGCCGAAAGCGCTATCCCTGGTTCCGTTTCCTGGCCGATAACGACCAAGCTCACCGGTGGCAATGGAGCACAGCGGAATTGCCGTCCGAGTGCAGCGATTTATTATGCCTCATTTGTATTTTCTCGGGAACCACTCTTTCCCCGCCAACCATAAAAAGATATCGATTTCTCTCAGCGAGAATTTCTCCAGCTTGTAAAAACCTTGAAAGCCCTTGATGATTTCGATAAAGCGTCCGTAGTCTTTAAGATCGACTTTGTCAAAGCTATTGAAGCTGTCTACTGTTTTATAGTGCAACATCATCTTTTCAACAAATGAATCGAAGATCGGATAGTTGGTCGGTTTGTGATGGCTACAATACTTTGATGCGAACGAGTAGAAATTTTTCGTTTTCCCCTTTATTGATATTTTCGCTATGTCGTTCACCAAGGAATAATCATTTGCTTCGAGCTGCGCATCTATGTCTTTTTTGAGGATATGCTTTGCTACTGAATATGTATCGAAAATATTGGTGCTGTAAAAATCGTTAAGGGCACTGACTTTCAGCAGTACATGCTCAATTTTTTTGTTTTCGGGGCACAAGCTGTGAAAGAGAAGGCCCAACGAAGCCTCTTGGAGCCGGTAATTTTCTAATTGTTCCCACTTGCCAAGATACTCTGACAGCAGGCTTGGGCTTGGCGTCAATGGCTCTGGCATCGTAACCTTATGAGGCATAACGCCTATTTCCAGCCTCTCAAGATTTTAGATGTTTTTTTCCTCATCGGGGATGCTGACATCGTTGCCTTGTCCAGAGGCCAGAGTCAGTCTGATCGGCTTTTGTGTTTTATCGACGACTATTTGTCTATCAGTGCGAGACGCCATATAAATCTGACTCAAGAGGGCATGGTCAAGGTTCTTGTAATGCTTTTTCTCCACATTGCGGCGGTGAGACTCGGGGCCGTATAAATCAGGATAGTTGGCCTTGATGGTTTCACGGATCTGCTGAGGAGTCATGCCTTCTGGATGCGTCCGTAAGATTTGTCTAATGAGGTCAACAAAACTCAATTGATCCTCCTAATCCCAAAGTATAACGGGACAAGCTATGCCTCAAGAAAAGCGTCGACACCCCAACAATCCGTATGAAAAGATGAGGCATATCGGGCGAATGAAGGAGGGCTGATATGCCTCAGCAGATTCGACGAACCGGAGCGCCGGTGAATGCGGAGCCCCGGTGCCCCGGAAGGTACATTGCCGTACTGCGGGAGGCGTGGAAAGAATTAGGATCACATCTTCACCATTCACATTTGGCTCGCACACTGCGCATCGCCGGGAGTTTTCCCCATTGGCTGAACAATTTCCGATAGAATTTTTATCAGTCGGAGCTTCCCAATACTTCTGGCCGGCCAAATCATTGCCGATCTCCTCCATCAGCGGAAGATTCAGACGTTTGTGGCCAGCGTTTTGCTTGCCCAATCAAGGACCGTCTTGGCCTTGCGGACAGCATCTTGCCACTGATCCTCCGTTACGGGTTCATCAAATCCTGGATAACGCCCCTCAACTGAGTATTGGGCGAGGGTCACGGCGGCTCGGATGTCCTCGGGAACGCACAACCCTGCCTGTTCAACGCGATTCACGAGCTCGGCAAGATCGTGGATGTACGGGAAAGCACCCTGACGCTGAAGCAAGACGGCTTTCAAAGCCTTCTCCGCGCACTGTTGAGCATGGTAACAGAGGTCTTCGAGATAAGCGCCTTGAATTGGAGTTTGCGCAATGGCGAGGTCGCTGGAAGCGCGGTTAAGCCATTCCGCCGGATTATCGGGGGCACATCGCTCATGCGGCATAAATCACCCGTCCTTCCTTGAGTGCCGGCGCAATGACCATGCTGGGGCTCTCGCGGTAGCGTTCCACATCGTCTGGTGTAGCAACGACGACATCCACGGCCCGGCCGACGCCAATCAGGGTCTGATAAATCTTTCCGACCACTTCACGGCGACGAACACACTTCTTGATGACCAGGACATCAATATCGCCCTCACCATCGCCGTCGCCTCTGGCTGATGACCCAAAGAGGATGATCTTCTCAGGCTGGGCCACCTCTACTATCCGGCGCACGATTTCACGCAGGATATCGAGGAATTGGGGCTTATCGCTTGCTGTGTTTTGTTTCGTTCTCATGATTCTCAAGATTTCCTATTCGAGAAAAAATTTCACGCCGGCACCGTTTCAACATGCAGTTCTTCAATGGCAACGATTTCCATGGCGTACTGAACGCAGGCGCGGATATCTTCCACTGTCAGGTCCGGGTAATGGTCGCGGATGATATCTTCAAACGGTTTGCCCGCTTGTACGACTTCAAGAACGTCCTGCACCGGAATCCTTGTGCCGGAAACACAAGGTTTTCCAAAATGGATTGCCGAATTTACTGTTATTCGATTTCTCATAGTTACCTCCAATTTTCGATGGAATTTTTATCGGGATAATGTCTCTTTGTCTTCTCGTCGATCAAATTCAACAGGCGCGATGCAAAGCCGGAAAAATCAAGGTCGCTCACGCCTCTTTCTCCCAGTCTTCCCATTTCAACCCTTCGACACGGGCAAACTCACGGGAGTTATGTGTGACCAGCATAAGCCCACGCGCCATGGCAATGGCTGCGATCTGCACGTCGTACGGGCCGATAGGCGTGCCGGTTGCTGCCAACTGGCCCTCAATGCTGCGGATGTCTGGGCCGCGGTGTCATCGAAAGGAAAGGACTCGAAGCCGGACACGAACGTGGAGACCTTTTCAAAGGCAGTTTCCGGGCTGCGGCATCTGGCCGCACCGAAGTACAGTTCCGCCTTGACCACGGAACATAACGCGACATCGTCCGGGGACTGCGCGGCAAGTCTGATGGCAACGGGGCTTTTCTTGTTGTTCAGATACTCAATGCAGGCGTTCGTATCCAAGAGGTACTTCATCGCAGCTCCTCCCGATGCTCATAGGCCCCTTGCGGTTGGAGTTGGATCGGATCCGAAGCCATGCAACCCGCCGTGCGTTCAATAAACCCCTGTGGCCATGAACATTTTGCCGCGCTCCTCAACCTGTCCAGCGACTGCACCACCACCACAACTTCCACGGTTTGCTCATGCATGTCCGTTCGCAAATGCAGGTCAAGGCTCCCGTCTTTCCCTGTTCTGGATTTCAACGTCATTGTGTTCATGGTTCAGTCCTTTCGATAGAATTTTTATCAGGAAGTGAGCATACAACGGCAGTCGAAGCGGGACAAGCGCAAATCGAGCTTGTAACAATCCTGTGTTAGGGTAATATTCAAAAGCAGTTAGATTGCATGATCAGGAGGCGGTCGGACCCCGATCCAAATCGGGGTCC
>JAHIJO010000104.1 GCA_018898455.1 Verrucomicrobiota bacterium | reverse complement strand
CCGCCTGACGTCGCTGTGCTAATGCCTGCATGGGCCTGCCTCCTTTGGTTAGAGTTGCCGATATGTATCCATGTCAGATACAATATACCGCAACAAAAAGAAAGACGCAAGGCCTTTTTTTGATTATAACCAACTTTCTTGGCTTACACCCCCCTATTATGTCAATAATATAATAAAGTGGCGGCATAAAACATTATTTGGTAATGTATTGTTTTATTTTATATTCCAGATCGAAAAACCTTTTCTTACACCCCTATGAAATGGATTGAAATTTTGCTGTGTTGCCTACTTGGCGCCTGGCCGCTCGCCGGGCCGGCGGCAGAGCCGGCGCTGACATGGAACGACTGCGTCCAGGAAATGATTGCCGCCAACCCGGAACTCCAGGCGGCGCGCGAGAACCTGGGAAAAGCGCGCACGGACGTCCGGGCGGCCTATGCCCCCTTCCTGCCGCAAATCAGCGCCAATGCAAGCGCCAATAAATCCAATACGGAGCTCGACACCGGCTACCAGGATTCCACCTCTTACAGCGCGAACCTTAGAGCCAGCCAGAACCTGTTCGCCGGATTTCACGATCAAGCCACGCTCCGGCAGTATCAGGCCCTGCTGACAGCCGCCGAAATGAATTTCCAGATTGTTAAATCGACCCTCAGTTATAATCTGACCCAGGCTTTCGCAAAACTTCTCTTTGCCCAGGACTTTCTGAAGGTGGCCGAAGTCATCTCCTCCCGCCGCAAGGAAAACGTCAACCTGGTGGAAATGCGGTTCGAGGCCGGACGCGAAAACAAGGGCTCATTCCTGCGGAATAAGGCCTACTATCACCAGTCCCTATTCGACGTCACCCAGGCCAGGCGCGGCATAAAGGTGTCCCAACAGCAGTTGGCCTCCGCCATGGGACACCTGGACACCGGCAGCATGACCGTCACGGGGCGCTGGGACATCGGCCCAGTGCCCGAGCCGCCGGATTTTCTCGAACTGTCGAAACAAACACCGGATTATCGCCAGGCCGCTGCCAAGGTTCGCGTGGCACGCGAAGGGGTGCGCATCGCCGCCAGCGATTTCTACCCCGACTGGTCGGTCTCGGGAATGGTCGGGCGGCAGGACGACGACAGCATCATTCCTGACAAAGACCAATGGTCGGTGGGCACGACACTCTCCTATCCCCTCTTTTCGGGCGGGCAGAGCTACTATGCCCTGCGCGGGGCGCAGGCCTCACGCCGGGCCACGGAATCCCAACTAGCCAACACCGGCAATCTGATTACCGCCACGCTGGAGGAAAAATTCACGGCCTGGCAGGATGCTGCGGAACGAACGGACGTGCAAGCCGAATTCCTGCAGGCGGCGGAAGTCCGCGCGGAAATTGCGCGGAAACAATACCAGAACGGCCTGCTTTCGTTCGAGGACTGGGACCTGATTGAAAACGATCTCATTGACAAGCAGAAAGCCATGCTCGCCAGCCAGCGGGACGCCGTTATCGCCCGCGCGACATGGGAAAAAGCCGTGGGAACAGGAGTCATTCCATGATGCGAAGCAAACGGTTCTGGGGCATTATCATCGCCATCCTCGCCGCAGGTTCGGCCGGCTGGTACTATCGCTATATCAGTGCGAACGAAGCGCCAACCTATCAGGAGACTCGCATCGAGCGCGGCGACCTGAAGATTATGGTGATGACCACCGGGACGGTCCAGCCCCAGAACCGGCTGGAAATCAAGTCGCCCATCGCCGGGCGCGTCGAGGAAGCGCTAGTCAAGGAAGGCGACAAAGTCCGCAAGGGCCAGATCCTGGCCTGGATGAGTTCCACGGAGCGGGCGGCCCTGCTGGATGCGGCCCGGGCAAAAGGCGCCACTGAACTGGCCTACTGGGAACAACTTTACAAACCCACGCCCCTCGTCGCCCCGCTGGATGGCGACATCATCGCCCGCAAAATCGAACCGGGCCAGACCGTGACGGCATCAGATGTCCTGTATGTCATGTCCGACCGGCTGATCATCGAGGCCCAGGTGGATGAAACCGACATCGGGCGAATCGCCGTGGGCCAGCCTACCGACCTCACGCTGGACGCCTATCCCCAACATGTCATCACGGGAAAAGTAGATCAGATTGCTTATGAGGCCAAGACCGTGAACAACGTGACCACCTATACGGTGGAAGTTCTGCCGTTTGCGCCCCCAGCCTTTCTCCGCAGTGGAATGACCGCCAATCTCAAAGTCCTGACCGCGGTGACCAATCAGGTGCTTCTGCTCCCGACTGAGGCCGTGCACATGGAAAAGAATCAGACGGTCATCTGGCAGTCCAACCCAGCGGACAAGGACAAGCACCTATCGGTTCCCGTGGTCACCGGCTTGAACGACGGCAGGCAGACTGAAATCCTATCCGGTCTTCAGGCCGGCGACGTGGTCCTGATCAAGGCGTCTAAATTCGCATCCAAGAACAACGACGCCAAACGAAATCCATTCCTGCCTGCCCGCCGCCGCTAATCCGGATATACCACACTGGGTCATGAAAGGTTCACTTGACACGGCTTCATCAGCTGAATACAGTTGCAATATAAATGTATTTTTTCATTTAACCCAACAGTCCATCAAGGAGGCCGTTATGCATACATCCATGTCTCGTCGTAAAGCGTATTGGGAATGCCGCGGATTAATGACTATCGGCGCGATCGCAATCGCGATCTGTTTAACTCAATCGGCGTCAGGACTTGGGATTTCTCCCGCTATCACCAATCATATCTGGCAGACCGGCGGAGCCGTCTATTCATCGCCAGCCATCGCCCGGGACGGCAACATTTATGTCGCCGCCGAAGACGGCAATTTATACGCGTTTAATCCGGACGGAACCACGAACAAAATCTGGAGCATGGCCGGTGATC
This sequence comes from Verrucomicrobiota bacterium, assembly GCA_018898455.1. Lineage (GTDB taxonomy): Bacteria > Verrucomicrobiota > Kiritimatiellia > JAAZAB01 > JAAZAB01 > JAHIJO01. Next base: position 3,384 of record JAHIJO010000104.1, on the reverse strand, counting down.
GGCCCGGAAAAAGTTCCCCGGTCATCGGACCGGACGGCAACATTTACATCGGCACAACCAGCGCCGGGCGAATGTACTCGTTTAATCCCGACGGCACAACCAACCTGGTGTTTTCGATTGGCAAGAATATGATTGAAAGCACGCCGGCGATCAGCCGGGATGGAACGATTTATGTGCATGCCTGCGATGCCAGCGATTACCTGTATGCCCTGAGTCCCACCGGCGCCACTAACCATGTCTGGACCCTTAGCACCACCATGGCCGGCGGCTCATTTTCCTCGCCCGCCATTGCGCCGGACGGCACGATTTACGTGGGCTGTGAGGAAAATGGACTAAACGTCCTGCTCGGGCTGAATCCCAACGGGACCACCACCCATGTCTGGCGAGCCAACAGCTACATCCATTCCTCCCCGGCCGTTGGGCCTGACGGCTCTATCTATGTCGGGGCATTCACTACCACGTTTTTCGACTTTAATCCCGATGGAACTACCAACCGGGTCTGGACCACAGGCGCCGGGTTCGATTCCTCTCCAGCCATTGGCCCCAATGGCCTGATCTACGTGGGGAATAAGGCCGGAGTATTCTTTGCCTTTAATACAAACGGCGCTACGAATTGGAGTTTTGCGCCCAGCGCGGCTCCCATCATTTCATCCCCGGCAGTCACGGTCAGCAATGTCAGTTATTTTGCCGCCACGAATGCACTGGTATGTGCCATGGATGAAACCGGTGGCGTGATTTGCGCGTGGCAACTGGCGGGTGAAATTCGATCTTCCCCCACCGTGGCGTCTGATGGGACCGTGTATATCGGCACATCCGACGGCAATTTCTACAGCCTGACCGGTGTGGGCGGCGCCCTGGGCAATTCCGCCTGGCCCAAATTCCGTCAAAACCTGGAAAATACCGGCGGCGGCTTGCTGGGACCGCAAAATTTTACCGCCACGAAAGGCACTGTTGACGTGGTAAACCTTATCTGGTCAAGCGTTCCCTCAGCCCAAGGCTACGAAATCTGGTCCGGAACAAACAATAACCTGGCCCTGGCCGCCTTGAAGACTACCGCCGGCAGTACCACTTATCAGGATATTGCGGTGAGCGCCGGGATAACGAATTATTACTGGATCAAAGCCACCAACGTCTATGTGGCTAGTCCATTCAGCGGTTCCGATTATGGCTACGCCAGCAGCGGGGCATCCACCCTCACGGTCCCCACGGGAGTGGCTGCCAGTGACGGCACCTATACCGACAAGGTCCAAGTCGCATGGAATTCGGTGACCGGTGCCACCAGTTACCTCATCTACCGGAGCTTGACCAATACCACCAGTTCCGCTTCGCTGATCGGGGCGAGTATCAGCACGACGTATGACGATCTGGGTGCCACAAACTGGCCGGGGCTCTCTCTCTTCTACTGGGTCAAGGCAATGAATTCAGTGACCAACAGCGATTACAGCGCGTCCGACCAGGGCTACTGCACCGCCGTGTTATCCGGCAGTGCGGACCTGGCGGCAAGCAGTTTCCTGTTTTTGCCGACGACTATCGCGGCCGGTGCGCATCCCGATTACGCCGCGTTCGTGATCCGGAACATAGGTCCGGATGCCATGGCGGATGCGACTGTGAGCTATTATTTATATGTTTCCCGTAATGCAACTTATGACACGAACGCGATCCAGATCGGCGGCTTTAACGACACCCTGCGCTTAATGGCCGGCGAAAATGTTACGATCACCCTGACCGATACGGATCGGACGTACCTGACGATTCCGGCGGATGCTTCGGGCACGTATTATGTATTCGTTCGGGTACGGGCCGCAACGATCAGTGATCCGGACCTGAGCAACAACATTGCAACGCGTAGCGGAACGATTACGATTGATACGGGCTCCGGAGGCCCTAAAGTCCCAATATCGGGCGATTTCGACGGGGACCGAAAGAACGATCTGGCGCTCTACCATGAATCCTCGGGAACCTGGTCGGTCAAGCTGTCCGCCAGCGGGTATGCCGCGGCGACGGCAACCCTTGGCGGATCCGGCGACCAGGCGATTCCGAATGATTTTGACGGGGACGGCAAGGCTGATCCGGCAGTGTACAACGAGGTCACGGGGAACTGGTCGATCATGCTTTCGGCCAGCGGGTATGACATTGCCACGCTCACGGCGTTTGGCGGGGTCGGCTATACCGCCGTAATCCAGGACTTCGACGGGGATGGGAAAGCCGATCCGGGCGTGTATCATGAAGCCGCGGGCAGTTGGCAGGTGAAATTGTCAGGGATTAGTTACGCGACCGCAGTTCTGCTGGAATTCGGCGGGATGGGCTACCGGTCGGCGGCCATGGATTATGACGGGGATGGGCAAGCCGATCCGGCGATTTACCATGAAGTGACGGGAAACTGGATCGTGAAGCTATCCGGGAGCAGTTATACTCCGGCGTATATCAACGGTTTCGGCGGGACGGGATACCAGGTCGTGGCGGGGATGTACGACCAAGACGCGCGCGCGGATGGGGCGGTGTACCAGGCGGCAACCGGCAACTGGAGTGTCCTGCTCTCGGCAAGTAGTTACATTACAAGCACGTTGTGGGGATTCGGCGGCACGGAATACACCCCGGTGGTTGGCGATTTCGACGGGGATGGCAAGGTTGACCCGGCGCTATACCAGGAATCCACTTCGACCTGGTTTGTCAAGCTCTCGGCCAGTGGATACGCCACGGCAACCGCCAGTCAATGAAAACTTCCCGTGGTAGCGGGGTCAGGAAAAGAGAGGTCGGGTTGCCCCAAATAGACCCCCTCACATCGCGCAACGCGTGGCAAGCCATGGGTTGGGTAGCCAATTTTTGCCAGATGAAGGTTTCAAGAAAAGAATTCAATAAAGGGCGTTGGAGGCGACTTTCATCCCGGACAACCACCACGTCAACTTCATCTAGCAGGCTGTCGGGCTTAGCCTTTGGCGTATTAAGCACATGCAGTGAATATTCGTGTCAGATGCTTGTTCGGCGCCTTCTGAAAAAGTCCAGGAATTCCCTGGATGCCAGCGCCCTCACGCCCTCTCGACAGCGCTCCGGAAAATACCGGAGATTGCCGGTAACGAGAGACTTGGCGCCGGAAGAGAGCGCGACTTCCATGAATGAATTGTCATCCTCGTCCGGCAACGATCTGCGGAGAGGTACAGTCGTATGCGTTTCGGCCGACGCTTGAATATAGCCGATCAGGACGGCGCCCTTTTGCGGGTCAATGTTGAACTGGGGGCGATACAGTGAGCTTCCCCCCATTGGTTGGACAGTTTTCCGGTTAAAATAAGAGATAGTTTCTTGTATGTCCACCTCCGTTTTTGCTCTTGTTTCCACGCTTGGTAATGGTTCCCCACGCCGGCTATTTTTGGAGGGCGGGCTGGGAGT
>JAHIJO010000012.1 GCA_018898455.1 Verrucomicrobiota bacterium | reverse complement strand
CTGAACCTGCCGGAGCAACCGCCGCCAAAAATCACGCACAGCGAGGCCCCCGACCATGCTGTTGTGGTGAAGACCTAGACAGATGAAAGGCCCTTTTTAAGGGAATTACGAAGAAACAACCCTCGAGTTGCGAAAGTCGGGCTAATCGGTTACTGGCCGGTCTTGAGACCAAGGGGCTGATCCGGCGGGAGGGCGAGGAGAAGGGGATTCGGTATTTCCCGGCTGGTCTGGATCGTTCCACCTGAATTAATTGATTTTTCGAGCTATTCGTTTCGTAGTAGCTCGAACTGCCGAATCCAGACTGACCTCTGACTTCCCCCGTCGCAGTTAAGCTGCAAGGGGCCACTTGCCCCGTCATGGGGCGACTTGGTGAACTATCTCCACCAGCCATGCACGCCAGTTCTCGCCACGGATACTTCGTATTCTCGCCAATGGGGGGGGAGCGTCTGGAAAGCTAAGATTCGACAAAATAGAATCTATAGGTCCACTTCTTTCCCCAGTTTGGACGACGCGTACACGGCATCCAGCAGTTTCATGACCGTCAGGCCTTCCTGAGCCGTCGCCGCCGGCGGGCATTCGCCGCGGCAGGCCGCGAGGAACTTGGCGGCCTGCGTTTGAAAGACATTCACCTCGGTATGTTTGGGCGCAATATCCGCCATGTGGCCATTATGCTCGGTCAGCAGGGTTAAGGGTTTGCTGTCGAGCATCCGAATCCCGCCTTTGTCGCCAAGAATCTCGACAAAGCCGGCGTCCTCGGCGTTGGCGGCCCAGGCGATGTCGAAATCCATGCTGGCGTCTTTGCCGAATCGCACGAATCCGGTGGCATAATCCTCGACGTCGAATTTGCCGTTGAATTTCGGCGGGCCGGCCCACATGCTGACGTAGCGGTAGTTTTTCATCGGCGTACCGAACTTGGCATACGTCATGGCGCTTACGCGGGTGGGTTTCCAGAGTCCGCTGACATACATGGCTGCGTCAAACCAGTGAACGCCGATGTCAATCAGCGGGCCGCCGCCGGACATCGCCTTGGTGGTGAACCAGCCGCCCAATCCCGGAATGCCGCGCCGGCGAATAAGCACGGCGCGGATATGATAAATCTTACCCAGCAATCCTTTTTCCACGTAGTTCCTGGCCAATTGAATTTGGCTCCGTTGCCGGTTGACCATGCCGATCTGGATGACCTTGCGCGCCTTGACGCCGGCCGCAACAATCTCGGCGGCTTCCTTGGCATTCATGGCCATCGGTTTTTCAAGCAGGACGTGCTTGCCCGCCTTGAGCGCCGCCACGGCAACGTTCCGATGCAGGGCATTGCCGACACAGACGCTGACGGCATCCACATCGGAGCGCAGTAATTCGCGATAATCGGTGAACCGCTGGCTGATATTAAGCCGGTTTCCTTGCGCGGCCAGTTGGGCTTCTGAAATGTCGCATAGTGCGACCAATTCCGCCTTGTTGCAGGCCTTGTATGCGTCCATGTGAATAGCGCCGATGGCGCCGGTCCCGATGATTCCTACCTTGAGCTTCGACATGTCTTATCCTTTCTTGTTGATCAACGTTTTAAGGAACGATACGGCTTCTTCAATATCCTGCTTGGGGTTTTGTCCCACTTCCCGTTCAATTGTCAGGTAGCCGTCGTATCCGGCCTGGCCCAGAGCCGCCAGGTAGGCCTCGAAAGGCACCTGGCCTTTTCCGAGGGGCACTTCGGCGATGTAATCGGTACAACAGAAGCCCGGCACCGGCTTGATGAAGGAGCCGTAGAGCACTTCCGGATCCACGGGTTTGAGATTGATCCCGTCCTTGGCATGGGTGTGGACAATATAGGAGGCCAACGTCTGAACGGCTTGAGGAATGTCTTCGCGGCAAACCATGACCAGGTTCGCCGGATCAAAATTAACCCCAAGGCCTGAACCGACATTAAGATCGTCGAGGAACGCGCGCAGGACGGCGGCCGGTTCGGGGCCGGTTTCGATGGCGAAAGCAACTCCCGCTTCGCCGGCGAAGCGTCCCAGTTTTTCACAGGCCTTGGCCATGATCACATAGCGCGGATGGGTAGCCTTGGCCGGTACGACGCCGATATGGGTGGTCACGATGCGGCACCCGAGATCCACGGCCAGATCCACGACGCGTTGAGAGTCTTCGATCCGCTTGGGATTATCCTCCGCGATCTGGAATCCATGTCCACCGAAGTCGCCGCACAGGGCTGATATCTCCAGTCCCAGGCTTGCAATTCTTTGGCGAAGTTTGGCACGGGCGGTGGCGGTCAGGTTTGCCGGGTGCATTGCGTCATGGGTGGCATATATCTGCACGCCATCTGCGCCCAGATCGGCGGCAGCCTGGAGCCCGCCATCGAGTCCGAGCCGGAACGATTCAACCATCACGCCAATTTTCATTCTTACCTCCAAGGTAGATTTGTGAAATCCAAGCGCAATAAAACCAAAGGAAGACGACATTGTCCAGTAAAATACGAACCGGTATCAATTCAATTCTTCCAAGGGATTGAACATCAAATTCCTTGGAAGAATTGCTTGCGAGCTGAAAAGGCTTTAATTCCGCCACTAAAGCCATATCATCAGGGCTAAAAAGCAAGGGAAAATCTGCGAGTATGAATGCTTCTCATTCCAATGTGCCCGGCCTGTCGCGATTCCAGCGGATGTTCCGCTCGCTGGGGTATCGCAATTATCGGTTGTTCTTCATGGGGCAGGGGATTTCGCTCGTCGGTACGTGGATGCAGATGATTGCCATCGGCTGGCTTGCCTACGAGCTTACGGAAGGAAAACCCGAGGGCATTCGCGCGGTATGGCTGGGTGTGGTCGCCTTTGTCGGCAGACTACCCACCTTCCTGCTGGCTCCCTTGGCGGGCGTGTTCGTCGATCGCTGGAATCGCCGGCGCCTGGTGATTGTGATGCAAATCCTGGCCATGGTTCAGGCCGCACTTCTTGCCGGGCTCACCCTATCGCATGTAATCACGCTGGAGCAGTTGATCCTGCTCTCTTTCATGCTGGGTCTGATCAATGCCCTGGACATTCCGGCCCGGCAGTCCTTCATGATTGAAATGGTTGATCAGCCCGGCGATCTGGGTAATGCGATCGCATTGAATTCATCGATGGTTAACGGGGCGCGCATCATCGGGCCGGCCATCGCGGGGATCCTGTTGAAGACCGTGGGGGCCGGGTTCTGTTTCCTGCTGAATGCCGCGAGCTATATCGCCGTCATTGCGTCGTTATGGGCCATGGTTGTCAAGCCCTGCGGACGCCGCGCGGTCACGGGAAACATCTTCAGGAATGCGGCCGAGGGGATTTATTATGCCTTAGGATTTCCGCCGATTCGCAACATTCTTCTCCTGCTCTCGCTGGTCAGCCTGTCCGGCGCCTCCTACACGGTGTTGTTGCCAATTTTTTCCGGGGAGATTCTTCATCAGGGGTCCGGGCTGTACGGCCTGTTGTTTTCCGCCGCCGGAGCCGGCGCCCTGGCGGGCGCCCTGCTCCTGGCCATGCGTGAATCGGTCCGGGGTCTGACGATTTGGATCGCCGCCGCCCCGGCGGTCATGGGCCTCGGCCTGATAGGCCTGGGGTTGTCGTCATGGGTCTGGCTGTCGGTGCTGGTCATGCCGGTGATCGGATTCGGCCTGCTGGTGCAGTTGGCGTCGAGCAACACGCTGTTGCAAACGCTGGTGGAGGATCACATGCGGGGCCGCGTAATGAGCTTGTATTCCATGGCCTTCATGGGCATGGTGCCGCTGGGAAGCCTGCTCGCGGGATTCATGGCCCGCCTGATGGGCGCGCCCGCCGCCGTTGTATTGAACGGCTTGTGGTGCATTGTCGGATCGATCCTTTTCTACCGACAGTTGAAAATCATGCGCCGGCAGATGCGTCCGATCTTTGTGAGGAAGGGGATTATTAGCGAAGATGCCCTCGGCGTGCCCGCCGCCGAGGTGATCAAGCAATGATCTTGGCGATGGAAAATTGGGGAGTAATTTCAGATCAGGTTAAAATGCTTGTGCTCTCCTGCCCATGCATTATGCTGGCATCGTTCTATCGTAACTATTCAGCGAAGCCATCGCTTCACGATGGAAAAGCGGTAGCGTTGGCTACCGCACTCCAAAGTAGGATGACCTGAATAGTCTCGTTCCATCATGAGTACCGAACTCCAAAATCAGATCATCAGGCAGGCGCGGAAAAAGTTTACCGCCATCGCCGGCGCTTTTTCCTTCGGGGTGTTCAACGATAATTTCTACAAGCAGGCGGTCCTGATTCTCGCCGTGGCGATCGGGAACACCTCCATGCAGGGCTACGCGCTGGCGGTGTTCACCTTTCCGTTTCTGCTCTTTGCCGCGCCGGCCGGATGGCTTTCCGACCGGTTCGCCAAACGGCAGGTGATCATCAGCTGTAAATGGCTGGAACTGGCCGCCATGGTGCTGGGCGCTGCCGGCGTCATGACCGACTGCTGGCCGCTGATTTTCGGCATGCTGGCTGTCATGGGGTTCCAGGCGACTCTTTTCAGTCCGGCGCTGAACGGATCCATCCCGGAATTGTATCCGGCCGATTACGTCATTCGCGCGAATGCATTTTTGCGGATGGCCTCGACGTCCGCTATTCTCCTGGGAATCGCGCTGGCGGGGATGATCCTGGACCGTCCCGGTTATATCCTGGGGATAGAAGCAGGCCGATATTATGTGGGTGTCACCGTCCTGGGCGTGGCCCTGGCGGGACTCTTCTTGAGCTATGGCGCGCCATTCAAGCCCCCGGCCAGCGTGGCCCGGTCCTTTCCCTGGTCTGGTCCGTGGCATACGCTGAAAAGCCTGCGCGAGATTGCCCGGGACAAACTTCTGATCACAGGGCTGGCGGCCGATGTTTTCATCTGGTTTGCGGGCTCGATCCAAATCCTGATCATCAATCCGCTGGGAATTCAGCAATTCCAGCTCAGTAAAACGGCGACCAGCCTCCTGATCGTTACCCAGCTGGTGGGGATCATCATCGGTGGCCTGGCGAGTTCCAAACTGGTGACGCCGGAGCGCTGGCACCGGTTTCTGCCGGCGTCGGGAATCGGCATGGGCCTCATCCTGATCCTGACGGCCGCCGTGCCGATACTGCCGCCGGCCCTCATCCTGCCGGCGTTGTATTCCGCGATTGCCCTGACCGGTCTCTTTGGCGGCCTGTTCCTGATCCCAGTGGAAAGTTTTCTCCAGATCCGCGCGGACCCCACGAAGAAGGGCGAAGTGTGGGCCACCGCCAATTTTGCCGTGTTCACGGGCATCCTGCTTTCCGGTCCGCTGTCCAACGTGATGAATGCCTGCTGGGCGCCGACCTCATCCCTGGGGATTATCGGCGTCTTTACCCTGGCGGTCAGCCTGGCGCTGTGGTTCGTGTTCCGGCGTATTGATTGGTCATCATGATGGGAGTATTTTCCGAAAGATGAGTTGATTATGTGCTCCTATGGCTTATCCATATGCCGCTCGATTTGCGCTTGTACGGCGTCGATCATTGTTGTATAGTCGCGGCAGTCAGGATAAATTATTAATTCGTATGCAATAAAGATAAAGAAAAGGTTGAAAAAATCACACGTTTATTGGGTATTCAAAAAACATGAATTCCATTCGATACATTTATTGGCAAGATGATGACATGTGGCTTGGTTATCTGGAAGAATATCCCGACTACCAGACCCAGGGCGAGACCTTTGAGGAATTGCAGGAAAACCTCAAGGATATCTATGCCGATCTCACAAGCAGCGCGATACCCAATGTGAAGCACGTTGGGGAATTGCAACTCGCATGAAAAGAAATGACCTGATTCGGGAGCTTGAAAAGGCAGGCTGCGTTTTCATTCGCCACGGCGGCCGGCATGATTGGTATCAAAATCTCCAGACAGGCGTTTGCCAACCCATCCCGCGTCACCGCGAAATCAAAGATCATCTCGCCCGGCACATTATCAAAAAATTAAAGCCTTGACCGAACAATCACTGACCCGGTGATTTGTACGCCTGAGGAACTCATGGAGGATTGACGATGCACACAGACCCCATCATTGACGAAGTGCGCCGCGTGCGGCAGGAATATGCCAAGCGGTTCGATTATGATCTGTGCGCCATGGCCTCCGACCTGCGAGACCGAGAGCGCCAGCACCCCGGACGCATGGTCTCCTTCCCGCCCCGGCCTGCGCGCCACAGGAAGACCGCGTAGGACCGATGAGCCAGAAGGTCCAGACGCCGGTGCACAGTGCGACCCTTACCGTTGGTCGAAAGAGACGGAAAAACACGACCCAACGGGGCGAACATCACCCGCCGGCTATCGCCGGGATCGCTCCCTTTCGATCGGATTGCGATCCGACGCGGCGGATCGCATTGAAGTTGGCCTTGGCGGGCGAGAGATTGACGCAAGCAACTGACAGAGGCCAAGTCCCTGATCGGTAGGGCGTGTGGGCAAACGAACTTGCCAGCGCAAGTGCGGAAGAAGTTGGAATGGCTTCAAGAAAAGAGTGAGAATGAACGACGCGCCGAACCATTATCTCGTGACCCGCCGCCGGGTCATTCGAATGGTAAGCGCTAGCATTCAGAAGTAATAAAAACGATTTGCGCGCAGGATGCGCAGTGAAAACAGAATGATGAGAAGGATTGTCAGGTTGTCTGTCGCGCGGCGGCCAAGGTTCGATTGGAGAACCGAAAAACGTAATGCCTCAGTCACAGGGGGAGGAAATGGCAACTGATCCTGTAGCGCGCCACGGGGTGGCGCGAAATTCCGCGGATTTTCCGGATCGCCGCACACCGTGCGGCGCTACAACAAAACCAATTTCCCCCATGACTGAGGCATTACCCCCGTTGATTTCCGCGTCAGCGACGAGTCCAAGCGTAGTCCCGATCACGTCACTTCCGTGGCTGAAGCAACGAGCGCTTTGAGTTATGGCACAAGAGGCATAGGGAGTGCTCGGGACGGCGGCGAGCAAGATCGCGCCCTACAAGTGCACTTCGGACAGGCAACTGCATAAAAAACAAGTTCCTTGGAATATCATTATGATGACACTGCTTTGCTGGCTGACGCAAATCGTGCTTCGGTTGCGGTATCGAATCCGTCTGACCGGCTTGGAATCCGTCGCGGCCCGGGGGACACGAGGCATCCTCTTTCTGCCCAATCATCCCGCCCTGATCGATCCGGTCATGATCGTGACTGCCTTGCGCCGCCGGTTCCGTCCCCGGGTGCTGGCCGATAAGGATCAGATCGATATCCCCGTGATCCGCTCCCTGGCGGCCCGGCTGGGTGTGATGCCCATTCTCGATACGACCCGGTACGGTGTCTCCAGCCGTGGGGAGGTCGAGCAGGCAATACAAGATTGCATCGCAGCGGTCCGACGCGGCGACAACCTCCTGTTCTGGCCGGCGGGCCGGATTTACCGGAGCCGGTTCGAAGATCTGGGGGGCAACAGCCTGGTCGAAACCCTGCTGAAAGAAGCGCCGGACATTCGCGTGGTCCTGATCCGGACCCGCGGTCTGTGGGGCAGTCGGTTCGGGCGCGCGCCGGTGGGATCGCCAAAGCTTGGGCAGGTGTTGCTTAAAGGCTTGGCGGCCATCCTGGTCAATGGCCTGTTCTTTACGCCCCGGCGGGAAGTATCCATCGAGCTGGCGGAACCCGGCGACCTGCCGCGCACCCAAGATCGTGCCGTGCAGAACCGGTATCTGGAAGCGTTCTACAACCAGGACGCGCTGCCCAACACGCATGTGCCGTATTATTTCTGGGAACGCGGCGGCGTGCGGACCATGTCGGAACCGGTTGCCGGGAAGACGGGCGGAGAATTGGAAGAGGTTTCGGCCGCGACCCGGGATATCGTGCTGGCCCATCTCAAGGAAGTCACTGGCGTTCCGATCGTCAAGGTCACGGCGAATCTGGCGCGGGATTTGAGCATGGACAGTCTGGCGCGCGCGGAACTCGGCCCGTGGCTGGAACAGGAGTTCGGGTTTGCCGTGGGAGATGTTGAGTCTCTGCAAACCGTGGCCGATGTGTTAATGGCAGCCCAGGGCAATATGCAGGCCGCCGGGCCCATTACGCTTAAACCGGTACCCGCCAAATGGTTCACCGCCCAAGCCACGTGCAACACTTCAGGCAAAGACGGCCACGACGAAGCGTGGCCCTCCCAAAATCATGACAAACGATCATTTTCGCGATGGAGGGACGCGCTTTGTCGCGTCCGTCATGAGTTCTTCAAGTGGCACTTCCGCCCGGATCGGATACTTCCCATGGTTCCCGCAGGTACCACCCTGACGGAGGTATTTCTGGCACAGGCCCGGCGCTGTCCCGCCAAACCCGCCATGGCCGACCAGATGCGCGGGGTGCTGACCTATCGCGATATTCTCACCGCCATCATGGCGCTGAAGCCGATTCTGGCTTCATTGGAAGGTAAGTATCTTGGAATCATGCTTCCCGCCTCGACGGGGGCCGCCGTCCTGTACCTGGCCGCGCTGTTTGCTGGTAAAATTCCCGTAATGGTCAACTGGACCGCTGGCGTCGGGACGCTCATTCGTTCCATGGATCTGCTGGGCGTGCGGCGGATTGTCACGGCCAATGCCCTGGTGTCCCGGCTCGAATTGCAGGGAGTCGATCTCTCGGCAATCCGTGACCGGTTGGTGTTGATGGAGGATGTCGGCCGCCACCTGACTTGGATCGACAAGCTGACCGCCTGGTTTGGCGCCCGCTTCAATCCGGGTTCGTTGGGCAAAGTGCACGTCCCGAAGACGGCCGTGGTGCTTTTTACCAGCGGTTCGGAAAGTTTTCCCAAGGCCGTGCCCCTGACGCATGCGAATATCCTGACTAATATCCGGGATATTGTCCGCGTTTATCGGTTCTTGCCCTCGGACCGGGTGCTCGGCATGCTGCCGCCCTTTCATTCGTTCGGCCTGACCTGTTCCATGCTCTTTCCGCTCTGCGCCGGGTTGCGCGTGGTGTTTCACGCCAACCCGACCGAAGGCGCTTACCTGGCCAGGATCATTGAGACCTACGGGGTCACTTTGCTGATGGGCACGCCGACCTTCCTCAACGGCATCATCCGCGCCGCCGAAGATCGGCAGATGAGCGCTCTGCGCAAGGTGGTGGCCGCCGCTGAAAAATGTCCGGCCAAGGTGTATGAAACCGTGGCCCAGCGCTGGCCGCATCTGGCAATCCTCGAAGGCTACGGCATCACCGAATGTTCGCCGGCGATTTCCGTCAATGATGAAAATAATCCCCAGCCCGGCACCATCGGCAAGGCCTTGCCGTCGGTGGAGTATGTCATCCGCGCGGTGGAGGGTGGGGGGCGCGTGGCGGCGGGTCAGTCCGGGATGCTGTTGGTGCGCGGACCCAGCGTGTTTGAGGGATACCTGAATTATGACGGGCCATCGCCCTTCGAGTCGTTTGAGGGTAAATCCTGGTATCGCACCGGCGATCTGATCAAGGAAGGACCCGACGGCGTACTGACGTTCACGGGTCGTTTGAAGCGGTTTGTCAAACTGGGCGGTGAAATGATTTCCCTGCCGGCCATCGAGGAAGCCCTGGTCCACGCCTTCGCGGCCGGTTCGGATCAGGATGAAGGCCCCGTGCTGGCGGTGGAGAGTACGCCCATCGAGACCAATCCGGATATCGTCCTTTTTACCTCGCGGGAGATCAGCCGCGACGAGGCCAACCAGGCCATCCGCCAGGCGGGTCTGTCCCCGTTGCATAACATCCGCCATGTCCGGCGGGTGGATGCGATCCCCACGTTGGGCACCGGTAAGACCGATTACCGCTCCCTGCGCACCCTGCTTGCCTCTGCGTGAACCTGTTGGGCGTCTGATGCAGGGATTGTCGAACTGGTGAGTAAACGTTATTTTATGTGTATCGTTGTTTTCTGAGGCGGCAGAGCGCATTTCGGTGCAAACGGACGCACCCGTTTGCAACCCCGGCGAAGCGCCGGGGACGCGAAATGCGCTCAGTCGGCTGACAAATTGCAGGCGGGCACCCCGGCTCCATTTGGATAACACGCCCTAGAAGATCAGTCAAATAGTATAGGTCACCTTGCGGACGCTGGCGCCCAAAGGAATGCGCTGAAGGAGTTGGTTGAGGCCTACCCGGGCATGTTGCGGTTCAACGCGGACACCGGATTGAATCCGGTCCGCGTCCACTTCAGCAAACTGCTATCGGCAACGGCCACGCAGGCGGCGGCGTGGGGCTATTTGCGGCAGATGGAAGATTTGGCGGGGCGGATGGACGCCGCGTTTCCCCGGCAGTTTTCCGACGCCCGGAAAACCTTGCGCGAGAACATCGCGGCCATGAGAAAGGAGCTTGGTAAGAAATGAGCGAATGTTTGGCTTGAACATGGTGCCATGGTGGGGTTACCTTGATAATCAATTGAGGGAGATGCCTATGAGTGCGCCAAGTAAGCTGGCATGAACTGTCCGCCAAAGGCGGAATGGCCAAAGACTAACCATCAGGCTATTACGGACTATACGTATCGGGAGGCAACGAACGGTGCGGAGCTATAGACAAGGAGATAATCAGCCATAACGCAAGTGAAGAGATTGAGCCCCGAAATATTCCATGTCGTCTGAGGTCAAGGAGGTCATTGTCTGGAAACCAATAACGAAAGATGCGTAATTAGGTGAACATGTGGATACAGGCCGGGGTCTGAGATCATGGCGGGTTGT
>JAHIJO010000103.1 GCA_018898455.1 Verrucomicrobiota bacterium | reverse complement strand
GTGAGAAAGCGTGTGCCATTCCGGAGGCGCAAGGCCGGCGTATTGTGACGGTTTGCTGGTTGGGGGGGGGGGGGGCCGCGCCCCCCCCCCCCCAAGGCCAGACGGATTACATCTTCCATCCGAAAGAGGTAATGACTGCCCTTGAACGATAAACCACCTTGCTATTGCGATAAATTGTCAGCGTCGCCGGCCAGCATTGAATTATCGGCGCAACCGGCGCGGTGGGTCCGTGTGTTGTGCGGGCTTTATGCGAGGCTGCGGTCATACTGTCTGTACGTTTTCATTGGATAGGCCGCACAGCGGACGGCAGAGGACAGACGACGGACACCAGACCGGAATACCACAATGAGAATTTCGATATCCAGGCTTGACCGTTGAGCCGGATTGGATGATTATACCAGTAGTTACACATAAGGATTGGTAATATCATCCATGCAGAAAGCAAACACATCGGAATGCGCACGGGCAAGAGCCATAAGACTTATGCGGGCTAGTGGTGGAATGGTGCGTAGTTCCGAAGCCCTTCGAGTTGGTATTCATTCCCGCACGCTTTGTCAACTTCGTGAAGAAGGCATTCTGGAACAGGTTTCCCGCGGCATTTACCACCTTGCAAACCAGGCGACGATTTCGAATCCCGATCTTGTTACGGTGGCCATGCGAATTCCTAAGGCGGTGGTCTGCCTGATTTCCGCACTGGCTTTCCATGAACTGACAACCCAAATCCCGCATGCGGTTTACATCGCGCTGAAAAAGGGGGCTGAACCACCAAGGCTTGAGTATCCGCCAATCTCGGTGCATCGCTTTTCAGCGGTCAGTCTGAACGCAGGCATAGAGCAGCATCTGCTTGATGGCGTCAAGGTCAGGATATACAGCCCGGAAAAAACACTGGCCGATGTTTTTAAGTTCCGCAACAAGATCGGGATGGATGTGGTTATTGAGGCGCTGAACCTATACAAAACGCGGAAGGCATTCAATCTGGGCGAACTGCTAAAGTATGCCGGAATCTGTCGGATTGAAAAAGTGATGCGCCCTTATCTTGAGGCAATGATATGAGCCCCCAGTCGCCAACGAATGTGCCTGCATCCATTCGCCAGCGCCTTCTCAACCGAGCCAGGAGCGACCATCGGCCATTCAGTGAACTGCTTCAGTATTATGCCATGGAGCGATTCCTCTACCGGCTCTCCCTCTCCCCGCATGTCCATCGCTTTATCCTTAAAGGTGCGCTGATGCTGAGAGCTTGGAACTCGCCGGAGTTCCGTCCTACCATGGACATTGACTTGTTGGGCAAAACGCCTAACGATGAAGCAAGCATGGTTGCCCAGATAAAGGAAGTTCTCGCGGTTGCGGTATCTCCTGACGGCCTCGTTTTCAACACGAATTCGATTCAGACGGAGCGAATCACCCAAGATGCATACTATAAAGGTGTCCGTATTCGTTTCAAAGGGGAACTGGATTCAGCCAGGGTAACCATCCAGATAGATGTTGGATTTGGTGATGTGGTGTTTCCTGGGCCACAACCGTGTACTCTGCCTGTTTTGCTTGATTTTCCGTCGCCGCTGTTGATGGGATACAGCCGGGAGAGCGCCATTGCCGAAAAGTTTGAATCCATGGTTCGGCACCGCGAACTAAACAGCCGGATGAAGGATTTTTATGATATCTGGCTGTTGTCCAGGCAGTTTGATTTTAAGGGCGCACTGCTGAGTGAGGCGATTCGCCGCACCTTCGACAACCGTGGTATCCCACTGCCGGACGCAATTGTGGCTTTCACGGCGTCGTTCGCATCCGTCAAACAGGTTGTGTGGACTGCATTTCGGAAGCGTCTCCAGCAGAACTCCATTCCGATATCCTTTGCGGAGGTTGTTGCCGTCGTGGGCGCTTTTATCTCTCCGCTGGTCGCGGCGATCATCGCCGGAAAACCGATTCGCTTGCGGTGGAATGCGCCCGGCCCATGGCGGTGATGTTTCCGATGGAACTGATCGGGCATAACAGTCGGATGACACGAGAGGAGCTGGCTCAGCAGATTGGCGTCGGCATCAACGGAGTGAAACCGCATATCCTAAAATTGAATAAAGAATAGATTCCAGTAATGAATATTCTTGTCACAGGCGCGACGGGTGCGGTGGGGCCGTGCGTTGTTGCTGCTTTATGCTCAGCCGGGCATGCTGTCCGTATGTTTTCCATGGATAGGCCGCACGGCGACCGGGAGCACTCGGGGGCAACCATCGAAACAGGAATTGACAGAACTTTTTAGGGGTCATGGTCAAAACATAACTGCGACTTGACATAATCATATCGATTGATATGATTGTATCGATTGATTATAAATAAGGGAGGGTTTATGGCAACTATTGTTTCCGCCGTATATGCCAGGCGTAATTTCGGACGCTTGCTTAATATTGTTACGCTGACAGGTAAAGATGTGTTGATTGAACGAGCCGGGAAACGGATTGCCCGATTGACGGATCTGTCGCCTGTAGTCCGCCAGCCTGCCGGGAAATTGGATTTACGTAAAATTCGTGGCATTGGCAAAGCGCTGTGGCGCTCGGTCGGCGCAGATGCTTACGTGGAAGGTGAGCGCAAGCAATGGGCGTAAAGCTACAATCAGGTCAAACCGTGTTCATTGACACGGCGCCGTTAATTTATTTTATCGAGGAAAACGACCGCTATATTGAAATTCTGACCGATTTCTTTAATGCGGTGACGAGGTTGGATATTATGCTTGTCACCTCGATGATAACGTATATCGAAATCCTGTCGTTGCCGGAAAAACAGGGACAGGCCAAATTGGCGGCCAGATATCGGGAGTTTTTGACCAATTCGGAGCAACTGAGTATTTATTCTCTTACCGTGCCTGTCGCCGAAGCCGCCATCCGATTCCGCGCGCATGAAGGATTGCGGACCCCCGATGCCATCCAATTGGCCACCGCACTGGTTTGCGGCGTGGATTTTGTGTTGACCAATGACCGGGCGTGGCGCAAGATTCATACGCCTCGGGTTGTTATAATCGACGAACTATAGTCCAGAAGGCAAGGGGTCAGAGAAGTCCGGCTAATAGCAAATAAACTTGCAACATGAGTATTTCAAAAGGCACAACCGTGTTAGTAACCGGCGCGAGTGGTGCGGTTGGCCCGCGTGTTGTTGATGCGTTATGCTCAGCCGGGCATCAGGCTCGCTCTTTCTCGCTTGATGCCCCCCCCCGGGAGCATTTCCAAACGGCGTTCAATCGCTTATCGGCGATGTGACTGATCCATCCGCAGGCGTGTTCTAAGTTCATGGTTCTTCGTTCTTGGTTGCCGCAGAAGTCAGCCGACGGATTAATCCGAAACGAAGAACAAAGAACAACGAACCAGGAACTCTTGTGCCTGGTTATCAACGTTGGCGGCACGGCAACCGTGGTTGAGGCGGCTATCTTGTTAATGCATTTCCGGAATAATGCTTAAACAAAATGCAACTCATTATTGACAATCATTTACTAAGAATGCATTATTCTCACTATGAGTATTACTGAACTTCAAGCATTAGATGCCTTGGCGCGAACCGAGTCAAAGCGATTTCCGATCCACAGGGATGTGTTTATTGCGCTTCGAAAAGAACAAGGCAGACGTTTTATCGGGATAGTGGGACCGCGCGGCGTTGGCAAGACAGTGATTCTTAAGCAGTTGGCCATGGAAACAGATCGGTCGTTCTATGGCAGTATTGATACATTTAAAGACGTTACTTTATTTGAGTTTGCCAAGGTTCTCTTTGAGAAGCAAGGGATTCGAACGCTCTTGCTGGATGAAATTCATTTTCTGCCTGGGTTTGATGGCGAGCTGAAGAAAATTTTTGATTTTTTGCCGGATGTCCACGTGGTTTTCACCAGTTCAGTTGCCTTGGCGCTTCAGCAGTCCGCCTTTGACCTGTCCCGTCGTGTGCGCTTGATTCAAGTATTGCCGTTTTCCTTTCGGGAGTATGTGCGTTTCAAGGAAGGCGTGGAGCTTGCCGGCTTAATATTGGATGATGTGGGGCATGGTAACTGGACTCCAGAGCATATGCGCTACGGATATCTTTTTGATGAATATTTGAAGGGAGGATTGTATCCCTTCGCGCTGACGGAACCCGATCCGCTGAGCGTGTTGCGAAGCATTCTGGACACGGTTCTGCAACGTGACATTCCCAACGTGGCGAAAGTGACCTACCAGGACGTAGACTTGATCAGAAAAACATTGACGTTTATTGGAAGATCCGCCGTGGATGGCGTGAATCCCACAACAATAGCCAGGAATCTGGGGATCACGCGGTATAAAGCAGTTGCATACGTTGACTTGTTGAGTAAAGCGTTCATCCTTATTCAGGTTGATCCGGAGGGGACCAATGTCCTTCGGGAGCCGAAAATTCTGATGCAGATTCCCTACCGATTGCTTTACAGGTCGTGGGACGATGCCATCGGCGCCGTGCGGGAGGATTTTTTTGCCACCGCCATGAATATGGCGGACATGCCTTTTCATTACCTGAAATCAACCACGGGGCGAAAAACGCCCGATTTCTGGTTGGCAACAAAATCCGGCGACTGGGTTGTGGAAATCGGCGGGCCCGGCAAGGGGCGGACGCAGTTCAAAGGTGTGTGTGTGAAAAGGAAGATGGTATTAGCGCACGATACTGACTCTCGTCGTAACGTCATCCCCCTGTTCATGGCGGGTTATCTCGCATGAGAAGAATCAGAAAAGGTTTTAGGATTTGGGTCGCATTTATTGTGTAAATGCGACCATAATAGGTAATGAACATTCTTGTCACAGGTGCAACGGGCGCGGTTGGACCAAGCGTCGTGCAGGCATTGTGCAAGGCAGGGTATGCTGTTCGTTCGTTTTCGCTGGATAGGCCTTTATCCGGCGTATTCCCGCTAAACGTTGATGAACAGATCGGCGATGTGACCGATAAGCCGGCGGTTCAATCCGCAATGCAGGGCGTGGATGCGGTTGTGCATCTGGCGGCTCTTCTGCATATTGTGAATCCACCACCCGAGTTGCGCGCAAAATATGAGCAGATTAATGTCGGCGGCACGGAAACTGTGGTTGAGGCGGCGGTAAAAGCGGGCGTCAAACGGGTTGTGTTGGCCAGTACGATTGCCGTGTATGGTCCTTCAAACGGACAAATTCTCAATGAGGATTCAGATGCCCGCCCAGATACTTTTTATGCCCAGACCAAGCTGGCCGCCGAAAAAATCGTTTTGAATGCCAGAAGCGCAGATTATCAGCCGATTGGGACTGTCCTGCGTTTTGGCGCGGTGTATGGTGCGCGAATCAAGGGCAATTATGAACGGCTGGTCAGGGCCTTGGCACGGAGTCGTTTTATTCCGATTGGAACCGGACAAAACCGGCGCACATTGGCCTATGACAGGGATGTTGCCCGTGCGGTTGTGCTTGCGGTTCAGCAGCCAGCGGCCGGAAAAATTTATAATGTTACAGACGGGCAGTTCCATAAGTTAAACGAAATTATTACGGCAATCTGTGAAGCTCTTGGACGCAAACCGCCGCGTTTTTCAATTCCGGTTGATCCGTCCCGTGCCGTGGCCGGCATGATTGAAGATGCCATGCGGCTGATTGGTCGTGATTCTCCCATCAGCCGGGCGATGATTGATAAATACACGGAAGATATTGCCGTGGACGGTAAGCGCCTTCAGTATGAATTGGGTTTTGTGCCGCAATATGATTTGGATGCAGGATGGAGGGAGACCGTGCAGGAGATGCGGCAGATGGATTACCCGCAAAGAACACCATGTTTATCCGCCGGAGATTTGCCACCAAGGCGCCAAGGTACGAAGAAGACAGAAGGATTGTTGCCCACGGAATAACACTGAAGAATAGCAATCCAACCCCTGCTCGATTCCGCAAGAAGCTCGGATATTGTACTTGACGCGTATATGTGAGAGATATACTATATGTTCATGACAACGGAATACCCGGAGTTTTCGGGGTTTGACTGGGATGATGGCAACCGGAGCAAGAACCTGAAGCACGCCGTCCGGAACTGGGAATGCGAGCAGGTCTTTTTTAACGAGCCACTGGTCATTCTGGGTGATCCGCGGCACTCTGTCGCCGAAGATCGCGGTGCTGTCTTTGGGCATACGGACGGCGGACGCAAGCTGGTTGTTATCTACACTATGCGCAAACGCCAGATTCGAGTGATCTCAGCGCGGGACATGAACAGGAAGGAGCGTCGGTTTTATGAAAACGCAGCAAAAGACCAGATCAACATTCAAAACTGAGGATGAGGAAAGGAAGTTTTGGGCCACGCGTTCAGCGCTGGACTTCTTCGATGTCTCAAAGGCAAAACGGGCATCTTTCCCAAACCTCAAGCCTTCGCTGAAATCGATCTCCATTCGACTGCCTAATGACATGCTGGATGAGATAAAGATTCTGGCCAATAAACGCGACGTTCCTTATCAAAGCCTGGCCAAGATTTACCTGGCATGGGGAATCAGAGCCGAGCGCGCGACATTGAAGACAAGCTGATTGCGCGAAGATACGAATTGCGTTTAAATTGAAACGCGGTGCTGGGTCGTATTCTGGCGACGCTTTACGGGGAGGGCGATCCCGGCATGGCATATTCCGGCGTCATTGGCCTTATCCGTTGCGGGGATGGTTTCTGCTGTGACCGGCGGGCACGGCCGCCTGGGCAATCTGCCGGCAACGCTCCGGAAATAGCTGGCCGATGACGCATATGATGCCGGCAATTTTGAGAAAGCATTTAATTTTCAAACGCAGATAAGTCTGGCGGAAGGATTGCGGCGGGAAGTTGCTTGGTATCGGAGGGAAGGGGGGGGTAGGGCAGTAAGTCAGGGGGACAGGAGGGAAAAATGAAGGTTCAGTGTTTTCGGGAATTTGAGGTTTACAAGAAGGCATTTGATTTGCAGCAGATGATTCGCGATGCCGACACCTGGTGCTCACGCTGATTCGCAGACCCACTGATTCCCTGATTGATTGCCGAGCGTGTTCCGCGGGCAACATTTCCAGGCATTATTTTCACTGTAAAATGCCCTTGACAACGCCAAATTGCAATGTATATTGGCGATATGTTTACTAGAAAAAATCAATTTAAACCGGGAATCTCATGCTTCGTCCTGGGACCGCGAGGCACAGGGAAGACCTATTGGCTCCGGCATCTCTTTCCTTCTGCAGTCTTCGTTGATTTGCTGGAAGCAAGGACCTTTAATATGCTGGCGGCCGATCCACAGCGCCTTGGTAACCTGATTAGCGCTTCTACGGATGGACCAATAATCATTGACGAAATTCAGAAACTACCGTCCTTGCTTGATGAAGTTCATCGTCTGATCGAGGCCCGCAACCCGTGGTTTATTCTGACTGGCTCAAGCGCGCGTAAACTGCGCCGCTCCGGCGTCAATCTATTGGGTGGCCGAGCTGTTACCAAGCATTTTCATCCCCTGACGGCCGCTGAACTTGGCGATTCCTTTGACTTTGACAAAGCGGTCAGATTCGGCCTGCTTCCTTCCATCTACGACCCTCGCAAGCATGTTCCCCCGGACGAATACCTCCAAAGCTATGTTCAAACCTATCTGAAAGAAGAAGTGATGCAGGAAAGTTTGACGCGCAATTTGAATTCCTTTTCCCGTTTCCTGGAGACCGCCAGCTTTTCTCAAGGGCAATTACTGAATATCAGCGAAGTGTCCCGTGAGTGCCAGATTAAGCGCAAGCTTGCCGAAAGTTATTTCGGAATTCTTGAGGATCTTCTCGTCGGCGTTTGCCTCCCTCCTTTCCAGAAACGTGCCCGGCGGCGGATAATACAGCACCCCAAGTTTTTTCTTTTCGATGCCGGTGTCTTCCGTGCCGTCCGTCCCAGGGGTCCGCTGGATGCCCCGGCAGAAATTGACGGGGCCAGCCTCGAAACACTGGTTCTTCAGCACCTGCGGGCGGTGATGTCGTGGCGCAATTCGGAAGGAACCATAAGTTACTGGCGCACCTCAACCGGTTTGGAAGTGGATTTTGTGGTGTATGCCGCCGATGCCTTTGCCGCGATAGAAGTGAAACGTAAGCGCAATATTACATCTCGTGATCTCAACGGAATGCGGGCTTTCGCGTCCGATTACCCTGAAGCGGCGAGGATCATTCTATACGGTGGCGACCATAAGGAAGTAGTCGAAGGTATCCAATTGATCCCCATTGTGAAAGCCCTGCCTGTGCTGGAGCGAACCGTTTGGCCGGGCAACGATTGATAAATACACGGAAGATATTGCCGTGGACGGTAAGCGCCTTCAGCATGAATTGGGTTTTGTGCCGCAATATGATTTATCTGCCGGCTGGCGCGAAACGGTTCGCGAGATGCAGGCGGTGGGGGATTTATTAACCACGAAAACATACAAACTACACGAAAAATAGATCCTAGGATTATTCTCTCTATGGTAGCTTTAAGACCAGCGCCGTGCAGATTTTCGTGTATTTAGTGTATTTCGTGGTTACTTGTCAAAATGATTACGTCCGTCCTCTATCTCTGCCTGTATGCCTGGCATCTTGTTCTGCCCGGATATCTCATCGTGCGGCTGTTGGCGATCCGGCGCGGGACTTTCCTCATGTCTATTGCGTTCTCGTATTCCCTGCTGTTGCTGAATCTGATGCCTTTGGAGTGGCTGAAAGCGCCGGTGTGGGTGTTTACGTTGGCTTTCAATCTCCAAGTCACCATTTTACTTATCGCGAACATCGTTGTCGCTTGGCATCAGTGCGGGGCGCGCAACGACAAAGCGGGCATAAGGCGGACAGAGATATCTTCCTGGAATTCTGTCACGAACTGCGTGTGGCGCCATCGGAATCGCTGGTGGCCGCCGCTCTTGATTGTGGCAGGTGTATTGGTTTACCTGGCCTGGGCCGGGCCATATCTGGAATTGTCCGCGGATCCGTGGGTGCATATCGAGCGGTTTCTGAACGCCCGGCAAATCAGCCTGGAGTCCGGCCATTTCAATCAATGCCATATCAATCAATTTGGGAGATTAGTCGGATCCGGCTCACTGCTTGATTTTTTAACGCGGCAAGGAGGGCATTGGTATATTCTGCAGGCGCTCCTATGCCGATTGAGCGGCCTGGCCATTCCGGATTTACCGGGGCCGCTGACCTTGGCCAATACCTTGGTGTTTTGCCTGGCTATCTATGGATTTGCGCTGTTCCTGTGGTCGCGTCAGCGAATTCATCGCGTTCAGAAAATTCAGGCCTCTTTATGGACGGTGGTCTTTACCGTCCTTTGGCTGGGGATCAATATCTTTGCCTATATCCGGTATTATGCGTTGGCGCCGGCCATCCTTAATTATGTGATATATCTGGCGGCGGTTATCCTGATTTTGGACTATTTCCGTTCTCGATCCTGGTGGGGACATGCGCTTTGGCTGGTACCGCTCTTGGTGATGGCGATGAATGTTATCCATTCCCAGGAAGCCGCGTTTGCATGTTTCATGGGGCTGGGGATGCTTATCGTTATGGAAGGGCAGTGGGTATGGGGGAGAAGCAGATGGTCAGAGATCAGAGGTCAGAAGTCAGATGTCAGAGATTCCGTTTTGAGCGGGAACAGTCAGATGCTTGTCCCGCCAATGGCGGGGATAGATGACAGGGGGCAAAGATCAGACGTTAACTTAACTGCCGGAAACATGCTGAAAATCCACATCCTCTTTGTTGCCGGGCTTATTTTATTTGGTCTTCTGTTTTATTATTCCCTGCAAAGGCCGATGGGCGTCTATTCGGATTTTCTTTTAAGGCCGCTATTCCACGGCGAATGGTTGGGGCAGAAATGGTTTATTCAGCCCCCCACCGGTCAGTTCGCCCAAGTGGTGACTTGGTGGGGCGTGTTTGTCTATGGGTTATTTCTGCTACACATTCATTATTTCAAGCGCCAGCCATTTATCCTGGCGGGAATGTTGATGCCGTGCCTGATTGTGTTTAATCCGTTGACACTTGTGATCCTTTCGCGTTGGGTTTCTGACCTGAATGTCATTTACCGGTTTAATTATATGATTCCATTGCCTTTCGTGGCCGGGTTCCTGGCGATGCATTTTTGGAATGAGATCAAATTAAGCCTTCGGAAATTTTGTCCGGGAGTTGCCGGATCTCTCCACAGATCTGGCCCGCCTGCAACGCTGGTAGCACTGCGGGCAGGTGTAGCGGCGGTTCGAGTCACCGCTTTGGGTGGCGAGAACTGCAACGGATTGCCTGCCAGGGGCATGTTCACGCATCTCGACCTGGGGTTGCGGGAAATATGGTCCGCTGCGGCCTTGTTGGGGTTGTTGGTCCTGCTGACGCCCGTCGAGACGTTGATGGGGAGACTGTCCAATAGCCGTTTTTATACTCTCAAACCCCTTGCCGAGGGCAATGATCAACGGCGCTGGGGCGATCTGATCGCCTTGGTCCGGAAGCATCCGCAAGTCAACGTATTGACGGATTGGTACACATTTGCGCTGTTGCAACGAATGGATGTTAAGGTGATGGATGGCGGGTGGTGGGTTGCCCCTTCAGCGCAGGGCGCGGATCGGCTGGCTTTATTGCGTAATCTGGATCGGAAACAGGATTGGTGGCTGGTGGTTAATCGAAGGAACGGGGATTTCAGCATGAACGGCGCCCGGTCGGGTCATTGGGGAGGGGATGCCTGGACGCATTTTTCGACGGCATATTCGGAGGATATGCTATTGTTTGTCAAACAGCATCCGGAGCTGTTTAAGGAAATATGGAGCAAAGATCAAATCCAGGTGTATGATATTGTGGAAAGCCGGGTATGGGAATGAGGAGGGGAGAAGAAAGAAACAACTCTCGCCAAGCCGCAAAGGATAAAGATAATACCTGAATATTGCGCGAAAATCGCGCAATATTCACTTTTCGTCAATGCTGACAAGGCATTGGCGAAAAGACGTCGCGTTGGGCGGATAACCCAATGGGTTATCCGCTCAACGCAAGTGGTTAACCCCTTGTAACCCC
>JAHIJO010000102.1 GCA_018898455.1 Verrucomicrobiota bacterium | reverse complement strand
TCAAGGCGTCCTCCTGATGCTTGATTCGGTGTAGTTTGGCGATTCCCCGATTCTACAGGATGGACGCCTTCTTTGTATTCAATAATCAACAATCGGCAATCGGCAATCAGAAATTGGGTTGCGGGCGCAAGCCCGCCTTAAATGCTTATCAGCCCTTATAATATAGTGATTTATTCATCCGCTCCCCAGCAATGCATTATTAATTTTACTCAAAGTACTCGAGACCGTAGGCTGTAGACGGTAGGCAATAGCTATCATGGAATTCATTCCGGGCAGTCCTTGAATAAATACTTAATGAACTTTCCCTTTGCTTATGGGACCTTCTTTCGTTCCAGCGCCTTCAAGATGTCTCCCACCTGCTGCTCAAACGGAGGCAGATTGTCTTGGATCGTGCGCCAGACAAGCTGGAGTTTTACACCGAAATATTCATGGATCAGTTTGTCCCGCATGGCGGCGATATCTCTCCACGGGATTTCCGGATAAGCGCCTTTCATATCTTCCGAGAGGTTCTTCACAGCCTCACCTATGATCTCGAAATTGCGGATAACCGCATCCTGCGTCTTCCGGTCAGAAGTAAAGACGGATTCCCCATCACGGGCGTAGTCGCGAATCTGGCGCAACGCATCCTGGATATGGAAGAGATATACCCGGTCGTCTTTCATAGGGGAATAGCCTCGGCGCAGATTCGATCCCTGAGGTAAGGGCTTACGCCGCCATCCACAACCACGTCTACTTTACGGTTGAGCAGTTTGCCCAGTTCGCGTTCAACGGCGACTAGATCCAAGAGAGACCGATCATCGTCCATATCAACGAGAAGATCCACATCGCTATCTTCGCCATCCTCGCCACGCACGATCGAGCCGAAAATCCGGATGTTCCGTGCGCCATGCCGGGCGGCCATGCTACGGACAGCGAGTGCGCTCTCTTTGATTTGTTCCAATCCTGACATGAATTAAAGCCCTCGCGGAGTCACGGTCCGAATCGATCCGGTCCAGCGAACACGACTCAATAATATTGCCATTGGCCCACTGAATCAGCAAGCAATAACATAGAGAGGGAATCAGGGTCACATATGCGGAAAATTCCTTCAGTGTCTGCACAATCTGTTTCGCGCATTTTTCCATCAGGAGCCGGCAATTTCAACCCGTGACAAAATGTCATGACTTCGCTTCCTTCTTCCATTAGTCGTTGTTTCGATTTTCTCC
This sequence comes from Verrucomicrobiota bacterium, assembly GCA_018898455.1. Classification (GTDB taxonomy): domain Bacteria; phylum Verrucomicrobiota; class Kiritimatiellia; order JAAZAB01; family JAAZAB01; genus JAHIJO01. The sequence goes on along the minus strand of JAHIJO010000102.1, from coordinate 19,189 downwards.
AATAAGCTCCAGCATCAATGCTATCTGTCAGGGCCTCGCACACATCTACAACCGAAAACCACCACTCATTATTATGAATGGTTTTTCGGATCATTTTGCCTTTAAATAAGACTATTTTTGTAGTTTCCATAATTTTTTAAAGGAATGCTTGGGGGCAATGCCTGAATGCCTGGGGTCAGTCCTACTAATAAGCAATAGGCTACATTTACCATGGACTCATGATCAGATATTTCCAAAGACGCTCCGTCCCCTTCAATTATGCCTGGCCAACCTATAACCCCAACATTTTCATGATGGGGTTATTGAGTATTCGCGCAGCACGCCGGCGCTGTTGCTTGGCGCGATTCAATCGGGCCTGCACAAAAATTGAACTCACTATTATTGCTGCCATTGCCCGCCTGCCGCAAAGCCACTCCAAGATGATCTACTATCCGGTAATAATCTCACGGTAAATGTTGTTCTCGCCAAGTCGTCAAGATCGCCAAAAAAAGCGTGTGACGGATTAATCCATGCCTGACCTTTGTGTTTTGCGCCTTTGCGAGGGCAGCTTCTTTCTTTTCCCGGGAAAGCGGGGACACCGTGAACCGAGGTCATGATCTTCGCTTTTTTCGCGGTTTTCCGCATGCCAACAGCTCCATAACATCATCAGCAATCCCTGGTTGGGAGACCATTTCGAACAGACATCGACTGCGTAAACGTTGATGCCATATTGGGCGGAATCACGATTGTGACAGTGCCATTGCGCCTCGCCGACATCGACACAAAACCCGCATCGTATTGGAATAATCAATGGCTTATATCGGCGAAGATATTTGCGCCATGTCTTTTCCAGCCGTGATTTCAATGCCCTTCGATCCGTCTCCATGCTGGCGATGCGGATATTCTTGTGCGATATCCGGTCCGGTATCTGTACGGCAATCTTCATTGGCTAACGGCAAACTTGGCGCACGAATAAGTCAGGTAAAGCCATCCAGGCGCTGAACGCATAGAACACGACTCAAACCAACGCTCCCGACCAGAGCGCCTCGCAAAAATGGCGAACCGGTAAAACCTGGATGCCGTCTTCCGTTTTCCGAGGAGCATTTTCCATGCACACAACGACCGCTTGCGCCGGCTTGCATTCCCCCATGAGCGCGCGGAGCCCGCGAAGATGGTGCACCCCCACTCGCGCAGAACTTTTAACTTCAATGCCCGTTGCCATGTCACCCACAATGAAGTCCACTTCAAATCCCGTACTGGTCCTCCAGAACCGGAGGTCCAATTCCGGATTGCGATAGGCTCGATACGCCATGAGTTCCATCATGACATAATGCTCAAGGGCATGCCCAAATTCAGGCGTTCCCGGCGCGGGCATCCGTCCGGCAAGAAAATGCGCGAGGCCGACATCAAAAAGATAAAATTTTTCCGTCTGGATCAGGCGCCTCTTGACGGCCTTTGTCCAGGGCCGGAGGCGATAGCCAAGCAGGGTATCCTCTAAAATCTGAAAATATCCCCGGACGGCCTTCGCGCTTACCCCCGACTCCCTCGCGATATTGCAATAATTGATTAATTCGCCGGTAGAACATGCGGCCACACGGAGGAATTCCACAAAGGATGGCAGACTTTGCACAGCGGCTTCGGAAGCGATTTCTTCTTTCAGATAATCCGCCACATAGGCCCTTAAATCCTGCCGGGGATCGCTGGAGAGATAATGGGAAGGCAACAACCCCGACTGCATGAGCCGGGTTAAATCCCAATGGCCGATTTCCGGGTAGGCCAAAGGCGTCATGGTGTAGCGCCACGCCCTCCCGGCTAGCAGGTTGGCGTGCTTGCGGCGAAGTTTCCGTGCGCTTGATCCGGTCAGCAGAAAAGCAATGTGGCGATTCTCGATCAGCCAATGAACTTCGTTGAGCAGTTCCGGCACGGTCTGAATCTCATCAATCACCACAAGTTTCCTGGTTTCCGAGAAGCGTTCACGAAGCAAGGCAGGCCGCGACACGTATTCGGCGAACACATCGGTTTTAAGCAAATCAATGACGATGGCATCGGGGAGATTATGTCGAATCCAATACGTTTTACCGGTTTTCCTGGGCCCCCATAGAAAAGCAGATTGCCCCTCCGGCAGGTTAAGAGTAAGCAATCGTTTACCAATGGTTTTCATTTCGCGTAATTATATCTAGATAAAATGCCAATGCAAGCAATTTTATCCTATTGGCCGACCGCGCCCCGAATGGTCTGAACCATATGAGCGGAAACAAGGGGGCAGTCCGGGAATCTTGGTATTTTTCATGTCGCGAAAATGGCTTCAGACTTCAATTTTAATCATTCATTCAAAACAAAAAGGACAACCATGCAATACACGCATTTTCCAACCAGCGCCCTTCTGCCTGCAGCCTATCCCCCTTGCGAGCAATTATAACCCCAGCATTTTCATAACAGGATTATTGAAGATCCGCGTCGCGCGCCGGCGCTGTTGCTTGGCGCGATTCAGCCGGGTCTGCAGAAAATTGAGCTCACTATTATTGCTGCCATTGCCCGCCTGCCGCAGTAATTCTTCGGCATGATCGAGTTCCGCGCCGGCGGTGCGAAGCTTGCCCCGCACCAATTCCAGAACCCCCTGCCGCAAGGCCACTCCAAGATGATCTACTATCCGGTAATAATTCTTGCGGTCATCCTTCTTCCAAATTCTCTGAAGCAGTCCCAGACTCTCCAGCTGTCTGGCCGCAATACTGACCGCCGCTTTACTGAGCCCCAGATTCCGCCCGATATCATCCAGCGAGCTGTCGCCGTCGGTCAGATAAATATCGCCCAACACCTGCCCGATAATCCGGCCCAGGCCGAGATCCTGGGTAGTCCGGCCGGCCACCTCGATCAGGCGCGTCCTGACTTCCTGAATTATTATATTTTGCTGTTTTGTCATCTTTTACAAATTTGTAAAACTTGTTTAAAACATAACACATTCAGTTTGCGCGTCAATATTATTTTGAATATTAATTTCGCTCCGGATTTTCTGACCTGACCTATTCATGAAAACTTCGTTTTCATTCATAGTCACCGGCAAATCAGGCAATTATGTCAATTGCCTGATTTGCAAGTTTCGACGCGGCGCAAGGCGCCTTACTCAAGGTTAGCCCTGAGCGAAGGCCATAGTCGAAGCCCACAGGGTGATCTATTTAAGGCGGGCTGTGGCCGCAACCGACCAGGCAGGGCGGCCAGCGCGCCTCGCCGTAGTCTCTGGACGCAGGCGGGGCCCTTGGCCGCCGTTATGACCTAAATACTGCGCGCCCTACCAAAAGATACACGCAAAAGCGTGTATCTTTACGGGAAAGCGTCTAACGGAGTAAAGCTGCCCAACCTCTGATGTTCTGAACGGGGCAAACAAAAGGCCCGGATCAATTTTCTCACATTCGAAGCCGGCAAGGTCAGTCTTTTCTTCGCCCAATGCCAGCCATCTGACTTGGTCAGATGGTTAACAATTCCAGTCCGGCAATGTGGCGAACGGCATACCGTTGCGGTTCTTCCCGCCGGGAGCGGGATAAGTACGAACCACCGCTCTACCCCAAAATAACTCGAACCATTGCATGAATACATTGCACTTTTGTGTCATTATGGTAAACGAATGGATGCGCTATGGCAACTCTTAACCAAGGTTCACTTCGACTCTTCCGCTTTGCCGGGATTGATGTCTTCCTGCATTGGTCCTGGTTTCTTGTGGCAGCCTACATGGTCAGCCAGCGATCACATCTATATTCAGCGATTCAGTGGAATGTGCTGGAGTACCTGGCGCTTTTCGGAATCGTGCTCCTGCACGAATTCGGCCATGCGCTGGCCTGCCGGCAGGTCGGCGGACGCTCCGACCGGATCATGCTGTGGCCGCTGGGCGGTGTGGCTTATGTGAACCCGCCCCAGCGGCCAGGCGCCACTCTCTGGAGCATTGCGGCCGGCCCGCTCGTGAACGTAATCCTCGCGCCCGCACTCCTGGCGCTCAGCCTACTGATGCGCTCCTTGGAATTGGCCGACGCGTGGCCCAATGCCCATACGCTCTTGCGAACGGTTACAATCCTCAACTTCGTATTGCTGATCTTCAACCTTCTGCCGATTTACCCGCTCGACGGCGGCCAGATTCTCAGATCCTTGCTGTGGTTTTTGCTCGGCCGGGCACACAGTCTGCTCGTGGCCTCGATCATCGGGTTCCTAGGCGTAGGGGTGATGATCTTGGCGGCGGTATTCTTGCAGTCGATCTGGTTCGGCATCCTGGCGGGATTCGTCCTGCTGAACTGCTGGCAGGGACTGCGGCAGGCGCTGGCGCTGGCGCGGGTGGACAAGATGCCGCACCGCACCGGGTTTGCCTGCCCGACCTGCGGGGCCGCACCGCTCATCGGCGCTTATTGGCGGTGCGGCCAGTGCCGAACCCAGTTCGACACGTTTGAAACCGGGACAGTTTGCCCGCATTGCGGCGCCGGATTCGATATGACCCGATGTCCGGACTGCGGCGCCCAGCATCCCATGAACACCTGGAGAACCCGTCCCCCGATCCCGGGGAATTACCACCCGATTTCTTAGCATGCATTTAGCGCCCCGCAGCGGGGCGGACTTTTGGGTATATGTCGGGGTTCAGCTTGTCCCGTCGGCAACCCAGGGATCACTTGCCTCGTTTCGAGGCGACGTGGCTGAACCCGTCTTTATGGTTCAAAGCCCTGGGCTACATAACAAATTCCTATTAGATTTAATTAGGTCGCCAAGGGCGGCAAGAATCATACGAGGATGAGATACATCATGAAAAAAATAACGACAGGCTGGGCGGCATTGATGGCGGCAACAACGGTGGCGTTGGCCGCCACGGACTACAGCGCAACAATCCGGGAACTTTCGCCTTGGATCACCAATCAGCTTCAGGCGACCGGCGCTTCAAGCCTGGCGCTGGTCCTGGTGGATGGCACCCAGGTGGTGTGGACGGCGGGGTTCGGATTTGCGGATCCGATTACCGGCCGGACGGCGGATGCCGATACCATCTACGGCATCGGTAGTGTCTCGAAAACTTTTACCGCGCTGGCCGCCATGCGCGGTGTGGATCGGGGGGAGTTGTCTTTGGACGCCCCCGTCACGAACTGGGTGCCGACGTTCCGCTTCCAGGATCGCTTCCCCGGCGCCCCTCCCATCACGCCCAGACTGCTGATGAACCACCAGAGCGGATTGCCGGGCGATTATATTCCATATGCCCAGACGACGGTTCCTGATCTTCGATTCGGGGTGGAAGTTCTGGCAGGCATGGCGGATGAATATCCCGTGTATTCCCCGAATTTTTCGGACACTTACAACAACAACGGTTTCACGCTCATGGAGAGCGTGGTGGCGGCGTTCAGCGGAACATCATTTGTGGCGCAAGTGACTGCCGATGTTCTGCAACCCCTGGGCATGACCAACTCAGCGTTTCTATTGCGGACCAACCAGTTCAGCGGCCGGCTGGCCCGCTCCATGGTCGGCGCCGATGCATATCCGGATGAAGTCGTCAACGTGCATGCCAGCGGGGGGCTTTATTCCTCGGCCAATGAGATGGGACGGGTGATCGAAATGCTGTTGGGCGGCGGCATATTCCGCGGGCAACGCTTCCTGAGCACCAATGCCCTGGCCGCCATGTGGACCTTGCAGAGCACAAATGTGTCCGTGCATTCGGCGGATTCCGATTTCCAGGCCGGCCTGGGCTGGGACAATGTGGCTGATCCCAATCTGGCTTATGCCGGCCGGGCCTGTTTCAAAGATGGCGATACGGCGTGCTTCCATGCCATGATCGAGATTATGCCGGAGCACGGCCTAGGGGTGGCCGTGATAGCCAACGGCGGAGGCGCGGCCGTGGATATCGCCCAGCGCGCCCTAAGGCTGGCGCTGCGCGATAAGTTTGGTCTGCCCTTGCCAACCAATGCCGCGCCGTTTCCCGACAGCCCCGTTGTGTTGGATCCGCCCCTGCCCTGGGATCAAATCGCCGGATATTATGCGCGCGCTGGCGGCGTGGCGTGCGTGACGGCCGCGAACGGATACCTCACGCTCTACCCGAATGCTTTCGATGCGACGGTGTCCGTTTGCACCAATCTGGCGCCGCACACCAACGGCTGGTTCTGGGAGGCAGGCAATACCAATCTCCAAGTTGCATTCACCAATGTTTTCGATCATCTATTACTGATGGCGCGCTCCAACAGGGGTCGTTACTGGAATATGTCGATCATCGGCGAACGCATTGCGCCGGCGGTCATCTCCGAGGCCTGGCTGGAGCGGACGGCGCACGCGTGGATTTCCGCGGACCTCGATCCTTTCAACTTCCTGTGGGCGCAGAACGCCGTGAAACCAAACGCGCTGCTGGAGACCAACGGCTTCCTGTTTTTTAATAATTTCGCGTTTGGCCCCACGAACGACCACATGGCGCTGCCCTTCATCGCCGGACGCAATGACGCCGGCGCGCTCAAAGTGGTAGAAACCAATGGCGAAGAATGGCTACGACTGCAGGGATCGCATTTTCGCTCTGTTGACGCACTGCCTGTCATGGCGGCACCCGGTGTCACCAATGCCACGCTGGCGGGAGACATGATCGGATGGTATCACATCCCGCGGTCGGGAAGCGGCAGGCTGGAATTCCGGCTGGCGGGCGCGCCGCTCCCCCAGTTGCGCGTACTGAACGCCGATTTCAGCTTGATGGAAACCATCCAGCCGGCAGCGGGCCGCATCCTAGTCGCGCCGACTGGCGCCGTGTTCGCGGCGGTGACCCTTGGACCGGAAGGTGGCAATGCTTACACCTTGCATGCGTTCTGGCGGCGGGTGGCGGCGGACTATGACGGTGATGGCAAAGCGGATCCGGCCGTGTACGGTTCGACGGAAACCCTCTGGGGTGTCTCCTACTCCTCATCCGGCTATGCTCAAAACGGTTCGCTCATCGTGGGCCAGCCCGCCGGAACAACAGTGGCCGAGGACTATGATGGCGACGGTAAAATGGACCCGGCTGTCTATTGCGCGGCCGATGGCGTCTGGACAGTCGCCATGTCGGCCAGCAACTATACGGTCACCATTTTGACCGGGTTCGGAGCGGCCGATGCGATCCCGGTGCCCGCGGATTACGACGGCGACGGCAAGGCCGACCCCGCCTGCTACCGCGCGGCGGACGGCACGTGGGCTTTCAAGCCCTCAGCCGGCAATTACGAGACAACGCTGGTGAACAACTTCGGCGGACCGGACTGCTCACCGGTACCCGCGGATTATGACGGCGACGGCAAGGCCGATCCGGCTATTTATCGCGCGGCTGATGGCATTTGGGCAGTAGGTTTTTCGGGAAGCGGGTATATGGTAACCATCCTGAACGGATTCGGAGCGGCCGATGCGATCCCGGTGCCCGCGGATTACGACGGTGACGGTAAGGCCGATCCAGCCTGCTACCGCGCGGCGGACGGCACGTGGGCTTTCAAGCCCTCAGCCGGCAATTACGAGACAACGCTGGTGAACAACTTCGGCGGACCGGACTGCTCGCCGGTACCCGCGGATTATGACGGCGACGGTAAAGCCGATCCGACCTGCTACCGCACGGTAGACGGCACGTGGGGTTGCATGCTCTCGGCCAGGGGCTACGCGACCCAGACGTTATCCTTCGGCGGGCCGGGTTACCAGCCCGCCTGGTGATGCCCATCCAGGCGAAAATATTATACATTAGTGGTAATTTTGCATAAGAGCTTCAGATATAGGCCGGCGTTTGCAAACCCTTGGCGATCCGGAAAGAGCGCGGGGACTGCAACGATTCTTCAAAAGAGGCTTTTTTGAAAGCACACTATCGGATCATGCCACGGACAATGCTCCGGTATGCGATCGGGAAATTTCCCGAGCCATTGCGGCAACGCTATTTGCGGGGAAAAATCAATGCGGTGCTGAAGGCATATGTCGCAGCGCATCAGCACTGAGACATCCCCCAGCCAGCATGCCGCAGGCGGCATGAATATCCTGGCCGCCGCTGTAGCGGCGCGCCACGGGCATACCCAGGGTCGCCGTCAAGGCATCGCGAAACGCATTCAATTCGCCCGCTGACGGCGGATGGAACCGGCCGCCGGGGTCATTGACGTCGATCAGGTCCAGCTTGATCGGCAGACCGCGGGTCAGAGCGGCCAGTTGCCGGGCATCCTGCTCGCTCGTATTCACGCCGGAGATCATTATCCAAGCCAGCGTGACGCGCCGGCCCGTGGCCTGGTGATAGTCGCGGAGCGCCGCCATGAGTTCCGCCGTGGGATGCGCCTGCTCGACCGGCATCAGCTTCCGCCGCTGAACCGGGTCGGCGCTGGTCAGGGAAACAACCAGCCGATAGGGATACCCTTCTGCCGTAAACCGGCGGATGCCGGGTACGATGCCGACGGTGGAAATCGTTATGGCTTTGCCGGCGATGGCCATGCCGCACGGCTCCGACAGGATGCGGGCGGCCTGAATGACGGCTTCGTAGTTAAGCATCGGCTCACCCATGCCCATGAACACCACGCCGCGGACTGGAAGCGGCGAATCGGCCTGGATCGCAGCCACCTGATTCACGATTTCCCAGGCCACCAAGTCGCGCCGGAACCCCATCCGACCGGTGGCGCAGAACGCGCAATCCAGGGCACAGCCGACCTGGCAACTGACGCACACCACGCATTTTTTATCATCCGGCCGGTGCAGGAGCGGAATGAGCACCGCCTCGAACGGATCCGGTCCGTCGCCGCGAAACAGATATTTCACAAATCCATCCCGCGGCGAGACGACTTTTTCGATCAACGCCAGCCGCGGAATAACCGTCAACTTCCGAACTTCCTTCATCATCCTGATGGAGATGCCGGGCCCGGCCGGCAGGGCGCCGTGCCGGACAACCGCCGTTTGAATCTGCCGCGCCAGGCGGGGGGTCACCCCCGCGTGCGCCAGGCCGGCCTGTATCTGATCGGCGGTGAGGTTTTTCAAAAGGAGAGGCATGGGTATTGCCCGCTAAGTACGCGAAAAAACGCCACATTATTAAAGAAGAACGTTCTTTTTTCGATATTTAGCGTGTTTCGCGGGCAAATATCTTTCTTATGGTTCACCCAGGGCGTCGAGAATTTCCTGGCGCTGGGTTTCCAGGTCGGCGATTTCCTGGCGCCAGAATTGCGGGGTGCCCCAGTCCGGCGCGAGCCGGGCAAAACCGCCATCCGCCTTCTGCCGCGCACACCAGGCAGTGAAATGGATGAAGCGCATCGCGCGCAGGGGCTCAACCAGGCGCAGGGTTTCCTGCGGAAAGGGCAGGAACGTTTCGTAACCCTCAAGCAGAAGTTCCGTCTCGACGCGGACGCGGGGGAGACGGTCCGGCAGGATCAGCCACAGATCCTGCACGGCGGGTCCGACCGCCATATCATCGAAGTCCAGAAGGTGATACCCCTCGCCCGGCCGGTAGAGAATATTGCCGCGGTGACAGTCGGCGTGCAGGCGCAGGGTTTCTCCACCGTCAAACAGCGGCGCGATCATCGCGACCATGTCGGTGACAGCCTTTTCATACTCGTCCCGGAACTGCGAGGCTACCGTGCCGGAGTCCAGGATGTAATGCAGATGCCCGAGCGTTGACTGCCGCGGGTGGAGCTGAATCCGGTCACGCGGCGGATGGCGAGCGCCGACGGCATGCATGCGGGCGATGAGCCGGCCAAGCTGGGGCCACTGGTTGGCCGCGGGTTCATCCAGCGGCCGCCCGCCCTTTTTCGGGAAGACGGCAAACCATGTGCCCGCAAGATCATGCAGGAGTACGCCGGCGCACCCGGCCAGCGGAGGCACGACAGCAACTTCCGCCGCGTGGAGCTCCTGCAGGAAGTCAAGTTCGTCCTGCAATGCATCGCGGCTCCAGCGGCCCGGCCGGTAGAACTTGGCAATGACATAGCCGCCGTCGGCAAGGCCGACTTCATATACACGGTTGATGTAGCTGTTCAGAGATCGGCAGAGGTTGGTGCACCGTGCGCCCAAAGCTTCTTCAACGGCGTTGATCACCGTGTCCGGGGTCAGGGCGCTGAAGTCCGGCGCGCGGTCCGGGTTCTGGTTTGCTGATGGTGGAACATCGGTCATGCCGGAACGATAGTGGAATCCGCGGCCGGATGCCAGAGGTTATCGGAGAAAAACAAGGAAACCTTCAACATCCAACAAAACGATCAGACCAATATTCTCGGACTCTTGCTCACCCACATCATTGATGGATCCAATCCCTACTCAGCCATATTCTCCTGGAAAACCGAATAATCGAACGGTTTCAAACCCAGCCTTTTCCCGCGGTAGTCAATGGTTACGAGAAATCTTGAGAGAAAAGGCTGGCCAAGAATACCATCATATGGAGGGCTTTGAGAATTATCGCGGTTTAATTCGTATATAACCGTCGTCACATTGGAGAGAACCGCATTGCCTAGAGCCACCGAGTTCAGTCGCGTCCAGCGCACGTTCGGTTCATTGCCCGATTGGATATTGCTCAGCCGCAGTTTCTCGGCTACACGCGGCAACAGCAGTACCTCGGCCGACCCGGTATCGATCAGGAACGTGATCGGTCCCTGGCCATTGACCGTTCCCTGGGCATATAATAACCGGTCACATAACTGAAGCGGGATATTGAAGCCGGGCAAGGCAGCAGACTGCCTGGCCGGCAAGCGCATATCCATGGATACGGGATATGATTCGATGCGAATGCGGTTGCGCCGGTAATTAATGGTTGTGATAAAATTTCTCAGAAACGTGTAGCCGATCAAACCCTGGTAATCCACGCCCTTGTCCAGTCGCAGCGTCAACGCTTGCAGCGGATCCATGAAAATCACGGAAAAGTTGGTCAGCATAGCCGAACCCACGCCGATCGTGCGGAGCATTGTCGGAGCGGACACGCCACCGGCATTGATGTGCACGAGGCCGAGCCGCACCGCCGCCCCCCAAGTGAGGATTGTCTCCGTTGCGCCGGTATCAAGGATCATCCGCACGGGAGATTGCCCGTTCACGGCGGCGTTGACCATTAAAACCCGGCCGACAGGCTCGGCTGCAACCCAGCCAAAATCATTGCCCTCACCTTCAGTCGGCCAAAGCGGCAGGAGGAAGAAGAGAAATAAAAAAAGTGGAACTGATTTCAAAAACCTGGTTTTGACGGAATAAAATCCTCCATCAAATTACCTTCAACGATATGTGCTACCCGCGTTTGCCGGACTTGCCGGATGTCGGAGTTCATTGGCTTTGGCAGGCTGGGTCAGCAGGATGACTAATTCCTGATTCTTCAAATCGGATGCGACTTGTACGGGTGTCCTGCCCGCACCATCCATCCTGTTCACATCCGCGCCATGTTCGACCATGACTTGCGCCATATCCTTATGGTTGCCCTTCACCGCATACATCAGGGCAGTTTGGCCATAATTGTCCACAGCATCGACCGGCGCACCTTTTTCCAACAGCATGTGTACAACCTGCGCATGCCCGTTCCTGGCCGCCGCCAGTACTGGAGTAATTCCATTCTGCGAGCGCACCCGCACGTTTGCCTTGTTATCCAGCAGCACCTTCACCACATCAGTGAATCCGCCCGCCGCAGCGCCCATCAAGGCTGTCGAGCCTTGTCGGTTCATCGCATTAACATTTGCCCCTGCCTTAATCCACTGACGCGTCCTTGCCACGTCGCCTGCGGTGGCAACCAACATCAGGTCCGTCGTATCGTCCAGCCGCTTTCTTTCGAAGGTCGCAAGCTGGATCCCGGTGCCAAGCTGAGGGCCGGCTCTGGCCGAGGCATTCATACTTACCCCTACCTCGCGCGTCACAAAACCGGCAGGCGTCACAACAATATGAGTCCACTGGTTACCCATCTGTCCCAGCCCGAAGTCCACCGTCTGGATCCGCGTTTCGTAGCGGGTCGGATACCGTATCTCGGTCGCGCTTTTGAACTCGGCGGCAAAAATGGAGCAAACCATGCCGACTACCGATGAGACGGCCAATCCAACACATACACATTTCGCCGAATGCATCATAAGCCACCCCATTTCCATCACATATCTTCGACTGTCATATTAGTAAATCTATCAGAAAGTCATACTTATGTAAAGAAAATTACCGGGGTTAAATTTTCGGGATTGAAATGTAGCGCCAGAAGAGCATGCCGTTTTCAACAGAACGAGCAGGCAACTCATTCCGGTCGGGAAGCCAGGATCGCCGCACCAAGCGCGCCGGTCAGTTGTGCACGAGAAGCCACGCGCACAGGATATCCCAATGCGGACTCGAGGGCTTGAGTCATTCCAGAAACCAGCGCTACGCCGCCCGTAAAAACAACCGGTTCGGAGATGTTACGACCGGCCATGGACGCGATACGAGCCGACACGGATGCCTGGACCCCCGCCGCGATATTCGCAGGTTTCTCACCCGAAGCAAGCAGTCCTATGATCTCCGTCTCGGCAAACACAACGCACATACTGTTGATCGCGGACGGCTTCGTCGCCAACCCGGCCAGCTCACCGAGACTGCCAAGCGGCACTTCAAGTCGTGCCGCCACCACTTCCAAAAAACGACCGGTTCCCGCGGCACATCTGTCGCTCATCACAAAATCGCGCACTTTTCCGCCGGTATCCAAGCGAATCAGTTTGCTGTCCTGACCCCCGATATCAACAACGGTCTTGGCATCGCCTTGCTCGCGATAGACGCCGCAGGCCTGGCAGGTGATCTCGGTAATGGTTGTATCGGCAAACGTCACGGCGTCGCGACCCCAGCCGGTTGCCACAATCCGCCTGATCCCCCGGCGCCTGACACCCGCCCGCTTGAGGACCCGGTCAAAGAGTCTGGAAGCCAAGGCCTCTTGTTTGAGGCCCTGATCGGCAATGCCTGAACCCATCACGCGGCGGTCTCTTCCATTGATAAGAACCACCTTGATCGCCCTCGATCCCGCGTCAATCCCGGCATAAATCATTTCGTCCTGTGCTCCTTGATAGTCTCGAACAGCGCTTGGATACGCATGCCGATCCGCGCGGAATCCGACGGGGAATAGTCGGTCTCGATCCGCAAGTAAGGCCGGCCAAGTTCCTCTTCGGCCAGCCTTCTCACGAAGAACGACTCCACATCGTAGGTCAGGCAGGCCTGCCAGATCACTTCCACGATGCATTGGGGCCGGTACTCGGCGACCAGCCTCCGCAGCAAATCCAGTCGCCGCCGATTCGGCGTCATGACGGAACAGGGCAGGTGGAAGTATTTTTCAGCCAGGGCAAGCATGAGATCCCCGGCACCGGCGTCCACATCTTCCAGGATGGGCTTGATTCCCGTGCAGTTCTCCTGGCAGACCACCAGGCCCCCATTATTTTCAATGATCTTTATGACCCGTTCGGCGCCGTGCGGCATCGGCACGCCGGTCAACAGGACCCGGATCCGTTCCGACGCCGGAGGATCCAGCTTGCGGCCCGGCAGGACCCGCAACGCTTTGGCGTATTGCTCCAAGTCCGCGGGAATACCGGCGATGATGCTTTTCATATTGAGCAGTTCGCAGCCGGTAAGCGGAGGCGCCTCCGCCTTCATCAGTTCCGCCAACGCCCGGCGCAGTGTCCGCTCGCGGTTCATCAGCGCGATGGCATCCCGGATCTTGCCCGCCGTGATCCGGACACCGAACTGCTCCGCCAGGACGCCGCCGAGCTTCCGCAACTCGGCAATCCAGTGCGCCAAGGCATCGGGATCGTCCGGTTTCTGCGTGAGTTCCAGCACATACATGCGCCGGTTCCCGGCCATCAACTCATACATCTTCTTCTTGCCGTCGCACGTGGTCTCCGTGATCACCAGCTCCGCCAGTTCAAGGAAGGGATTCTCTTTCCGGACGCTGTAGCCAAAGGTGGATTTGATCAGCGGACACAGGTTGGAGGGCAGGAATTCTTCGGCGGCCGGGATCATACCCTCATCACCCCCGCACAGGCAAACCGGAATGCCGCCGGCGGCCAGAATAAGTTCGCGCGGCGTGTATTCGCAGGTCAGGCCGACGATATGCTTCCCCTGCTTCTTCTGCGCCGCAGCATAGTCCAGGCAGTGGTCCACCATGTCGTTGAACCACGCCAGCGGACCGGCATCCACCCCGGATGCAGGCCGGACTTTGCCACAGCAGGAGGATGGGCGCTGATTGGATTGGCCGCGCGCGCGGGCACCGGCTGACGAAGCATTTTTTTTCTTACCTTGCTTGTTCATTCCTTTTTCAGCCTGGACCTTAGACGCTTTCCCGTAAAGATACACGTTTTTGCGAGTATGTTTTGGATAGGGCGCGCTGCCCTACCTGTTCGGTTGCGGGCGCAAGCCCACCTTAAGTTTCTTATCCAGGCAGAATATTGAAAGCGCGATAGAAGTCAAAATATTTCTGCTTGTCTTTCAGCGGTAAATCTCTAAAGTTTCAAATGAAGATTATCGAGGTTCTTACACCGCTGACAGGCAAGGTCGGCCGGAGGAGCGTTTAATGGAGCAGATTGGCATGGTCGTAATGGCGATCGTCGGATTGGTTGCCCTCCTGATCGTCGCAGGCTGGATTGTGCCGTTAATCCTCAGCATCATTGGCCGCCGGCGCCATTGGCCCAGCGCCCGAGTCTGGCGGGTGTTGGCCGCCATCTGGGGAGGAGTGGCGGCTCTGCTGGCTTGCGGGGTGAGTGCTTTGATTTTTTTCGCTTACCAGATCCGCAGCAGCTATGAAGGTGATACCGATGCTCCGCTCTTTAATGCAATAACCTATGAAGGCAAAACGGGCTGCCTGCGCCTGGCCTATACGGACGAGGTGGAATGCGTTTTTCGGGATGCGGCGGGAAAGTCTTATCGGTGCGCAAGCTCGAACGGCAACTTGGTGGTTCCGGCCGGCGCCCTGACGCTTCGCGAATGCGAGGTTATGGCGTCGGATTCAGAGGGCAAGCCCTGGAACGCCTCGTTCCGCTCCGGGGACAAAGTTGCTTTCGACGTCGGTCCGGATGCCGTTGAAAATATTGAATTCGGGCCGCCATTTCTGCTGGCCGTGAAAATGGAATACACGCCCGTCTCCTCAACAATCAGACTGGATCCGGCCTGTGCCGATCGTGCCGGTAATATTTACAGGATTAAAAGCGACTCGCCAGGAACCGTCCCTTCATTCCAGTTTTTGGATGCCAGCCGACAGGTCATCTGGAGCGGCAAATTCGAGGCCGGCTGAGGGGGATCTTTGGGGTATTCCGGGCGAATACCCGATCAGGTTAAAGGGACCTGCGTTATCCGGCTGAATTGGCCGGGATTTCCGTTTGAACATACCATCGTGGATACCCCCTTCCTGCGCCAGCCGACGGCCCAGGCTCCTCCCTCTGGAGGTTAATTCGTCACGTATGCCGGCCCATGCCGGCTAATTGGGGCAAGCGCACCGTCCAAGCGGAAAAAAAGAAAAAAAGGCGTGACATGTCAAAGGGCGGGGAGTATGCTTTAATAGTTAAAGCATTTCCTCTTTTCTGCGGATTGGATTCCATGAACACCTCGACTAAATTAATTACCTGGTCTTGCTTGGCCGTCTTTCTTATGACAACCGCCCCAGCCTTCTCCCAGCAGCAGGCCAACGATCAACGGCCTGCCAGCAACGCGCCGATCGCCATACGTATCGAATCCGCGAGGCCCTCAGCAAGCAATGTCCTCACCGAGGATCAGATCGCAGCCCTGTTGACTGACTCGACCGACGAAAAGTCAAAGGCGCAACTGCAATTCTCGGCCTCATTCGGCTTGCGAACCGTGACGCCGAAAGAAAATAAAAAGTTTATCAAGTCCGGCAAAATCCCCATATATATCAACTGTCAACTGGTAGAAATCAAGGAGATCAATGGCAAAAAACTGACGAAACGCATGGGCGGGACAGCGCATTTTTATATTCAGGATTCTGATGGGAATGTCATCGTCAACAAGGCCCTTTCTCTCGATAAAATGTGTCCTTCCTGAGGGGGCCAAGGTGGCTACTTCGTTGAAGTAGCCAAAGAGGGCGAGTACACCGCCGTCATGTGGGTTGATGGAGGAAAGAAGCGCATTTTCGGAAAGAAAATAACGGCCAATCTTCGTCGCCTTCAATAAGAACTGATCGGTCTTCCCTGGCCAACGCTCCGGACTTCGGCGAGCTCAGTCGAGCCGCGAAGACTGACAGCGTCCTAATTGAAATTAATGGCCTTACCCCTGTCAACCAAACGGCGGTTTATCCAGATTCTGGCCGCCATCTTGTTGACCAGCAATATCACTGTCTTTTCCGCCAATGGCATCTTTTTTGGAGGAGTCTGCCTCCCGGTTATCCATTGTAACGCCTGCCCACTCACCTGGCTGGCTTGTCCCATCTACACGATCTCGGAATACATCCAGTTCCATTCCGTGCCCTGGCTGGCCTTGGGCCTGATCGCAGGCTTCGGAGTCCTGGTGGGCCGGTTCTTCTGCGGTTGGATCTGCCCCATGGGCCTGCTCCAGGAGCTGTTGTATCTAATCCCCGCGCCCAAGCTGCGCCTTCCCTTTTTCCTGCGCTGGCTCAAATATGCATTCCTGATCGTCGGCGTCGGGGGAGTGGCCTATTGGGCTGGCAAGGATGTCCTGTATTTCTTCTGCGCCTACTGCCCCCCGGCCACCATGGAAGTGCTTCTGCCCTCGATGGTCAGTCAGCAGGACTGGTCCCTGGACACCTGGCGGATGCTCCGCCTGTCCGTCCTCGTCTTTGTCCTGGTCATCGTCGTCTTCAACATCCGCTGGTTTTGCAAGGCCATGTGCCCGGTGGGTGCCCTGGTGGCGCTCACCAATAAATTTTCGCTTTTCGCCATCCGCCTGGATCCGGCCGTGTGCATCCACTGCGGCAAGTGCGAAAAGGTCTGCCCCATGGATGTTCCGGTCGAGGCCTGCAGTCGTACCGGCCGCGCCGTCAACCGCCATACCGAGTGCATTGAGTGCCTGAAGTGCCAGCAAGTTTGCCCGGTCAACGCGATCCGCAATAATGGCCGCATCCCGGTTGCGCCGCCGCGCCCCGCAGAGTGAAGCTCCCCGCGCCACTTGTCCATCAGCAATGTTCGGATAAAGAAATATAAAGATGTTTCTTGCAAAGCCTGCCCGAGCGTCGGCCAGGGGCGAATCATGCCAGAGGCAGATTCGCCTAAGGCGTGAAGAACACCAAGCAGACAATAACCCAAATCCGTCTTAACCTTTGCGCGCTTGGCGACTTGGCAAGAGAATATTCCGGTCCGATCCGGGAAATGCAGCGTATGGCGGGAGCGAGTGGGAATCGAACCCGACCCGGGACCGGTTAAAGCCCCACACTGGTTTTGAAGACCAGGAGCGCCACCAGGCGCCATTCACTCCCGATGTTGATATTATTGCCAATCCTTCCCGCAGACAAGCCTCAACCGCAATTTTCGCTTGACGGCGCGGCGGGGTGAGAGAAGACTATCCCCATGCGGGCAAACACCTGCAATCCAAGAAATTCCCCCGTCGTCCTGATCAAGGATCGGGACAAGGGGTCACTTGGCGTAGCCAAAGTCCGACAGCCTGCTGGGGTTCCATGAAAAAAGATATTTGCAAGCTGGCGCGGGACCTGCCGGCGGTTGATGCGGTGCTCACTTTGCCGGAAGCGGCGAAGCTGATCGCCGGCCATGGCAGGGAAATGGTGCTTGAGTCCGTGCGAACGGTTCTGGATGAACGCCGGACTGCAATCCTGAAGGGCGAAAGCCCGAAGCCGTGCGAGTGTAACGCTTTCATGATCCTGGAGCGGGCGGCAAAGGACATCGAGCGCGCCATTCTGCCGCGCCTGAACCGCGTGGTTAATGCCACGGGCATCATCCTGCATACCGGGCTCGGCCGCGCCGTGATGCCCGAAGCGGCACGGGCGGCGCTTTCCCACGTTACCGGTTATTGCAACCTCCAACAGAACCTGCAGACCGGACAGCGCGACCGGCGCGAGGACTGTATGCGCGAGCTTGTCCAGGAACTCACCGGCGCCGAAGACGTGCTGGTCGTCAACAACAACGCGGGCGCCACGTTTCTCCTGCTCACGGCCTTGGCACGCGGCCGGGAGGTCGTCATCTCCCGCGGCGAATTGATCGAGATCGGCGGCTCATTCCGACTGCCCGATATCATGCAGGCCAGTGGCGCCATCCTCCACGAGATCGGAACCACCAACAAAACCCACCTGAAGGATTACGAGGGTGCCGTGAGCGCTCAGACCGCCCTGATTCTTAAAGCCCATAAGAGCAACTTCAAAATCGTCGGGTTTACCAAGGAAGTCGACATTGCCGACATCGCCAAGGTCGGCAGCAAGCATGGCGTGCCGGTCGTGGATGACCTCGGTTGCGGCGCGCTGGTTGGCCTGGAACGGTTCGGTCTCGATCACGAATATACGGTGCGCGAAAGCTTGGAAGCCGGCGCCGACTTGGCATTATTCAGCACCGACAAACTGATTGGCGGCCCGCAGGGCGGCATGATCGTTGGGCGCGCTGAACTGATCGAACGGATCCGTTCGCATCCGCTCTACCGGGTCCTGCGAGTCTGCAAACTGACGCTGGGCGCCCTGGAAGCCACGTTGCGCCTGTTCAAGGCGCCCGATCTCCTGGCAAAGAAGCATCCGCTCTACACGATGATTATCCGGACACCGGCCGAGATGCAGGCACAGGCGTCGGAACTCAAGAAAGGCCTTGCGTTAAAAATGCCGGACTGGGAACTCGCGGTCTCCGAGGAGGTCTCCTATCTCGGCGGCGGAACCATGCCGGAAAGCGGGATGCCATCGTTCGCGGTCCGGATCAAGGCGCCAGCCACGCGGTCCGACCAGCTGGCCCTGCAATTCCGGATGGCGGATGTTCCCATCGTCGCACGCGTGGCCGAGGATCGCGTCATCCTGGATATGCGCACCGTGTTCCCCACAGATATCCCCGACATCCTGGAGGCAGTGGAGCACAGCGTGCCCGGCGACAGTGGCCAATGAAACAACCGAAGGTTGTTAATCATGTGTTCAGGGTTCAGGTATAATGATCATTGAGAAGGAGTAGCCAAGACCTAATCGCATTGCCTAATGATCATGGCTATAGCTATTCAGACTATTCAACCACAAAGAACGCAGAGAACGTGAAAAATAAGCTAATACCTGAAAATTGCACGGAGGCGTGCAATTTTCACCCTCCGGGCCGTCGTAACCCCGCATTAATGCGGGGTTACAAGGGGTTAACCACTTGCGTTGAGCGGATAACCCATTGGGTTATCCGCCCAACGCGACGTCTTT
>JAHIJO010000101.1 GCA_018898455.1 Verrucomicrobiota bacterium | reverse complement strand
AGACAGGTCTGCCCAAGAGTGGGGATCAACATGCGGTGCGCATGCAAATGGATTCCGCTTGCAATTAATCACGCGAAAACGACAATGAGTTTCAATAAGCGTTTGCCGTTCTTAAACGGCAAGAAATCGGTACTCTCAAGAGGTAATAAAAAGTCGGCAATACAATCAGCGTCAGAACAGTCGATGTGATCAACCCGCCCATGACTACAACAGCCAGCGGTTTCTGAATGTCCGCCCCAGAACCTGTGGCGTATAACATAGGCAAATGCCCGATGAAGCTTGTCAGCGCCGTCATAAGCAACGGACGGAACCTCAGGTCGCACCCCTCGCGAACAGTTTCGGCAACCGACCGGCCGCGCTCGCGCAGCTGCCGGAAAAATGCCACCAGGATGACGCCGTTCTGAACAGCAATCCCAAGCAGCACAATGAACGCAACGGCCGCCGAAACAGAAAGCGGCATCTGGAAGATCACTACGGCGATCACGCCGCCAATCAGGGCAAACGGAAGGTTCAACAGCACCAGGAGCGAATTGGCGACGGAATTCAGCGCCATGTAGAGAAACACCAGGATGAGCAAAAGCGCAATCGGAAGCACAATCGAGAGTTGGCGCATGGCCCGTTGCTGGTTCTCAAACTGGCCTCCATAATCCACGAAGTAACCTGCGGGCAGTTCCTTTACCAGGGGTGCCATACGCGTCTGCACGTCGCGGACAAATCCGCCCAGATCCCGGCCGCGCACATTGGCCTCAACTACCACCCTGCGAATACCGTTCTCGCGACTTATCTGCGCAGGCGCCTCGACAAACTGGATCTCGGCAAGCTGTGCAAGCGGAACGCGGACACCGTTGGGCGCCGGGATCAGCAATCGTTCGATCTGCGGGATATCCGCGCGTGCCGCTTCAGGAAACCGGACAACAATCGCAAACCGGCGTTGCCCTTCGATGAGGGTCCCGGCCACTTTGCCGGCCACGGCCGTCTCGATTGCATCATTTACGTCGGCCACGTTGATCCCGTAACGCGCAACAGCACCCCGGTTTATGACAACATTGATCTGGTCCATCCCGGATATCTGCTCCACCCTCACATCCTGGGCGCCCCTTACCGACTGCATGGCCGGCGCAATACGATCTGCAAACCGCTTAAGAACCTCAAGCTCTGGCCCAAACACCTTGACAGCCAAATCGCTTTTCACGCCGGAAATAAGCTCGTTAACCCTCAAGGCAATTGGTTGAGAGAAAGATAGGCGAAGCCCGGGTATCATGGATAAATCCTGCTGGATCGCCTCAACGAGCTCGGTTTTGTTGCGTTCGCTCTTCCACCGGCGGCGCGGTTTCAGCGTGATAAACACATCCGTTTGCTCCGGCCCCATGGGGTCCTCCGATATCTCGGCCCTTCCGGTTTTACTAATCACTGTTTCGATCTCGGAGAATTTCTGCAGACGCTGTTCTATCAGCCCGGCCACTTGCGCCGAACCATCCAGCGAAGCATTAGGCAGGCGCACCACGTTAATGGCGATGGCGCCTTCATCCAGCGGAGGCATGAACTCGGTTCCGATCAAAGGCGCCAGCGCCAGCGCGGCAAGCAATACGGCGAGGGCGGTCCCAATGGTGATACCAGGCCTTTTGATCGCACGGTCCAACACCCTTAGATATCCTTCGTGGAACCGGCGAATAAATCCAAACTCCTTTTCCGGAGCGAGTTTCAAGAAAGACGCGGACAGGACTGGAACCACAGTCAGGGCCACAACCAGTGACACAAACAAAGCGATCAACATGGTAAGCGCCATGGGGGCGAACATCTTGCCTTCGATCCCCTGCAGCGTGAACAGCGGCACCAGGATAACCACGATAATCAACACCGAGAACGCCACGGGGCGCGCCACCTCGACAACCGCGCCCACCGTAATCTGCTGCCTGTCATCGCCTTCATGTCTTTCCGCAAAATGACGCCGGATATTCTCCACTACCACGATCGAAGCGTCGACTACCATGCCCACGGAAAAGGCCAGGCCGCCAAGGCTCATAAGATTCGAACTCATGCCGGCCCAACCCATTATGATGAAGCTGATCAGGAACGTGAACGGCAGGGAAAACACGACAACGAGGGCCGTGCGCAGTTCGGCCACAAACAGGAAAAGCACCAGGATCACGAAGATGCCGCCTTCCAGCGTAGCGTTGACAACGGTGCGGATGCAGGCATCGATCAGCGAGGTGCGGTCGTAGAATATATTTACGCGAACACCTTCCGGCAGTGCGCCATCCAGCTTGCCGATGGCGGACTTCACACGGCTTACCACGTCTTGTGAGTTCTCGCCTTTAAGCATGATGATCATGCCGGCGACCACCTCACCCTTCGCGTCTCGCGTGACGGCGCCCTGTCGCGGCTCGGCGCCAATGACAATGTCGGCAACATCGCGCAGGTAAACCGGCGCTCCATCTTCCGCTTTTATCACAATGCTACCGATGTCAGGCAGATCCTTCAACAACCCGACTCCACGCAGGTAGAACTGTTCCCATCCACGGACGAGGATGCCTCCGGCAGCGTTGGCATTGTTGCGCTCCACCGCTTCGACAACAGCATTTGCCGTCAAACCATACTTGAGCAACTGTTCCGGAGATACCATCACCTGGTACTGCTTCACATACCCCCCGAAACTGTTTACCTCGTTGACGCCGGCTATCGGCTTCAGCCGGGGAGCGATCAGCCAATCCTGAATCGTGCGCAGCTCCATGGCATCGTGCTTCCCGCTCTCGACCGTGTATTGCAGGATCTCACCCAATCCCGTGCTGATAGGGCCGAGTTCCGGATCAATGCCAGGCGGCAGGCGTTCCCGGGCAAGGGCAAGACGCTCGAACACGACCTGGCGCGTCCAGTAAGTGTCGGCGCCATCCTCGAACACAATCACGACCTGCGAGAGCTCGGCCTTGGATAGCGACCGAACCTGCTTTACCCTGGGCAACCCGCCCATTACCTGCTCGATCGGGTAGCTCACCCGCTCTTCAACATCAATTGCAGCCAGGCCCGGCGCCTTGGTGAGTATCATAACCTGCACGTTTGTAACGTCAGGAAATGCGTCAATCGGGAGATTTTTCCATGCCAGCACCCCGAGAACGGTCAGGACAATCGTACCGAGAATGATCAGCATTCTCTGGTGCAGAACTAACCGAACAAATTTTTCAAACATAACAAGATCCTTTCATTAGTCGGCGCAGCCAGCGCCCATCTTTTCACGTAAAATATCCGACTTGAGCAGAAAGGACCCATCGGTCACAATCACTTCGCCCGCCTGAAGTCCTTCGAGAATCTCCACCATGCCGAAGAACTCCCGTCCTTTCTTCACGTCTTGCCGGACGAAGAAGTCGTCCTTCCAGTGCTTGAAGACGAAGGACTTACCCTCGTCCGAGAACATGGCGGCTCGCGGCGCCGCTAAAACCTCTTCCGCTTGCCCATTGCCCAAAGAGATAGCCGCTTCGCAGAACATCCCCGGCCGCAATTCCAGGTCGGGATTCTCGACCGTGGCTCGCACTTTCACCGTCCGGGTTTGCTCGTTCATGGTCGCGCCCACGTAATTGAGCACCCCGTTGAACTTCCGGCCGGGAAAGGCGGCCACCGTGATCTCGACCGCAACGGGCCCGCGCTTCTCTGCTGCAAGTAGTGGCACCAGATCGCGCGAATGCACGTTAGCCCAGACCCAGACCTTGGTCAGATCGGAGAGCAACATCAGGTCTTTGCCAGGCTCCGCCATTTCACCGGCTACCGCGTGTTTTTCAATGATCGTGCCGGTGATCGGGGCTCGAACGGGCAGGCGACCGGCTTCCACGCCATGCGCAGGCTCGCGCATGCCAGCCAGGTCGGCTTCCGTCAGCCCCAGCACGTGCAGTGTCTGCTCGGATGCCTTCAAGTCGGCCCGGTGCTGTTCGAAAGTCATCTGCGCGGCGATCACGTCCTGCCCGGAGCCTACCTTTTGATCCCTGAGCTTCGTTTCGCGTGTGAAAATCTTCTCGGACAGCTCGCTAAGGGTCCGGTTACGCTCGTATTCCACCAGGGTTTTGCCGAGTTCCACACTGGCCAAGGTGAGCAAGGTGTCGCCAGCTTTAACACGCGCTCCGATATCCGCCGACACGGACTCGATGATGCCGGCGATCCGGGGACTGATATGGACTGCCGCATTCTCATTCAGCGCCACTTCCCCGGTGGTCGGCAATGCCTCAGACATCTTGGTCCGCGCCACCGCCTGCGTTCGCACCAGCCCAGCGCCGTCTTCCCGCTTCAGGAGACTGGCGTCCAGTTTAACGACGCCGGCTTCGTATCGGCATTCATCACACTGATAGATCGGCACACTATGCTCGCATTTTGCCGACACGCGCTCCTCAATGGATGCCGCCAGTGCGGTAGCCGCTCCCTCGGCGTGGCCGTGTCCAGCATCATCCCCGCGATCTTCACGGCCCGTTTCCGCGGCCGGTACGGCAGGTTTGTCGGCCTTCTCTTTCCCGCATCCGCTTGCCATCATCAAAACTATCGGTAGTACGCAAAGCCCGCCTATGATCGTCCATTTTCTTTCGTTCATCGTCATCTTGCTCCTCTTCATGTCGTTTATTGAATAGTGTTCAATGGGATACCCGTTAACCGTTCTACGTCCGCCGCCGCCTTCTGATAGGCCGCCAATACGTCGAGGTAACGGACCTTCGCATCGCTGAGCGTCCGCTGAGTGTCCAGTACCTCCAAATGGCCGAATTTTCCCTCTCGATATCCGATCTGGGCTGCATCGAAAGCTTGTTGGGCGCCCGGAAGCAACTCCCCCTTGATCGTGAGCGCTTCGGCCCGCGCCGTTTCAAGTCGATTATGTGCTTCAACCAGATCCGTCGTCGCGCGCAAACGGGCGGCGCGTTGTTCGTATTCTGCGCGGGTTGCCTGATGCTTCGCGGCGAGAATGCCGCCGGTGTTGCGATCGAATAACGGAAGAGGCAGCGAAAGCCCCGCGTTTCCAGCGTAGGTGCCGACTTCTTCGAAGCGGCTGATACCGGCAATTACGTCGAGATCGGGAATACGCTCGGCCTTTGCCAAAGCGAGCGATTCCTTGCCCAAGGCTACTTCCTCGTTCCAGCGCGCGACTTCCGGCGTGTTGTCCAGTAACGCAGAGAGTTTCTCTACAGGCGGGACATCCCTGACGGCGTCCAATTCGCCGTCAGCCTCCTTGAACACGGGCATCGTTCCACCCCACGATGCCGCAAGGCGTTTCCGCGCCGTATCCAACTCCCGCTTAGCCCGATCCCGTGCGATGCGGGCGGTTGCCACTTCGACGCCCGCCTTCGTTTCCTCAAGGAGCGGGACTTTCCCGGCCTTCACTCGCTCTGCCGCGGCCTTGCGCACATCCTCGGCCAGGACCAGCAGAGACTCCGCCAATGCGAGTTGACCTTGTGCCAGGAGAACATCCGCGAACGCCTTCTTGGTCAAAGTGATCACGTCCAGCCGTTTCGCCTCATACTCCCATCCGGTCAGTCGTGCTTCCGACTGAGCCACGCGTTGGCGCTTACCACGCTTTCCGCCAAGTTCCAGTGACTGGCTCAGCCACACGGTTGTTTTCGCGGCGTCGTACCCTTGTCTTGATTCCGACCCGCCGAACTCCTCCGCCAGAACCTCCATTTCCGGGTTCGGCAATGCCCCGGCTTGCCGGACGTTCCCCTCCGCGGCCCGAACCCCGTGCGACGATGCCGCCAATTCCGGGCTGTGCATCAGCGCCAATTCAAGCGCCTGCCGAAGTGTTAGCACCCCATCCGGTTCGCCTTGCGATTGGGCGCGGATTGTTTGTGTTTCCGGCGCAACTTCGCCTCGATTGGCCGGAATATCCTGGCCCAATGCGCGCATGGCGGGCCATGCACTTCCATCACTATTCTCCGCATTCTCCGCATACACCCGCAGTCCCGTGCCCACTATGACAAGCGTGAGCACGACGTGGAAATATGCGTGTAGGTAATCCAATTTCTGCTTCATGAGTCCCCCGATTGATTGACAAAAAAATGACGCCGGCCTCTTTGGAGGCACGACAAGAGAGAAACCATCGGTTTGCGCCGGCAAAAGGGCACAATACGACTGCGGTAGCGAGATTAGCAGGCAGGAGGCCGGAATATATCGGCCGTCAGCAACGTCGAGCAGACAAGAGCCTCGCAGGCAACAAAGCCGCATGGAACATCCTCGACGGGGACAGCCTGTTCCGACTGTAGCGTCACAGGATTGCAGCAGAGGCAACCATAGACAGCGGTCTCATCCACGGCGTGGCAATCATCGGCATCGTGGCAGACACCGCTGCATGCCAAGGCCGCGACCGCGAAAACGACCGTCAGCACGAAGGCCTTCCAAACGGAATTATGCCTTATTGGATTCATTGACGTGGAAGTCTATACGGCATGGCGCCCATAGTCAAACAAATTTAAATTTAATAAAAATCCTTGACAAGCGTTGGGTAATATATTAAGGTGGGCTTGCGCCCGCAACCCAATTTCTGATTGCCGATTGCCGATTGTTGATTATTGAATACAAAGAAGGCGTCCATCCTGTAGAATCGGGGAATCGCCAAACTACACCGAATCAAGCATCAGGAGGACGCCTTCTTTGTATTCAATAATCAACAATCGGCAATCGGCAATCAGAAATTGGGTTGCGGGCGCAAGCCCACCTTAATATATTACCCAACGCTTGTCAAGGATT
>JAHIJO010000100.1 GCA_018898455.1 Verrucomicrobiota bacterium | reverse complement strand
TCCTGATATTTTACGGACGGCACTTCGACATGAATGTCAATCCGGTCCAGGAGCGGACCGGATATCTTGTTGCGGTAGTTCTGGATCTGGAGGGGCGTACACCGGCATTCGTGCTTGGGATCGCCACTATAACCACAAGGACATGGATTCATCGCGGCCACCAACATGAACTGGCAGGGAAAGGTCAGGCTTGCGGCAACGCGCGAGATGGTGACCACTCCATCTTCCAGCGGTTGACGCAGGACCTCCAGCACATTACGGTGGAATTCGGGCAGTTCATCAAGAAACAATACGCCGCGATGCGCCAGGCTCACTTCGCCGGGAACCGGGTGCGTGCCGCCTCCCAGCAGGCCGGCATCGGAAACCGTATGATGCGGAGAACGGAACGGCCGGCGGGACACCAGCGCTTGGCGCGGTGCCAGGGCGCCGGACACGCTGTGAATCTTGGTGGTCTCCAGCGCTTCCTCCAGCGTCATGAGCGGCAGGATCGAAGGAATCCGCTTGGCCAGCATGGTCTTGCCGGTGCCCGGCGGCCCGATAAAAAGAAGATTATGCCCGCCCGCCACGGCAACTTCCACCGCCCGCTTGGCATGCTCCTGCCCCTTGACGTCGGCAAAATCTTCCTCATAGACCAGGTGCGATTCAAAGATTTTTTCCAAGTTCACCCGATAGGGCATCATGGAAATCCGCCCGGCAACAAAGTCGGCCGCCTGGCGCAAAGTACTCACCGGATAGACGTCAATCCCTTCCACGACCGCGGCCTCATCGGCATTATCCAGGGGCACAAGCAGGGCGGGTCGTTTTTCCTCGCGCATGGCCAGGGCGATCGGCAGGACTCCCCTCACCCGCCGCACCTCGCCGCTCAAGGCCAGTTCCCCGACCATGGCATAATTTGCCAGGGCCTCCTGGGGCACAAAGTCTTCTTCTATCGTCGCCAGCACGCCCATGGCGATGGGAAGATCGAAACTGGGTCCTTCCTTCTTGATATCGGCGGGGGCGAGGTTAACGGTCAGCCGTCCCTTGGGCATCTTGAACCCGGAGTTGACAATGGCGGTGTGGACCCGGTCTTTGCTCTCTTTCACGGCTGCATCGGGCAGGCCGACGATCACCGTCTGCGGATCGCCCCCGCCGGAATTCACCTCGATCTCCACCGGATAGGCGTCTACGCCATAAACTGCACCGCTATGGACTTTGGAAAGCATCTTACCTCTTAAAATAAAACATCGGCACTCGCCCTCCGTAGCTTTAGCGAAGGAGGGTAGGCATCAACACCACAAACTGCCGCACTATGCACTTTGGCAAGCATATATCAGATTTCCTGACCTGATTTCCCATCTATGCGCATCACTTGCTTTGTGGAATCTTCAGTGCCAGACGGACATGTTTTCTAAACACCCGGCATCGTCTGATGGCATCCTTGGACTGGTCGCATGTCGCCGATTCACCAGGATATCGAAAAGCAACCGCAAAGTCGGACAAATAAGCCAAATCCCGGCGAAAGACTTCCCAGAGAGGCTCTCGCGGAATAATCAAATCGAGGAGGGCTGGAAGATCGTGAGTTTTTCCAAACTGGATGGCTGACTCGTTCAGCCGAGCCTTGAGATATTTTTCGGCGCATTGCTGGGCATGGAAACATATCCCGTCATAGTTGGGACGTTTGCGGACACGCCCCTCCCGTTCCATCATCGCGAAGTCGCCTTCTGCCTTGTTAATCCATTCATGCGTGATCGGCATCATAAATGACTTTCCCTCGCGCGAAAATAGAGCGGACAAACTGGTCGCCCATACTCAAGCGCTTGCGGATGGCTTGCGGCGTTCGGACCAGTAAATCCACCGGGAACGGAGGACGGACCTGCATGCGGATTTCGACCGACTGATCAATTGGTGACCCTTTGAACGGCATCACAACCAGTAAGTCCACATCCGAATCCGGGGTGGCATGGCCTTCGGCGTAGGAACCAAACAAGATGATTCGCTGGGGCCGGAAATGATCTCGGATTTTCCGGCCTACGGCTTTAATCTGTCGCATGGGAACCATGGCACATCATCCTTTATACAACACAGGGGAACATCACGGATCTCACAACAAATATCCATTTACGCTCATCGTGCTGAAGCAGTCATAACAGGCTTAAAAAAGATCTGTCATTAGAATATCAAGGCGGGATCAAAAATGCAATGCGCAGGTGAACAGCCGATTTTCGGTCAGACGATATCTCTTGTATCAGCGCATAGCGGGCTTGAGCGGTTGGGTAATAGGTGACCGCCAAGTCCTCGTCTCCGCCGCCTCGTCTGAGCAAACACCTCGATGTCCTTCTCGCCCGACCGCAGAAAATCCAGAAAATCTAATCCTTGGTATTTGCACGTCTGGCAAATACTCAGAAGTGTCAGGTATTCCTACCGGCCCGTGGATTCGATGATAATCATCCATCCTACTTCGTTTGAAAAACCAGAAGATACGGTACAGCCGAGTTTGCATCGGCGTCTTTGAATCCGTGGAACTTCTGGCTGTTCAACCAGATTACATAGGTTTTATTCGGTTCAAGTTTGACATCGATCACGCAGGTCTTCTTGTCGTCGAGATACTTCGGCTTCCCGACTATCTGCGGGAATGAATCGTTTGATATCTGCGACCAAGACCAACTTTCGTCCATCATTTCCTTGCTGAAGGTGACCTTGATCTGCGTTGTCGCCGCAGCATCCACCTTCGCGTCTCCCGATTCCGGAACAGTCTTGACGACTGACGGCGGCATTGCCTTGACAGTGAGCGCCGTCTTGTCCTGAGCTCCAGTTCCGTGAATCTTGCACCGACAGCTTTCGCCAATCACATTGTATTTATATTGCCCATCAGACGGACATTTAAGAAACTTATCGGGTAAATATTTTCCATTAATCAAGTCGTTAATATCGACTGTTGTCCCATTTGTCTTACCATTTTCTATTGCCCATTGGTCTTTTGCCGCTTCAATCCAACGCATATTGTTTTCGCAGGAATGTCTTTGATCATTTGATGCAGGCGCAATGTTATCGTTGCTGTTCCTTGGGGCATTCTTGGCAATTACCGGAGGAGTCAGTTGCGACGCGGATTCTCCTGCCTGTACAACTACCCCAGCAAACAACGCCAAACATACTAACGAGGGTATTACTGTTCTCATGTTTTTCCCTTTTCACTATAACTATCGCTTACTCACTCACAATTATTCGCTTAATCTTCCACGACGGCGGCTTCATCGGCGTTATCCAGGGGCACGAGCAGGGCGGGACGCTTAGCCTCGCGCATCGCCATGGCGATCGGCAGGACTCCCCTAACCCGCCGCACTTCCCCGCTCAGCGCCAGCTCGCCGACCATGGCGAAATTCGCCAAGGCCTCCTGGGGCACAAAGTCTTCTTCTATCGTCGCCAGCACGCCCATGGCGATGGGAAGATCACCACGTCATCCCGCTCGCGTAAGCGAATCGGGACATGTGCCCCCTTAGCTCAGAAGCTGACGGGGAAACTGGGCCCTTCCTTCTTGATGTCCGCCGGGGCCAAGTTGATCGTCAGCCGCTCCTTGGGCATCTCGAACCCGGAATTGAGGATGGCGGTATTGACCCGGTCCTTGCTTTCCTTGACCGCCGCATCGGGCAAGCCC
The DNA here is from genome assembly GCA_018898455.1 of Verrucomicrobiota bacterium. Taxonomy (GTDB): domain Bacteria; phylum Verrucomicrobiota; class Kiritimatiellia; order JAAZAB01; family JAAZAB01; genus JAHIJO01. Next base: position 1,040 of record JAHIJO010000100.1, on the reverse strand, counting down.
ACAATGACCGTCTGCGGATCGCCGCGCCCAGTGTTGACTTCGATCTCCACGGCATAGGCGTCAACGCCGTAGACCGCGCCGCTATGGACTTTGGCAAGCATGCGTCAGACTTTCTATTTAACAGTCACACGCTATCTCGGAATTTCTCCAGGGGAAACCATTCGCACTTTGCCTTTATCCCATATCACCAGAGGAAGGTTGCGTTGCCGGTGTTCTTCGATCACCTGCGCCACAGCCTCTTTCATGGCCTTGAGTGCTTGATAGCTTAAATTCCGTTGCATCTTATTCATCGGTGTTGATTTCATAACTTCTGCTCCTGAAACAAGCTGGCATACAACTTTTTATCATTAATTGTAATTTTACCGCCCCATTCTTCAAATATCAATTGCGGAATACTGCCGGAATTGTCAAAGAAATGCAACGAGTCGAGGACGGGGCGATACAATTGAAGTAAGTTGGGCAGGCTTTTCGAGAAGCGCCGGCGAATATCCGATTCCGGGATATTATGCCCTCCCTGTCTGACACGGTCAGCAACGCGCTGAATGGCCATATTCACAGAAGGAAGCCACAGATAAAACAAGTGCATGGAATAAGACCTGTTCTTTAAGCGCTTAAACATTGGAAGATAGGATCGTCCGGCCAGAGTTGTCTCGATGGCAAATGAGCGCTTTAAGGCGGCCATTTGGCTTATCTTTACCAGCATTATCCGACCCGCTTCAATCCGTGCGAGTTCGGGCGCAAACGGTGAAAGCCCGCCGGCAATCAAGTCCGGATTAATAAAATTCCGGCAATGCGCATATTCCGGCAAGAACCGTTTTGCAAAGGTGGTTTTGCCCGCGCCATTAGGACCGGCAACGACATATAGCATGGGTTTTTGATTCATAAACTCATCGCGCAAGCATTGCTCGCTCCCTACTGCCTAACGCGGGCTTGTGCCCGCAACCCAAGTATGCCGTTCTCCCAGCAGTGTGTCGAGTCGAGTAGACCGGAGGAATCTCACCCCCAGTCCCTCACGGAACCGTACTTGAGCCTCTCGACTC
>JAHIJO010000099.1 GCA_018898455.1 Verrucomicrobiota bacterium | reverse complement strand
CCTGAAAAGTCGGATATTCGCATCGGGTCCATAACCTCACTAAAAGTGCGGTTATAGACACAACACCAAAATGTGCCTTTTGACCGCAATAAACAAGGTCCAAATAGCAATTCATGTTACCAACTCACGCTTTTTTGAGGACTAATGAATATATCCTGACTCCTGATCGGTGCCCCGCAGCGGGGCCATGGCAACAAACAGAGGTGGAAGTTATGCAAGCCGGCACCGTATTTGTATCATTTGCCCGCCGCTTTGGGATCGGTCTCCTTGCCTTGGGGTTGGTGTTACCTTTCGGCAGCGAGGCTCAGACCCCGCGGGGACCTGTGCGTTCGCGGACGGATGGCAAACCCCGTCCGGCGCTCACCTGGAAAGCGCTTTGGGTCCATGCCGCATTGCTTCAAAACAAAGGGCAAATGGAACTCATGGCCCGGCGCGCGAAGGGCATGGGATTCAACGTTATTATCGCCGAACCCAGCGCCGACATGGTGAGCGCCGTGCACGGCGAGGGATTGCAGTTGTATGCCTGGGTTATTACCTTGAAGGGGCTTGCCCCATCCGAGTTTTATCCGGCTAATCCCGGTTTCCTGCAAATGGTGACTCCCGAGGAGGAGGCCTTAATCAACATGCCGCGGGAGAACCCGGATCGTGATAATATCCACCCCGGTCCGTGGCTGTGCCCCGATTATGGCCTGCTTCCCGTGGAACGCCAGGCGCTGGAAAGTTTGGTGAAACAATATCCGGTGGAGGGGATTGCCCTGGAAAACGTCGGTTACCGGAACTATCTTGCCTGCTTCTGTCAGTATTCCGAGACCCGGCGGGCCGACTATGCGAAGCGGCATCCGACCATGACCCGCACCCGGATCCAGCTCGAATTTTCGGAACAGTCGCTGGTGGAATATGTCCGCGAGGTTGCCGATGCCGTGAAAGCGATCAACCCGAAACTCAAGCTGGCCATCCATATCAACCCGGAATTTGACCTGAACCTGCGCTACGGCAACAAACTGGAGGTGGATTATTGCGGTGAGACGATTGCCTGGTGCTATCCGCCGTTCTGGTCCTACGCCAAGATCACGAAACGGATGTATCTTTTCATGCAAGCCGAAGGGGAGTACCAGGGGGACAACCGCTTCGTGCCTTTTATCGGGGTCTATTCGGGGGAGCTGAAAAAAAGTCCGGAACGTCTGCAGACCGAAATCCGGATTGCCCGCCGTATTGGAACCGGTGTGATCATGATCGGGTTCTACGAGGCGCTGGCGGAGAATCCCGACCTGGCCGACGTGGTTGCGCAGGAAATGAAATAAGCTCCAGATTTCCTGATCCCGGCGGTCGAGGCCGTCCGCCCTCCATACATTGGGCCAAATAGTTTTCTGCCGGCGACGTACCGACTAGTATTTCCATTCCCATTTCTGCCGGAGTTGGAGGTGCGCGGATGGGTGTCAGATCTTTGGGGCGAGCCATGACTTAAGGAACCGGGCGTCTTCGAGAAAAGCATTCGGGGAATCGTCGCGGACGAATTCCAGCAGGGCGTAATGATCCCGGCCGGTGCTCCGGATCAGGGCCAAATACCGGCGCCAGGCATCGGCGCCCTCGCTCAGCGGTAAGCATGTTGTTTCCGCCGCATCACAGTGATAGACGTGCACGTTGGTCAGCCAGGGAATCATGGCGCGCAAACTTTCAAGGCCCGCTTCAACAGACGCTCCGACCGGCGTCTGCCAGTAAGCGCGCATGGCCGGATGCTGAATATCGGAGAACAGTTGTACGGCCGATTCGCTGGTGTCGGTTAATGTACCGCCGTGGTATTCACAGGCGAGTACCAGTCCCGCGGCCGCGGCCTTTTCGGCCAGGCGTCGCGCTTCCTCGCCGATGCTCCGGCGATAATCGGCATCCGCCTTTGCGGAAGGACGATTTCCGGCCCAGATGCGAATCAATGGCGCGCCCAGCGCTCGGGCCGTCTCCAGTACCCGGTCAAAGGTCAGGCCTTCCTGCTCGCTGGCGCCCACCCGGTAATAGGAGCCGTAGGCGGCAATGGCCAGCCCGGCGTCGCGCGTCATGCGGCCCACTGTGTCGGCTTGTTGCAGATTGCCATGGGGCACGTGGATATCTCCGCCCCATTCGATGGCGGCAAGGTCTGCCTGGCGGACCAGGTTGATGATGGCGGCCGGCGCCAATTTTCGGAATGTGACGGAAACCAATCCGGTTTTAATCATAGTGTTTCTTTCTTGACGCCAGGCATTAAAGGCAATATGTAGAGGATGTTGGCGGTTAGTTCAAGTGAATTCTGATCGGATGGGATTTGTCCGACTCCGCCGGCATCCGTTCCTGCGCTTGGAGGAGCGTGTGCTGTATTCGGTCATTCTTGGGAAGATATGGAAATGAAGCGTTGCCAGAATGCCGCATTCACTCAATCCGCCCGCGCCTGTGGCTTGCAGATTGCGGAAGTCGGGATAACCGCGCGCCGACATTGGCTGGCGATGCTACTGGTCGTATTGGGTCTGGGCGGGAGCTCCGGTTGTGTGAACCCGGCGTCGTGGCCCGCGCCGGAAATTTCCCCGTTACCTCTGACTGCCGATGATCGCATCATGGTGCTTGCTCCGCATCCGGACGATGAGGCTTTGGGATGTGCCGGCGTCATCCAGCAGGCGCGGGCTATGAAGATATTCCCATGGATTTTGTTTCATGGCGCGGGGTGAAGTTGCGATAATGACTTTCGGTTGCGGTATGTGAATGAAATAGCTTTTCACTCAGGCCAACCATTAACCATTAACCATTAACCATACACCATTAACCATGCCTCTTCAGTCCATGAGGTCTTATCATGCAAGCCATTATTATTTCCATCGGCGATGAATTGACGCTGGGCCAGACCGTGGACACCAATGCGGCCTGGTTGAGCGCCCGCCTGATCGAGCGCGGCATCCTGACGCGCTGGCATCAGACGGTGCCGGACGATCGCGCGGCCATTGCTCATGCGGTGCGCCAGGCCGCGGCGGAAGCGGACTGGGTTATTCTCACGGGCGGGTTGGGGCCTACCGCCGATGACCTGACCCGTCAGGCTCTGGCCGACGTGCTGGGGACAGCGCTGGAGACGAATCCGGGCGCGCTGGAGTGCATTGAGCAGTTTTTTAAGACGCGGGACCGACCGATGACGCCGGGCAACCGGGTGCAGGCCCTGTGTCCGGTGGGCGCGGAATGCCTGGACAACCACTGCGGAACGGCCCCCGGATTGAAATTGCGGATCGGCCGGGCGGTGGTGGTGGCGATGCCGGGGGTTCCGGTCGAGATGAAAGCAATGTTCGAACGGCATGTGATGCCGGTCCTGGACGCTCAGACCGGACGGGTGATCCTGACGGCGATGTTGCACACATTTGGTCTTGGCGAATCGCAGGTCGGCGATCAGCTGGGGGAATTGATGAACCGCGAACGGAATCCAAAAGTGGGGACTACCGTTTCGGCGGGAGTAGTGTCCGTCCGGGTTCGCAGTGAGTTCCCGTCGGCTGGAGCGGCGCAGGCGGCGCTGGATGCGACGCTGGCGG
>JAHIJO010000011.1 GCA_018898455.1 Verrucomicrobiota bacterium | reverse complement strand
TATACGCACAACTAAACGTAAATGGATGACGCTCACGGATTTCTTCAGCGAAATGAGCGTTAATAATCAGCGCCGCGGATTCCTGCTCGTTTCCGCTCGCCAGTCGAGTTTATGAGGTGCTTCATGAATAGACCGTGGGCTGAGCCTAAAATGACGACTTGAAGATTGATGCCTGAACGTGTATCCTCATCCTTGGCAACTTGGCGTTCCGGCAGGTTTGCGGCACAGTCTGTTATCAATCCTCATCCGGAAGCATGATCGTCTCGTTCCGTAAGAAACGAATCACGCCGGTAGTCGAACGAGAACATCCTTCAGTTTGAGGGCTGTTTTGAAGTGGATAGCGTCTGAAGGCAGTTCGGTGCAGGTGGATGCGCCGGTCTTGGCCACTGCCAACAGAATGCGGTTGTCCGTAAAGCTTTTCAGCGTCTCGATCTTGGCTTGGAGATACTCGGGAGTCCAGAACCCCACAATTTCAAGCAGTACGGTCCGTCCGTCTTCATGACGCAATGTAAAATCGGGGACAAAGACCTTCTGATGCCTGTGCAGGATATTACCTTCGCGGATCAGGGTCCAGCCTTCCCTGGACTGATCGCCCCACTTCCGCGCAAACATTTCCTCTACCTTGGAGTCGTACTCCTCCGGCTCCGATAGATGGCTCTTGAGTCCGTCCTGGGGAGACAGTTCAAGTCTTGGTTTCCAGCCGCCCCTGTTCCGCCGGATAATAGCCGTCATGCGCCAGTTCCGGCAGGCCAGAAGAACGGGCACCAATTTTGCCATGGCTACGCCGTAACGCCGGGTCTCGCGGAAAAGAGAGGCCGGCCCGTCCAACTCAATCCGGTATTCCCGCGCGGCTTGGTCAAAAAAGATGGTATGCAGCAGATTGGACAGCTTGGCATGGCGCAAGATGATCTTGAAATCGTCTTTGGCCCAAATCGTCATTTTTGATGCGCGATAGAGCGCCACCTGTACTTGCGCCACATTATAGCGTGAAAGCAGGGCGCGGGCATCGGCATAGCCGGCGAAGGCTTTCAATCGGTGCAGTTCCATGATATCGGCGAACAGCCTTTTTTCGACGTCATGCCACGGCGCTCCGAGCTCGGCCGCAATCCGGGTTTTCACCTCGGATTCCGTATTTTCGAACAGCCGGTCCTTTTCCTTTACCAGCGGATGATAGGGGACGGCGCTTCGGAAGATCTGCTTGCGCAAGGCAGCGGCTGATCCGCCGGTATCCGTGTCATACTCGGAGACCTCATCCAGAAGTTTGCAGAAAGCATCAATCCTTCGCGATGGACAATCGGCTTCGTCGTCCAGGATTCGATGAACGCCCCGATGAAGTTCCTGGCGTGTTTTTCCGATGCCGCTTTCGTACAAGCGCAGTATCCGCTCGGCATAGGCAAGATAGTGGCTATGCCGGCTATGGATAAGCCGGTCCGGCAGCGCTTTGCCGTTTTCAAATTCGACGATGCCGTGTTCCAGCGTAAGCATCACTGCGTCTCCGTTGACGGGAACGCTGTTCTTCGCGTGTTTCCGCGCACACGACTTCATACAGCGTTGCTTTGGCGTCCGCTTGTTTCCTGAGAATCCGGCCCAGTCGTTGCTTCGCCTGTTTCACGGATGTCTGGCCGCCAACCACAATGGCTATTTTGGCTTCAGGAATATCCACGCCTTCATCGAGCACTTGATTGGCCGCAATCACTTTGTATTCGGCTTTCTTGAAGCCGTCAAGGATATCGCCCCGTTCCTTTTTGCGGCAGTGGTTCAGAAGACATGGCACAAGAAACCGCTTGGATACTTCCCGGGCCATGGCATTCGAACCCGTAAAGACAAGCACCCGGTCGTCGGCATGGAGTCGAAAAAGGTCTTCCAAAACACGCAGTTTTTCCTCGGCCCGGTCTTCAATGGCCGTTTTGGCATGGAACGCCTTCTGTGTTTTCCGGCATTCGGGATCTTTGCCGGCTTCCGCGCAGAGATCCTGCCATGAATAGCCGGGAGTTTCCCGCACTTTCAAGTGCATGTAGTTCCTGACCTCGCCCGCCAGCCGGTCGTACGTCGTCTGTTCCTCCGGCGAGAGATGCACGGGAATTCGGACGACCTCATAGTCCGCCAGAGTCCGTCCTTTGACTTCCGCCATGGGAAGCGCATAGACAATTGGCCCGATCAGCCCTTGCAGGTCCAGATGACGGTTATCGCTTCGCTCCGGCGTGGCCGTCAGTCCCAGGCGCATGGGCGCAATGCTCATCAAGGCCGCATCCCGTCGCATGGGTCCCGGCAGATGATGACATTCATCAAAGATCAACAGCTTAAATTGTGCGCCGAGCTTGCCCATATGGATACAGGCGCTGTCATAGGTGGTCACGGAAACCGGTCGGACATTGAAGGTATTGTCGCCGATGATGCCGGCGTCATAGCCCAACCCTTCGAGAATCCGGTGGTGCCACTGATACATCAGGTCTCGGACAGGGCATACAACAAGAGTGGACACCGCTGTCTGCTGCATGATGGTCAGGGCAACCTCGGTCTTGCCGGTGCCGGTAGGCATAACAACCACGCCTTTCCCGATCGGCATCCATGCCGCCAATGCCTTCCGCTGTTCTTCTCGAAGTGGGTGAATGGCCACATAAGGCCAATGAACGGAAGGTTGTTGGGGAACAAGGTTTTCCACCTGGGTTGACGAGTCGTCGAGAAGCCCGATAATCTCGGAATACCAAATGGCGTCACATCGCCATTGGCCGACCCGTTCATCCCATTGCCAGGGAATTCCGGCGAAGTGAGTCCGAATCGTCTCGCGCGATACGCCATCAAACAGCAACGTGCCGTGTGAGAATACAAGCCGCGCGGCGTCGTTGTGTTTTATGGCGTGCATGTCCTCTTGGTTTCCTCATAAGTGATCATTTTTCACTATCCCTATTTGAATCATTTAGGGATACCATATATCGCCTTGATGTCATCATCAATGCTTTGTTTACGGGCCTGTAAAGTTCTTTCTTGTCCATCTTCCCAAGCGCGAGGCAGAAGAAGATAAACCGGAACGCCCGGCATTCACGCTGTTCCCCCGTTACCACCAAAGCCGTATGGTGCGCCGGGAGACGGATGATGCGTTGGCGTATTTCACCTCGACCGGCGAGATCGGGCGGAAGTACCTCATTAACCATTCCGCTGTACCCGGCTGACATTATTCCTGACTGGCAAGGAAGATTACTTGACCGGATCGGGTCCGCGCTGGCGCGCCGACTTGTCCCGCCGACCTGTCAACCATAGCCTTGGCAACGGTGGAAGCGCTTTGGCGCTGGAGAGTTTCTTTCAACTGGCTTTTCGGATTGCGCCCTGATACATTCAGAACCGCTGGGAATGTGCAAGCGGGGCAGGCCCGGAAACAGGCTTATTCGCAGGACTGATAAGCATATAAAGGCGAACTCATTCCATTAAAGGTATACTTTCAGTGTATCACAAGAAATAAATTCTTGTGATCAAAAAGAAAGGATACCAAAATGGGGTACTACGCATCGGTGGATTTACACGGAGACAATGGTTATTACGGAGTCGCCGACGAGACCGGTAAGCGCGTGT
>JAHIJO010000098.1 GCA_018898455.1 Verrucomicrobiota bacterium | reverse complement strand
CCTGAAAAGTCGGATATTCGCATCGGGTCCATAACCTCACTAAAAGTGCGGTTATAGACACAACACCAAAATGTGCCTTTTGACCGCAATAAACAAGGTCCAAATAGCAATTCATGTTACCAACTCACGCTTTTTTGAGGATTAATATTTAAAATCTTGTTTTCTTGATAAGATTTTTATGGAGTGCGGGAGCCAGCGCTCCCGCTTTATGGTGTGCCATCCCGCGCGCCGCTGGACAAGCTCGCCATTTATCCGGCGAAGCACCAGCTTCGCCGAAGCAAAGCGCAAGCCCTGCCTGCGCGAAGCCGCTCCGGCGTAGGCAGGTCCGGCTTGCGCACTCCAAATTGCACTTTGCGTCATATTTTCGTTGCGGCCAAGGGCCGCGCTAAGATTCTGTGGCTAAAATATTTCATCAGATATTTTCCGTTTCCTTATCCGGAGCTGTATCGGCTTCCGGCGCCGCGAACGGCTCAGCCGTCATCTGCCCGTTCTTCTTCACCAGGATTTCTATTTTATGTTCCACCTCGTTGAGCTTTTCCGAGCAGAACTTAACCAGGCCCATACCCTCTTCAAAATGCTTCATCATTTTGTCGAGACTCATGGTTCCGCTTTCCATTTCCTGCACGATTGCTTCCAGGCGCTCCAGTGACTTCTCAAAACCAGGCTGTTTGTCCGGTGTTTTCATAGTTGGATTACCCTTTAACGCGGCAGGGAAGGCAGCTATAACCTTAGCCCGAGAAACATTCCGCCTTCACATGGAAGTTACGGCGGGACAGGCGCGAAATGACGCGCAAGCAACCCTCTTTCTTTTTTCAACCCGGCGATTCTCGCTGGGCTATGTTGTGGCACACCTTCAGTGTGCAAGCTTTTTTCCCTGCCAACCATCAACCATTAACCATGTTCCTTCAACCATTCTTCAAACGACTTCCGATTCAAACGTCCCCTTCGACAGGCGGGTGACTACTTTTGCTCCCGGCGTGACCTGGCCGGCATCCTTGAGGATCCCGCCGTCCTGACGACAGGTAATGCTATACCCTCTGTCCAAAACTGCAAGGGGGTTTATGCCGTTGAGCAAAAGAGCCAGCCGCTTAATGTCCATGGCCCGCAGGCGTTGCCATTCCCGCATCTGGCGCACGAGCCTCAGGCTTAAGTCGTCCGTTATCTGCTGGCGTTCGCGAAAGATATTTTCCAGGCCGTGGCGCATTTGCAGACCCAGGCGGTCGATCCGGTCCCGGTAGCGTTGGGCAACATAGGCCGGTTCGCGGAACACATGGCTGCGGCTGACCGCCAGCAGACGGTGTTGCAAGCCGAGAAACTGCTGTTGCAGACTGCGCGCCAGGCGCCGTGCGGATTCCCGGAGCTGGGCTTCAAATTCGGCTTTTTCCCTGACCACCAGCTCGGCGGCCGCCGAGGGAGTCGGCGCCCGGAGGTCGGCGACGAAATCACTGATCGTGAAATCGATTTCATGTCCCACGGCGGAGATGATCGGGAGGGCCGAGCGCGCGATCGCCCGGGCCACGATTTCCTCGTTGAAGCACCAGAGGTCTTCCAAACTGCCGCCGCCCCGGCCGACGATCAGCACCTCCAGTCCGCCCCAGGCATTCAGGGCGTCGATGGCCGCGGCGATGTCTGCGCCGGCGCCGGCGCCCTGGACCCGGACCGGCGCCAGGACGATATGCAGGTTGGGAAAGCGGCGCGTGAGGATGTTCAAAATGTCGCGGATAGCGGCGCCGGTCGGTGAGGTGACAATGCCGATATGGCGGGGCAGAAGCGGAAGCGGCTTTTTCCGGGATGGGTCGAACAATCCTTCGTCCGCGAGTTTCTTTTTCAGGGCTTCGAAGGCCGCCTGGAGGGCGCCCTGTCCGCTCAGGATAATCTGCCGGACGATGACCTGGTATTGCCCGCTTTTTTCATACACGCTGACCTGTCCGAACACCCGGACCATCATGCCATCGGCCGGCTGGAATTGTAGATTCCGCTGATTGCCGCGGAACATGACGGCGGCGATCTGGGCCGCGGCATCCTTCAGCGTGAAGTAGCAATGGCCGGAGGATGGCTTGCGGAAATTGGACAGCTCGCCCTCGATCCAGATCTCGCCGACCTCGTCTTCGAGCACGGTCTTGATCAGGCGCGTGATTTCGGCCACCCGGTAGATTTTCGGCTGGGGCATTAGTGCCTGTCCTGGTACTATCCATGAAATGATAGGCGCTATTTGATCCGATCGCTCCGGGGTACCGGCGCATCCGGAATTGCGCTTAGCGCTTCAGCAAACCGCGCCGGGCTGAAGGCGGCGGCCGCGCCGCGGAAAAAGTCGCGGGTTTCCTGCCGGGTGACTTCATTGGCGACCGAAGTGACAATGTAGTAATTCAGCGAAATCTGCTCTTCCTGGGCCAGTTTTTTAGCCCGTTCGTGAACGCGCTCCGGCAATCTGACTTGGATGGTTTTCATGCAAGCGTCTCCTTGATCCTTGTTAAAAAAGCGCCCGGCTCCATAATATCCATCGCGTATCCCTGCAACTCCGGGTTGATGAAATGCCTGACATTGTGCGTGACAATAACCGATGCACCGAAATTAGCGGCACATTCGAACACCATGTTATCGTTTTCATCGCCCAAGTTGGGGCGCAACCGGTAATAGATTGGAACCTCTGCCCCATAATGGGCAAGAGCCGCTAAAATCTGTTCGACCTGCCTGATGTTGAGCGGTGTGGCTTGCGTCTTGACAGCCTTCAGCAGTTGCTCCTGATATTCCAGGAACAGGGCCACCGAGAGGCCGAATCGAAAACGCCGGTGTGGAATTTCCGACAGCAAGGCAAAGCTGGCGCCACGCCGACTACGCACTGCCGCCACCCAGACATTGGTGTCCACGACAACTCTCATAGGTGCATATATAGTACTATAGATTCACCAAATGACAAGGGCTTTTTAAAGGGACACATTGAAAAAAACTAGCATTCCGAAAACGAGGAATTTCTTTTACAATGATTCTTCAGAACCGCTGATTGCGGACTCGCATAATCAGTGTGGAAGGGGGCAGTCACTGGGTAATCTGTGCACGTTTTTATGACTGTATCGGGGACCGCTAATCTCCTGGGCCGTCATCGAGCTCGTTGTCCGCCGGCCGGTCTGGTCCGTCTCGCCCGACATCCGGCGTCCTATCCGAAGGCTTGTTCTCGTTGTGTGACTTACCGCATATCTTCTCATAGATTCCGTAGATGCCCGCCACAATCATCAAAATGATAAATATCTCCAGCATATTTATTTGCCTTCCTGTATTACCAAACAGGGTCCTCGCCCCAGGCTTTGCGATACCGTCTACGGGCCTCATTGCGCTCGGCAACCCGTGCCAGGTAGTCGAGGTTATCCGCGGTCTGCTGGTCCACTTTAGCCGGCTGGGGAACCGGAATTGTGCGATAGATAACCACCGGGGTAGGTTGAGTGGCTTTTTGTTCGGGTCCGCGAAGGCCATGAGGACCAGCAAAATGATAACGAAGATAATTGTACCGATGAAAAGTTTCACTTAGGGTTTCCTTTCAGAGTGTTTTGTCTCCACGTTTCCAAGACATCCGGGACAAACCCGTGTTCCTTTCGTCACGTCAGTTTGGCAAGTCCTCTATGTCCATAATATCGGAGCAATCCCCGACTTGAATATCGATATGATTTCTGGGTTCAGATTCGGGCTGAACGTCTGTCATGAAGAGCCGGTATTCCTTGTCTTCAGCGAACCGTGGATCTTTTTGGAATACGTTGAAGTGGAACTGTTGCGAGTTGAGGGTTGCCTTATCGATCTCAGATCCTCTGTTATAGGAAACCTCCGCACACTGCAGGCGCAGGTGTAGTTTTCCGCCATTGGCCAACAAGACAATTATCACGCGGTGGAGCAGGATTTTTGGTTGATGGATTCGGATGAGGCAGTCATATTTGCCATGTTTGGCTAAAACGGCGATTCGTTCGGGCGTGATGACAGGAAGAGCAGCACACCACGCATAGATATTGTTCGAAGAATCAATGGTGTAGGGATCTCCTTTCACACGGAACATGCCTTTGCCATCGTTTGGGTCGCCAAGTGCTGCGTTCTCCATTTTGCGGTAGAACTCAAGGCTGCCGAAACGCATGGAGCCGTTTTTAATAAGATTGGTAGCCCATTGATATTCCATTACCTTGACTAGTGTGCATGGAGGGGGATAGGTGAAGTATTCGACTCCGCCCTTGACGATTCCACCCTCAATCATCGTTCCTGACTGAGTTCGCGCTAAATTGGTCATTATTTCTCCTACGGTGACACCTGCTGGTCATGCTTTGCCTAGGCTTTCTGGATGAGCTTGTCAATAGTGGGGGATGATCATGAATACGACCAACATTATGGAACGCTTGGTTAAAGACAACGTGTGTTATCGTTATCCTTTTCCACTAAAGGAGTCCGAAATCAGATCAGGCATACCTGCTAAATGAGTCAGGCCATTCAAATACATCATCATCTTGTTCCACAGCTTCCCATCGGGCAATCACATCGTTCTCGTCACAGGGGCAATAACGTAAATATGCATCACCAGCGCCGCAAGTCTTGTCGTTTCCTAGCACGTCTAAACCACTTGAGATCCCAATACATATGTCAAGATTAGTCGAGATATAGCGATCATGTTGAGCCTGATAAAGGTCGCGACTTCTAGATAATGGTTTGACACGGAAGCTTATCCGTCGTCCCCCTGGATCAATCGCAGTAGCTACTGACTCCGCTGTTACCGGGCGCCCGTCTTCACGGTTTGCCGCAACAGTAATTAGTTCAAAACGACCTGGTTTTCCCGACTTGGCAAAATGTCCACGCTGCCAAGTGTCGTAGACAAGCAAAATTGTTGATTTAAATGAGTCTAAATTCTTTCCCTGATCGGACACAGCCTTGCCAATTTGCTTGTCTATCATTTTGACGTGCTTCGCCCAGTATATTGAAGGCATAACAATCTCATCCATAAACTCTTTGCCTGTTTTGCCTCCTATTGTAATTGCTCCGCTGGCACGAAGTTCCCGGTCGGCTAGTTCACTGCTTCGGAAGGCAACAAGTGTAAAAAGCTTGTCAACGGCCATGCCATGCAGCTCGGCTGCGGCTTTTGTGTCCGGATGAACAATAGCTGCATCAATCCCCGGCACACTCGCTAATGTTACTGCCGCACGGCTTGCCTCACACTCAAATTCATCCTGCAACACAGCTTCATCATGCGGAACATCAATTATAACGAATCTATCTCTTAGCTCAGGGATCAGCATTTCGCCAAAGTTTTTGATGCCCTCTGGCAAACGATCAAGTCTCTGCTGATACTCGGCTTTAATATTTGACCCCTTCTGTCCTATGAGAACATGGCAATGAATAAGACCGCGAAAATGATCTCTCAAGCACCCAACATAGGCTTCTTCTGCCTTGCAGCGTTTTTCATCCAGAACAGCGGGATCGAGTGTTGTTGCCAATAGCATAAATTAATCCAATATCTCGTTTGTACGTTCAGGGAAAAAGCCCCTGGGCCACCGATCAATAAACGAACCTTCGTCGTCCAATCTCAATTGCTGAACCCGGGAACCTTCTTTCTCTCGGGAAACATAGAGGACACAAACATCTTCGGCCTTCAGTTCTTTCTTGCGGATCAACTTTTGCAAGCGAAGCATCAAGTGTTCGCTGTGTGTTTCAGCAATAATCTGATGGCCACGCTTCTGGCAAGCATCTGTGAATAAACTGCCCAATTCGGCCTGTAGACGTGGATGTATATGGAGTTCAGGCTGTTCTATCGTTATGACCGATGGCTGTGGGCGCCAACAATCCGCAATGATAGGTAACAACTGACTAAAACCGAAACCGACTTCTGTGATCTTTGGCGAGATGAGGGAAGAATCTCTGCGTTCATCCACGAAACGAAGACTGCCGTACTGATCGGCACATATTGTGTAGCCAACCTCAAATTTATTGAGCCAGTCATTGATGCGACGGATAATGATCGGCTCGAAAATAAGATTGGCTTTTGCATCGGAATATGAGGCCTTTGGCTGCTCACGAACGGCCGGCAAGGAATGAATATCAGGAATCATCTCATCCTTATGATTCAGAACCTTTACCGCTTCTGCTTTAAGAAGATGTTCAAAGTGACAAAAAGGCGTTTCCCATTGTTTAGAAAGATCGGAATAATCACTTGGAAGTTGACTGTCGGACCATAGGGTCTTCGTGGGTATCAGCTTAAGTAAAATTCCATGAAATGGAACTGGGTCGCCGCCAGTGTAAATGCCATGATCAACAGTATCATCTACATAAGCCGAGAGATCAGGCACTAAAGAGGCTATAATAGCGTTATCTAAGGACAAACAATCGTCTACTACGGTGCCCACACTTTTCCAATCACTTGAAAAATGGAGATTACAAAAATCATCAAACGAGAGTTCGCCTGTATAAGCGGCAATGGCTTTTGAATATCGTTGCGCATATTTCTGATAACTCTCTTTATATCCGTCCCCCTTAACATAATCCGTATAACCCTGGAATCCAGTGCGAACCCAGTTTTGCAATCCATCACGCCATTTGCCTTCAAGGAACTTATGATCTTTGGATTCCTGATAAATATTAGCTCCAATATCTATATCCATCCCATTCCATGTTACCCAACTGTTAAGATACGAGTTTATTGTTTCGTATTCTATAAGCCTTTTATATCCTTCAACAACATCTACCTTGCGTTTGTGTAGTTCGGTATACGTGCGTTTGATCAGCTCCCCCCCTAAAATCCAGCCATAATTCCATTTGTATGATGATCCTTCCCACTTCAAAGCGGCGAGCAAGTTCCCTTCTGATGAAATCGAAGCTTCCACTTGCATGTCATTTCCATCGGACATTGAAATAAAACGCATAGACACATTTCGTGCATCTCGCTGAAATGAAATCGAGATTGGTTTGTCTTTTTTTCCGTCGTGAGTCAATTCTTTGATGTCTGATGGCGTGCCGTCATAATGACTCGAAAAGGGGATCGGGTTTTTTTCGGAAGCCTTCTCTTGATCTTTTGTTTTGCCGTTCTCAAGCTTAAGCTTCGGCAATGCATTCTTCATCAACGTTATTGCCTGCAAGATAGTGCTTTTCCCCGAACTATTCTCGCCGTATATAAGCGTGATGGGGGCGAGTGGAATGGAAACTCTATCGCCGAAGCATTTAAAATTTTCTATCTCTATCTGTTTAATCATGGGGATTTACCTTCGATATTCTGATTTAACTATGTTCTGTCCGGCAAACTGATGATTCATCTCGCCCATGGCGGCAATGCCATCTGCCCAATAGATTGGACCAGGAAGGGCATGCGTGGCAAGTCCTAAGCCCGGCGTGTATGAAAGCCCCGTGACAATCTCGCTGACTTTATCAATGCCTAACCCCAGTCCATCCCAGGCCGGCGCCATGTGAATCTTGAGGGTTCGGGAGAGATCGTTGGCCAATCGGGGGTTGACAGGCACAAAGAATGGCGTGACGCTCTCTGCCGTCATGCATTCTGTTCCGGACGGCGCGGGCCGGGGACTTGCGCCGGGAATAAACATCTCCGGGTTATCGTATTTTGCCAACTCCACGAAGGTCATGCGGTCGCCGAGAATACTCCTGTACATACTCACGGTCTCACCCTCATGCAGTCTGCCGTCACGAATGACGAGAAAAACCGCATCTTGACCGCCGTTATGCGCGCGCGCGGCTTTCCGTGCCCAGGTCAGACCGGCTTGCAAAACCGCCGGACCGATGGTTTCGTCCCGCTCCTGGCGATACCGCCAGCTTTCGATGAGAACACCGCGATGATCCATCAGGCTCATGACCACCCAACTGTCCCGTGTTGCCTTGGGGTGACCAATGTCCACGCCCAGTATGTAGGATGGTTCAGAGTTCGCCGGCCAGGGCAACTTGAGCGCAAATGGAATGCCGCCTGCCCCCATAAGCAATGATCCGACCTGATCCAGGGCGGACCAATCCAGCGACCTGTTGTCCACGGAGAACATCCGGAACGGCACACATGCCGATTGCAAGGCCTCGATCAGTGCATTCGCCTTTTTCGATAGCGGCTGGCCTTTTTTGCCGGTTACGGCCACTAATGCGCAATATCCCTTCCGCATCGGTTCGATGGCCGCACTTCCGCCGGATAATCGCTTTTGCATGTCGTCGCAAGAGACCGTGGGCACATTGAGCGCACACTTGCAGCGGCGGAAGGCATCTACGACAAGCTTTTGGTACAATTTGACCTTGGCATTCGAGCCATCCTCGGCAATCAACTCGATGCGTATATTCGCAGGAACGGAATGGAAGCCGTGCCGGGTTAGCAGGACGCTGGCCTTCTGACCCGGGACGCCTTGCGAGCCGCCGCCAAAGACCATTCGCGTGCTTTCATGAAGCGCGGTTCGAATCCGGCTGATAGGCAACGGGTTTGGGTCGAGTCCGGGCATGTGAGCGGCAAGCCAAACCGCAAAATCAATGCACGCGCGGATCCGTTTCACTGGGGGCGCAAGCGCAGGTTTCGTGTCACCCACCAACATCCACTCCGGTTTTGAGGACGGCATATCGGATTCGCCTTCGAAGTACATTCGGCGCGGGATAATCGCCAGAGCGCTGACCTTTGGTCCAAGCCACTCCCTGACAACCTTTACCCCATCCACATACTTGAGCGTTCCGCGCATGGGAGTTATCCGTTTGGGATTCCAAAGCATACACCCCGATCCCTTGCGCAAGGCCATGCCACCACCTTGCACGGTGGCAGACATGATGCGCTCCTGCCAGTTATCAAGGTTCTCAACCTTGAACAACGTCATGGCGATCCGGGGAGCTTCAATATTCTTATTTATTGTCGTGGTCATCTTTCCTTGCCGTCATCCCCGTTTCAGATAATCTCTCCTGTTCTGATTCACGCCAGCATCCTAACATGGCTCCAAAAGCTTGCCATACATAATATTATAGGATATATGACTATTCAGTAATGTATGACTTGACTTGACAATGAGAAACGCTCACCATTCTGATCGTCATTGTTTGCTGTAGAATCTAGAATCTAGGGGCACTTGCTATGGATAAAACATTTCTAAACCTGTTTGCGCGGCGCGGGCTCTCATTAGATCGCCTGCGCGTTCTGCTCGAAATAGCCGATGCCGGTGGTATCGCAAAAGCGGTGGGCAAGGATCCCGTGCGGCAGAGTCAGTACAGCCGTCAGCTCAAAGAACTGGAAGAATATTTCGGAGTGGAATTGACCCGGCGTGACGGCAAGTCGCTGGTTCTGACCCGAGCGGGGCAACAACTGGCTGATATAATTCGGCAAAATTTCCTTGGCCTGGCAGATTTTGCCACAGCCTGTGCGCACGAGCCGGCGATTTTTCATCTGGGGGCCGGCGACAGCCTGATTCACTGGAAAGTTCTTCCGCACATTGGCGCGTTTCAAAAAGTCTTTCCAGCCATAATCATGAGTATTCGCAACCTGCAGACAGCGCAGATTATTGATGCATTGCATTCCTTGCGCCTGGACTTCGGAATCATGCGGCGCAATGCCATTCCATCTGTTTTTAAAAGTGTATCGCTGGGGAAAATGGAATATGCGCTTTTTGTTCCCAAACAATTATTACCAGGGTCATCCGGGAAAACGTGTGAATGGGTAATGAATAATGTCCCGATGGTAGCTATGGATTCGTCCGGGGAATTTGCGCGTAAACTTGACGAAATGATGCGTAGGTCCAGAATAAAGATGAACATCCGGTTGGAATGCGAATCTTTTCCCGCGGCATGTCATGCCATTCAATCGGGCTGTTATGCGGGTATTTTACCAACCATGGCGGCAACAGACCTGCCGGAAGACAAGTTCGTTCGTATAGAAGCGCCGCTCTTTAAAAGACTCTCCCGTGAAATAGCGTTGGCCTGGAATCCAAGGATTATGCGATTGAGATCCGCATCTGTCGAAATCGCATCATGGTTTGGAAAAAATTTATAAAGCAGCGCCAATATGCAGGAGGGATAACCCCCGAATTCAATTTTGGACCATTAGCATGGGATTGGGTCTCAACATTCCAACATTCTGCAGAATGTTGGAATGTTGTTTTATCCGTTCATCCATGATAAAAAATCTTGCTCGGCAGGATTTTTACCGCGCGTATTCGACACAGCGTTTTTCGCGGATCACGGTGACCTTGATCTGGCCGGGATACTGCAGATCCTGCTCGATTTTCTTGCTGATATCCCGGGCCAGGTGCATGGCTCCGGCGTCGTCCACTTTCTCCGGCTGAACGATGATCCGTACTTCGCGGCCGGCCTGGATGGCGTAGCATTTTTCAATGCCGCTGAATCCGCTGGCGAGCGCCTCCAATTGTTCCAGCCGCTTGACATAAATGGCTGTGTTTTCGGAGCGGGCTCCCGGACGGGACGCCGAAATAGCGTCGGCCGCGGCCGCGAGAATGGCATAAATGCTCTCGGGTTCCACGTCCGAATGATGAGCGGCCACGGCATTGAGCAGAACCTGGGTTTCCCCCTGGCGGCGGAGAAAATCGGCGCCGATAATGGCATGACTGCCCTCCACCTCGCTGTCGAGCGCCTTGCCGATATCGTGGAACAGGCCGGTCCGTTTGGCCAGCATGACGTCCAGTCCGAGTTCGCCGGCCATGATCCCCATCAGTTGGGCCACCTCGATGGAATGCATAAGCACGTTCTGGGCGTAGCTGTTGCGGTATTTCAGACGCCCGAGCGTGCGCACCATCTCCGGTTCCACGCCCTGCAGGCCGACGGCATAGATTGCTTCCTCTCCGGCCGCGCGGATGACTTCCGCCATCTCCTCCTTGACCTTGGCCACGACTTCCTCGATGCGAGCGGGGTGAATGCGGCCGTCCACGATCAGGCGTTCCAGCGTCTGCTTGGCGATTTCCCGGCGCAGGGGATCGAACGCCGAAATCACGACGGCTTCCGGCGTGTCATCCACCAGTAAATCAACGCCGGTCGCGGCCTCAAGGGCGCGGATGTTGCGACCCTCCCGCCCGATGATGCGTCCCTTCATGTCCTCGCTCGGCAAAGCGATGGTACTGGTCATGATCTCGCTGACGTGGCCGGACGAAAAACGCTGGATGGCCAGCGCCACGATTTTCTTGGCTGCGCGTTCGGCGTTTTCCTTGGCTTCTTCCTGCAGGCGCCGGATCAGCATACCGGTCTCGCCCCGCACTTCCTCCTCGATCCGCGCCATCAGGGCCCGTCGCGCTTCCTCAAGGGTCATGCCGGCGATCCGCTGGAGTTTTTCCCGTTCCGTTTTGATCAGGGCGTTATACTCATCGCGCTGTTGATTGAGTTCGACTTCCTTCTTTTCCACTTCCGCCAGTTTCTGCTCGATCGCCAGGTTTTTCTTGTCGATCATCGCCACCTTGCGATCCAGGTTCAGCTCGCGTTCGGCCATGCGCGCTTCCAGCGCCGCCATTTCCTGGCGGCGAGACTTGGTTTCATGCTCGAACGCTTCGCGCGCCTTGAGCACCTCCGCCTTGGCCTGGATCCCAGCCTCCTTACGGGTGCCGTCCACTTCGCGCCGTGCCTCATCGAGCAACCGTTTGGCTTCCTGTTCGCCGGACTGGATCTTGTAGCGGCCGATGATCAACCGAATATAATAGCCCAATCCTGCCGCCAGCAGGACGAGAAATGCGCCAATCCACCATTGCATCATAGTTTCCTCCTCCGGACCCGCGTCCGGTTTTGAATCGTTATTTTATTTTTATCCTGAATTATCCACCGCTAAATTAATTTTTCGCCGGGCGAAAAATTAATTGCCCGGCATCGTATGACGGCGTTTTCCGTCACAATCACATCCATGGCAACGTCCGGCCGCGCTGACGGAACGTGATCCCGTACTTGAAAGGCAAAGGCCAGGCCCACTTTCAAGGCTGAACGCAGAACCCCGCGTGCCAGCAGATCGTCATAATGGCCCCCGCCGTGTCCGATCCGTCCGCCGTGGCTATCGAAAGCCAGTCCCGGAATCAGTACCAAATCCATCGTGTCCGGCGCCAGCCAGACCGGTCTTGCCGGTTCCGGGATCCGGTGCCGGCCGGTGATCAGAACGGCATTGTGGTCCAGACGGGATAACGCATAGCGTTCCTGCTCCGGATGGAAGGCCGGGACCCAGACCTGCTTGCAAGCCTGCTGGCCGGCCTCGATAATCCGCCCGGTCTGAACTTCCGTCGGCGCGGCCAGGTAACAGCAGACCTGCCGCGCGGCGGCCCATGCGTCCAGCGCCAGGATGCTTTGTTGAATCCGATCACTAGCCTGATTAACCCAATCAGGATCCAGACGCCGGCGCCGGTCTCGGATCTTACGCCGGATATCGGCCTTGGTCATGATAACGTTTCCCGTGTTCATCCAAAATTTCAATCTCGCCATTAATTCTGTGGCGGCGGCTCTCAGAGCCGCTGCTACAGAAGAAATAATTACCCCGCCCGACGGGGCTTAGGTTTCAATTTTTTTATGTGTCGTTGACAGCGTATCCGCCGCCGGTTCGGTCTTCTTTTCTTTGGTCTTTCTCCCGCTATCCGATTCTGGCAACTCCGCCTTGATCTCATGGGCGCAGCAAGCAGCGCCCCTACCTCTTTTACTACCGACGGGCGACTGTTCATCCGCCTTCGTTCCTTTGCGGCTAACTCTGGCGGACAGGCTGCTCGCCATCTTCTGCTGGTCCTGCTTGATTTTTTCCCATTGCTTCAAACGTTGTTGGAGGACTTCTTCATAACCCTGAGTTGTGGGTTCGTAATAAACGGCGGATGTTGGAATATATTCCTGATCCACGACATGGCCTTTGAAATCATGGGCGTACTGGTACCCGGTATGGCCCAGCTGCTTGGCGCCGCGGTAGCCGGTGCCCCGCAGGGGTTTGGGCACGGGGAGTACCCGGCCTTCCTTGATGTCGTTCGACGCTTTTTCGATCGCCAGGTACGCGGCATTGCTCTTTGGCGCGCAGGCCAGGTAGGTTGTGGCCTGGGACAGGATGATTCGGGCTTCCGGCATGCCGACAAATTCCACGGCGTTCTTGGACGCCTCCGCCACCAGCAGGCCGCGCGGATCTGCGTTGCCGATGTCTTCGGAAGCCAGGATAATCAGTCGGCGGGCGATGAAACGGGGATCTTCGCCCGCGTAAAGCATTTTGGCCAGCCAGTACACTGCGGCGTGGGGATCGGAACCGCGCACGCTTTTTATAAAGGCGGAAATGGTGTCGTAATGGCCGTCCTCATCGTGGTCATAAATGACGGCTTTTTTCTGGATGGAATCTTCGGTGATCGCGCGGGTGATGTGAAGTTGGCCCTGGGCGTCCGGCGGCGTGGTCAGGACCGCAATTTCCAGCGCGTTCAAAGCGCGGCGGGCATCACCCTCGCAGGTTCGAGCCAGGTGAGCCAGGGCCGCGTCATCGGCGGCCACGGGATACGCCGCGAGACCGCGGGGTTCGGTCAGGGCGCGTCTCAGGAGCCGGATGATGCCGTCTTCTGAAATGGGTTCCAGCTCAAAAATCTGGGAGCGGGACGTCAAGGGGCTGTTGACAAAGAAAAAGGGATTGTGGGTGGTGGCGCCGATGAGCGTCACGACGCCATTTTCGACGTAAGGGAGCAGGATATCTTGCTGGGATTTGTTGAAATGGTGGATTTCATCGATGAACAGTATGGTTTCAACACTGTCGCCACGTCGCCCCGCCACGGGGCAAGTGGCCACTTGGCTGCCGACGTGGCGCTTGCGGCGTTCATAGGCGGCTTGCAGAAGGTCGCGCAGGACAGCGACATTGGCAAGGACGCCGCTGACACGTTCGAAGTTGCGGCGGGTGATCCGGGCGATCACCTCAGCCAGCGAGGTTTTGCCGCATCCCGGCGGACCATAAAGAATGAGACTGCCGAGCCGGTCCGATTCGATCGCGCGCCGGAGCAATTTTCCCGGCGCCAGCAAATGGTCCTGACCGATGACTTCCTCCAAGGTTTGAGGCCGCATCCGCGCCGCCAAGGGCTGCCGGTCGGCAAGGTCGGCCGGCAGCTGCTGGTCAAACAGGTCCATGGCTGTTCCCTGAAAAAAGAATACCCCACCTGGTCGTGACGGTTCCCGTTTCTGTTCCGAATGAACAACGTGGGTGCTCTAGTCAATGGATTCCAGGTCCCGAGACGGGCATGAGGGCACCATTGAGATTCGAGCTCCCTATCAGCCTTATTAATGGGTCAGAAAATAGGCCCGAAACCACGCGCCAGGCAGGGTATTCAGAGAGTGCGAAATGAAATTCAACGCAAGAAAATCATTTCGACCGGATGTTGTGAAAGAACAATAGCGATTAGTTGCAGTAATGCCTTGCCGATCCGCCGCGGTCTATGCCCGGTCGCTCCCCATCGCGGAGAGGACGGCCGGGCCGCCGCGCGGAATTCACCCGGACGAAAACCGGGCTGTGGTAAAAGACACAAACCGCCAGATCATCAACCACAGACATGGCATCCATGCCTGAAAATAATCGCAATTGCAACATCGTAAGGCCGAACTTAATGAATCTCATGATCGTTCCTGATTATCCTTCTCTGATCTCCGCCTTTAACTCGCTCCGCAAACCGGCTTTGACGCACTCATGCAGACTGTTCACCGCGTCGTCCGTCAAGGTCCGTTCCGCAGAGCGGTACGTCAGGGAATAGGCTACGCTCTTAAAACCCACTCCAAGCTCAACACTTTTATATATATCAAAGAGTCGAATATCTGTCAATTCTTTTGGCGCCATTTTCCAGATTGTCCGGATGATGACTTCGTGCTTGATGTCCTTGCCGACGCGCAGGGCGATGTCCCGCGTCACGGCCGGATACACCGGCAAGCGTTCAGCGGACGGCGTTTCCCACGCGTGCCGCAGCAGCGGCGCGAGACGGATTTCCAAGACGGCGACCGGCTCAAGAATGCGATAGTCGCGGCGGATCTCGTCCGTAACCAGACCCAGCACGCCGCAGTTCTCTCCGTTCAAGATGATGGACATCCGGCAATGGTCCTTAAAACAATGCAAGGGAAAACCTTCCGGCGCCGCTGAACCGGGTGGCAGCGGCGATAGGGCGATTCCCGGGACGGCGTCTTGTTGACGGGGTGAATGTAATGGAAAACTCAGGGCCGCGCCGAGCGCTTCCAAGATGCCTTTAAGCCAAGCAAAGGAATCTTCTTCCCGCAAAGGACGCCGTTTCTCCAGTCCCGACCGGCCCACGGCTCCCATGAGCCCGACGGCCAGGTGTTCTTCTTCGCATAATGCGCCGGCGGGATTCTTTAAAAATATCCGGCCCAGCTCGAAAAAGGCGGCTTCTGCGATTTGCCGCGACCGGTTGCGGCCCAAGGTATCGATCATTTGAGGCAGCAGCCATGGACGAAGAATCGAGTGATCGGCGCTGATCGGGCGGGGCAGAACGATCCTCCGGTCAGCGGCGCCGGTATCGATGCGGTTCAAAAGATCTTCGCAGACAAAGCTGTAATTCACGATTTCCGAGAGCCCCAATCCGATTAAAAGACTGCGGCAGCGCATAACGGCGCGTGTCGGCCGATCATCGGCGGGCACTCCGCCGCCATGGGAAGGCGCCCGCGCTGGAATATTATCCAACCCGTGCATGCGGGCGATCTCCTCAATCAGGTCCGCCTCAGTTTCAAGATCGGGGCGGAAGGTCGGCGCCTGGACGGTACATGATTTTCCGTTGCGCTGAACCACGGGGAGCGCGAGCGATTCGAAAATAGCGGCGATCGGGTCATTGGCGATATCCACGCCCAGCAATTGCCGGACGCGATCGAAGCGGCAGGTAATATTTCGCGGCTTCGGTTCCATCGGATAGACATCGATGACGCCCTTAGCCGCCTTGGCCCCAGCCCATTGAGTCATCAGGGCCGTTGCCCGCCGGCTTGCCCAATCGACCAGGTTGATGTCCACGCCCCGCTCAAAACGGTATGAGGATTCCGTGGAGAGGCTGAGCTGTTTGGATCCTTTCCGAACCACCGCGGGTTTGAAGCAGGCGCTTTCCAGGAGCACCGTCCGGGTCGTGTCCAGGATACCGCTGGCGGCGCCGCCCATGATCCCGGCTGCGGCCACCGCCTGGCGCGCGTCCGCGATGACCAGCAGTTCCGGCGCCAGGGTGCGCTCGGCGCCGTCGAGCGTGGCCATGCGCTCACCGGATCTGGCCCGGCGAACCACGATGCGGCCTTCATTCAGGAGCGTCTGATCGAACGCATGAAGCGGCTGGCCACACTCCAGCATGATGTAATTGGTAATGTCCACGATGTTATTGATCGGTCGGATCCCGGCCAGCGTCAGGCGGCGGCGCGCCAGGAAAGGACTGGGTGCGATGGTGACTTGCGACAGGATCCGGGCCGTGTAGCGGGGGCATGCTTCCGGGTCCTCGACGCGGACGGAGGTACAGGTATCGATGGCTGGACCTTCCTCCTGAAATGACGCCGCCGGCATTTTTAGCCGGCACCCGTACAGTGCCGCGACTTCCCGGGCGATGCCGATCAGGCTCAGGCAATCCGGGCGGTTCGGGGTCACTTCGAGCGTCAGTACCGTTTCCGGCGGCCCGAGCACTTTAGATAAAGACGTGCCGGCGGGCGTGTCTGGCGGCAGGATCAGCAAGCCGGAATGATCGTCCGAAAGGCCCAGTTCATCCTCGGCGCACAGCATACCGTGCGACGCTTCGCCGCGGATGACGGCGACCTCGATGGTTGTGCCGTTAGGAAGCAGGGCGCCGACTTCCGCCAGGGGCACCTTGTCGCCCACGCTGAAATTCCGGGCGCCGCAGACGACGCGGCGGACATCCTTCCCGTTGGACACCTCACAGAGAAGCAGGTTGCCAGGCTCCGCCGGCTGGGAGAGAGCACTGTGCTCAGGCGAGTCCGCGGTGGGGTGCGGCTTGATGCTCAATACCTCGCCGGTTACGATGCCCTTGAAGTCGGAACCGATGACTTCAAGACTTTCGACCTCCAACCCGGCAAACGTCAAACGTTCGGCGAGCGCCTTCGGCTCGACGTCAAGGTCAACGTATTCTTTTAACCAGCTTAATGGAACTTTCATGGCAATCTAATATAGGTGTTCAGAGTTCGGTGTTCGGGATTAGCGACCAACCGGGAGGCAGTAGTTCCTGTGGCTCGCCATACTCGTAGGCAGCCTCAGCGACGGCCCAACGGCGTTCCTTTTCGGGAAGGTGCCGTTCAAGCGACTTTTCGAGGCCATTTAGCATTCGAATGCATTGTTTATAGCGCTCGCGATATGTCGCGTATACGTCGTTCTTGATGTATCCCTTCAATTTGGCCATGAATAGGTGATGGATGGTCTCTCCCGCCTCCCCTCGACTGCGGTTGACTTCCTCGACCTTGTTCCGCACGTGGCGATCGTCATGCTTCTCGGCTAACTGCGCCGGCGAGCTGTTGGATGATCTTCGGATCTGCGAGCCGAGTTCATACCGTTCCTCGGCCGGCCAAGCATGGCTGAGATCACAAATCTCCAGGTGAAGCTGGCAGAGCTTCTGATAGACCTGTAAATCCTCGACATCCAAATATGTCTTGGCTGTCGCCTCTTGATTCATCGGTCATACCTCCAGAACACCGAACACGGAACACCTATTACTCCCCAGCCGTTCATCCCGATAACTGTCTCAGAAACCGGATATCGTTATCGTACAAAAGACGAATATCCTGGATGCTGTATTTGACCATGGCGATCCGTTCGACGCCCATGCCGAAGGCGTAGCCGGTGGTTGTTTCCGGGTCGTAGCCGACTTTTTCGAACACCTTGGGATTGACCATGCCGGCGCCGGAAATCTCGATCCAGCCGCTGTTCTTACAGAGGCGACAGCCCCGGCCCGCCAGGGCGGGCTTGCCGCCGCAGACGTGACAGGAAAAATCGTATTCCACGCTTGGTTCCGTGAAGGGGAAGAAATGAGGACGGAATCGAACTTTGACATCCGGCCCCATCATCTGCCGGGCGAAGTAGGAAATGTCGCTTTTCAAGTCGGCCATGGAGACATCGCGGTCCACATAGAGTCCCTCGATCTGGTGGAAGTTGGAGCTATGGGTGGCGTCAGTTGTATCGCGCCGGTAACAGCGGCCGGGAGCGATGATCCGGACGGGAGGTTTCTGTTCTTCCATGACCCGGATCTGTACCGGCGAGGTCTGGGTGCGCAGGAGCTCGCCGGATTCCAGCCAGAAGGTGTCCTGGGTGTCACGGGAAGGATGATTGCCCGGCGTGTTCAGCGCGTCAAAGTTGTAATACTCGGTTTCAATATCCGGGCCGTCGGCCACGGTGAATCCCAGGGTGGCAAAAATACGGACGGCTTCCTCAATGATTTGACTGATCGGATGCCGGGTTCCCAGGGGCCGCCACTGGCCGGGCAGGGTATCGTCAAAAGCCTGGGTCTGGCAGGCTGTTTGGGCCTGGAACGCAGCGCGCCGGGATTCGAGGAGGGAAGCAAGCTCCTGCTTGAGCTCGTTGGCGATCCGGCCGATGGCGGGGCGCTCGGCGGGGTCGGCGTCCTTCAGGCTCTTCATGATTTCCGGGAGCAATCCCTTGCGGCCGAGGTGCTTGACGCGGATTTTTTCCAGATCTTCCACGGTTTGGGCCGCGCAGGCGTCAGTGAGCGCTGCATCCTTTAATGCCTGGAGATCATCGGCTTTCATGGAATTGTTCAAATAAGACTTTTTACCACAGAAATCACAGATTACAGATTAATAAAAACCGCCCTTCAAGTCCAGATCATTTAACATCATCGGTTTATTGAAGTAAATGATTGACGCGGAGTCCATCGAGAAACAAGATAACATATTCGAAAAACTGTCGTGAATGAAATCAGGACCGGAAGATCATAAAATCATGGAGGCAGCTGATGAGACGAAACGCGTGTAAATCAGCGTGGATGGTGGGCCTGTTCGTATGGATCGCGTTAAGCTCCCTGAACGGATACGCAAAAGGTGTTTTCTATCCATGTTACCGGGTCGCCACTCCGCCTGGAATCGATGGCGTTTTAGACGAAAGGGAATGGCAGTTGGCCGAACGAATCGATTTTGCCGACCTCGTGACAGGAGCCCGGGCCGATTTGGCCTCCTCCGTTAAATTACTTTGGGATAACGAGCGCCTGTATCTGGCTTTCACCTTTGCCGACACTAACATCTGGGCCCGGATTACGAAGCGCGATACGCCAAGCCGGCCTGACTTTAAAGCCTATACGGAGAATTTTGCCAAGGTATATCTGGACCCGGATGGCGACAGCCGGAACTACACCGAGATGCATTTCTCACCTTCCGGCGCCATCAACGACAAATGGCAGAACATGCCATGGCGTTCCGAAGCCCGTAAGAATTGCGGCCTGCCCGAGAGCGAAACTACCCAGAACCACTGGGAATGGAACTGCGAGGGAATACAGGTGGCGGTGGCTGTCCAGGGGACTTTAAACAATCCCGGCGATTTGGACCAGGGCTGGGTTCTCGAGATCGCCATTCCATTTGCCGCCATGAAGCGGTTTGCGGGGTCAGGTTCCTGTCCGCCAAAACCCGACGACACTTGGAGAATCCACCTGGGGCGCCGCTATCAGCTTGAAGGCGCCGATCCTTCAAAGGCCTCCTATTGGACATGGCCGACTTTAGGTGTAAAGGATTGCCATAATCCCGACAAGTGGGGCTATCTGGTGTTTGTCAATGCCACGCATCCAGTAACCGCGGATACATTCAGCAATCTGCCGAAGGGCAAGTTTAAATGGAAAATGCTGTGCGTACACAAAGAACAAACAACGACGAAAGAAGCCATTGATAAAATGCTTGCTGATGCACAAAGGATGGGGTTTGACAGCATATACGCGGAACTGTCCGGCGATCTGGTCGCCGCCGTCCATCGCAAGGGGATGAAAATCTATGCCTGGATGATCAATCTGCGCGGGCATGAAACTGTGAAAGAATTTTTTAAAAGTCATCCGGACTATGCGCAACAAGTGCGGCCGGTGGAAGCGGCGTTGATTGGCAAGCCACGGCTTGATCCGGATCGGGAAAATATTCATTCCGGGGAATGGCTTTGCCCCGACCGGGGTCTGCTGGATGTCGAGCTTTCTGAAATCAAGGGGTTACTCAAGGAAGGCAAAGCGGACGGCATCGGCTTGGACTACGTCGGGTATCGGAATTACCACGCCTGCTACTGCGCCTATTCGGTGGATGCAAGGCGCCAATACGCCAAGAGTCATCCGGATCTTTCCGCGGCGCAGGTTTTATGGAAATTTTCCGAAGAGTCGCTGGCGCGGTACGTCCAGCAGGTTAGGGCGGTGGCCCTGGCGGTCAATCCCGACGCACGACTGGTTATCCATATCTATCCTGATTTCGATCCGAACCCTCTCTACGGCAATCGCCTGGCAGTGGATTACTGTGGTCAAACAGTGGCTTGGTTTTTCCATCCGTTCTGGCCCTACTCAAGGGTCGCCGACCTGACCCTTCAATACAAAACAGCCCAAGGCCGATATCATAAATTCAACCAGTTCGTTCCGTTTATCGGAGCTTACAGCAAGTATCCAAAGACGCCTGAACAACTGAAGACGGAAATCCGGATCGCCGGAATGGCTGGAACAGGGGCGATAATGATTGCGTTCTATGAGACGTTCATGAACGATCCGGTCCTTGCGGCGGTACTGGCGGAGGAACTGAAATAATCCCGGTGTAATGTCGGGATCGGGGGGTATAGGTTCCAGACTGAATGCAAAAACACTTGCCAAGCGAGGCCATTTCTTCTAATAATTCCGCTTCGAAAACCAATCACGACACGAGGGAAAAAACATGGGTACGCTGACGGCATCGGATTTGCGCAAGGGGCTCCGGATTGAAATCGCCGGCGCGCCATATATCGTCACCGAATTCAGCTTTCTCAAGCCGGGTAAAGGCGCCTCCATCTACAACTGCAAGTTGAAGCACATGGTTACTGGAAGCACCCTGACCCGAAGCTATCGCTCTAATGATTCCTTCCAGGAGCCGAATCTGGAGGAACGGACGATGCGCTACTCCTACGCCGAGGGCGACCAATACGTCTTCATGGATAAGAATTTTGAGCAGGTCAATGTCAACGCCGAGGTGCTCGGTAATTCCCGATTTTTTCTGGTCGAAGATATCGAGGTCCAGGTTCTCATCCACAACGACCGGCCGATTGGCGTCGAATTGCCTACATTCGTGGAAAAGGAAATCATCGAAACCGAACCCGGAGCCCGCGGTAACACGGCCACCAACGTCACGAAGCCCGCCAAGATTGCGGCCGGCTACGAAATCCAGGTGCCCTTATTCGTCAACCAGGGCGATGTGGTCAAGATCGACACCCGCACCGGCGGCTACAGCGACCGCGTCCGGGTGGCGAAGATCTAGCCCGCGAACCACGCGAAAGGCACGCGAAGCCGATTTGCGGAATTAAGTGTTCTGATCCGGCCTGAATAACAAAAGAATTTTGCGTCCTTTCGCGTAATTCGCAGGGTAAAATATTTCGTTGTGGTCGCAGGCCATGTTAATCTATATCATCGGATGTTAATTCGCAATTTATGCCGATGCCTCTTGCAGATTTCAAACCGGTTATCGAGATTCGTGCCAAAACCCTGCGGGCCATCCGCCAATTCTTTTACGACCGTGATTTTCTGGAAGTGGAGTCGCCGATCCGTATTCCTGCGCCGGCCTTGGAACTGCATATCGACGCCATTCCCGCCGCCGGCAAATATCTGCGGACTTCGCCTGAACTGCACATGAAGCGGCTCCTGGCGGCCGGATATCAACGGATCTTTCAGCTTGGCCCTTGCTTCCGGGATGGCGAGCGGGGCGAGCGGCACAACCCGGAATTCACGATGCTGGAATGGTATCGCGCTGATGCGGATTACCTGGCGATTCTTGTGGATGCCAAGGCCCTGATCGCCGCCGTGGCCGAGTCGGTTCTCGGCCGAACATTGCTCAAGATCCACCGGAAGCAAATTAAGTCAGGCCCCGAAGCGGGGCAACCGGAACTAACGCCCCGGCGGAGCGGGGCGGCTACAGACTGTCTTTGTAGCCACGGCACTCTGCCGCCGTGCGGATTACAATGCCTATACGTCGAGTTAATGCCGGTCTGGGAAGTCTTCACGATTGCCCAGGCCTTCACCATATTTGCAGGCTGGGATCCCGTGGCGTTATTTGATCCCGATCGGTTTGATCTGGACCTGGTCAACAAGGTTGAGCCGTGGTTGCCCTTGGAGCATCCCGTGGTCTTGATGGATTATCCGGCGGAGGCTGCGGCATTGGCCCGGCGGAAACCGGACAATCCGCGGGTGGCGGAACGCTGGGAACTGTACATCGGCGGCTTGGAGCTGGCCAATGCGTTCAGCGAGCTGACCGATCCGGCGGAACAGCGCACGCGCTTCGAAACCTGCGCCGCCGACCGCCGGGCATTGGGCAAACCGGTTTATCCGCTGGATGAGGATTTTCTTTCAGCCCTGGAGGAGGGGCTGCCGCCATCGGCGGGCATCGCGCTGGGCGTGGACCGGCTGGTCATGCTGTTGGCCGGCGCGGATTCGCTGGACGAGGTCCTGCCGTTCCGGTAGTACACAACGGAATAGCACCTTGTTACTTGCTTTACGACGTGGCAACCAAATGTGCTTATGCATGTTACGAACAGCAGGATGCATTTCTCGCACAACGTGTGCGAAAGGCAGACTAGTAAGGAGTACTAGATGAGACGGAACAGCGACCTACGGCATAATTTCATGGAGCAGAAACCAGGGTTTGCCCCAAAGTTGGCATGGCAAGCGAGGACGCTTCAAGAACACCAGGCGTGGCGCGGGCGCTTTGCGCGACGGCTTCGCTGGCTCGTTGGCCGTCAGCCCACCGCAGTGCCACTCCGGGTTGACTGGGCCGACAAGCAAGAGACGGAAGTATTCACTCGATACAAGGTGTACATCCGGTCTGAAGAAGACTACTGGGTGCCTGCATACTTTTTCGTACCGAGGAATCAAAGGGGTTCCGCGCCAGCGATTGTTTGCCTACATGGTCACAGCGGGATTTACCCCTATATTCGCGAAGGTGATGAACACCAACGGGAGATGTGCCGGGAGCTGGAACTGGACTTCGCGCCCTTCTTGGCAGAACACGGCTATGTGACCATCGCCCCGATCCAACGTGGCTGGGACGAGACAGCGAGGAGTGTCGACCGAAGCGAAAGCGGCTGCCAGCGGATGGTGCTGAACAGTTTCCTCTCCGGTATGACCCCCATTGGTTTACGGTGCTGGGACGCCTCACGACTTGTCGATTTTCTGCACACCCAGAAGTCTGTAGACTCGACACGAATCGGAGTCGCGGGACTCTCTGGTGGCGGAATGGTTGCGCTATTCTGGGCCGCTCTTGAGCGGAGGGTCAGAATTGCCATGGTTGCCGGATATTACTGCACCTTCAAGGACTCCATCTACTCTATCCACCATTGTCTTTGCAATTGCGTTCCGCATATGTTGGAGTGGGGAGAAATGAGGGATATTGCTGCCCTGATTGCACCGCGTTCGCTCCTCATTATAAGCGGCAAGAAAGACCCGATCTTCCCAATCAAAGCGACTCGGCAAGCCTATTCCGAACTAGAGGAGGTCTATGGGCTTCTGGGTGCCAGGCAGAATCTAGAGAAAGACTTCTTCGACGGGCCACACGCATGGAGCAACCGAAAGACGCTGGCGTTTCTTGGGAACCACTTCTCGATGCCAAGAGACTGCCCAAAAGCATCCAGCCAACGTCCTAAATGCCGCGACTGAGCTAGTCGTTCCAGGATGCACATCTTAACATCAGAGAGTCGGGACGGGCCGGCGGGCTTTTCCGCAAAACACTTGCTGGTAAGTAGAGTTGCTGTCCCCGCCGGGACCTTCTTCCCAATACTCCTCGGTGGAAGGCATTTGTAAATCCTGGTCTGATTCCAAACATATTACCATATGCACGAGCAATCGGCCTGACAGCGGTGAGGACCATTGAACACAATAGGTCGCAGGTTTAGTGCGACAGGCGGGCCAAGGCCGTGAGGACTTCATTACCATGCCGCCAGGTAACGGCGCCGGACCGGATCAGTTGCCGGATTCTTGGAACGGCGCTTCGTTGCGCCGTGTAATCCCGGTTTTCCAGGTTACGGTCGTTGATCAGCACGGGAATATCCCGTTGGAGCGCCTGTTCGGCGATCTCGATGTTGACCAGGTTGCCGGGACCGAAAGGCACTTCGCACAGAATGACCGCCGCGGCGTCTTCGGCCATTTGCTTGGCCCGGTTCAACGCGTCAGCGCCGATTGGGAAAAATGGCTTTTCGAGAGCCTGAGTCATGCCCAGCGCTTCAGCCGTCTGGGTGTCGGAATCCAGTTGGTTCGATACGCCGCAAGTGACGCGATAGCCGCCCAGGGACAGCCGCCGTAAAAGTTCTCCGCCGCTGCCGCCGCCGGCGATGACATGGACCCTGGCGGCGGTCGTCGGCTGGGGCAAAGACAAGCGGCGCGCGGGGACCACGAAGAGCGCACCGGTTTGAGTATCCTGCTGAATGCGCAGATCGCAGTGGTACACTTCCCGCAGGATCTCTTCTTTCAGCACAGCGTCGGGTGGACCGTCGGCAGCCACGCGCCCGTGATCCAGGAGGATCAGCCGATGACAAAACTCAGCCGCCAGGTTCAAGTCGTGACTGGTCATCAGCACCGTCACTCCCTGTTCCCGGTTCAGGCGCTCGATGATCTGCATGATTTCGAGCGAGTGGTTCAAGTCAAGATGGGTGGTGGGCTCATCCATCAGGATAATCCGGGGCTCCTGGGCCAACGCCATGGCAATGACCGCCCGCTGTTTTTCGCCCCCACTGAGCGCGTCGAGGGAGCGATCCCGGAGGTCACTGACGTCAGTATAAACCAGGGCGCGTTCCACGACTTGGATGTCGCTGGCGGAGGGTTGCTGCCAGGGATTCAGCAGGGCGGTCCGCCCCATCATCACCAATTCCGCGACGGTGTAGGCCATGGGAGTATTGAGTTCCTGGGGCACTACCGCGATCAGCCGCGCCCGATCGGCGGCTTTCAGCCTGGCCACGTCGGTGCCAAACAGGCGGACAGCGCCGGCCGAGGGCTTCAACAGGCCGGTGAGTGTACGGAGCAAAGTGGATTTACCGGCGCCGTTGGGGCCGAGGAGCGCCGCCATCTCGCCTTCGGCCACTGCCAGCGAGAGATTTTCAATCACCAGGTTTTGGTCATACCCGGCCGAAACATTGTCCAGTTCGAAGGCGTAGGGTTTCATGATGTGATCGGGACTGGATCATCAGAGGGTTTTTGGGTAAAAGTGTATTCAGTTGTTTTGTTTGTGAGGTGAATGGTATCAGTTTGGGTGAGGGAAGACAAATGGGATGTTGGGGGAAGCAGGCTGCTACGATTTATTGCTGGGTTTTTTCAGTGTTGACTTCTGCGGTGG
>JAHIJO010000010.1 GCA_018898455.1 Verrucomicrobiota bacterium | reverse complement strand
GGCTTGGCCGCATAAGCCCAGACACCCGGGTTGGGTTGCGTGCAAGAAAATCCTTGCACGCAGCTTCGGGAGGCGGCCACAACCCAGGAAAATCAGGTCGCGTCAGAACGCTCGCGGAGGTACGAAAAAGACGGGTTTCGTGCAAGATTCAGGTATAACATAATCAGCCATACACCTCCCTTGGCGTGACATGACGGGCGCTACAGCTCAATGCCTTCCCGAACGATAACGCCTTTGTCGAAGTAAGGGCGGCTAGTTTCCCGGACTGTCCCTGCAAAGGTTGATCTCGATGCTCACGTGGACAAGTTTGTGAACCTCTTTCAAGCGGTTCTTGTAGGTCTGGAGACTGTGCGGTTTCTCGGCCACGAGTGCGAGAATGCAGGCGTACTTGTTTTCTCCGACTCTCCAGACATGCATATCGCTGATCCGGGTGTCGCCATCGGTCTCGATGGCGGCGTGGATCTCTGCGCTGAGTCCGTCGTCTCTCCCGCGGTCCACGAGGATGCCGCCGGTCTCCCGCAGAAGCGATAGTGTCCAATTGCCGATCAGGACCGCACCCACAAGACCCATGATGGGGTCAAGCCAGGTCCAGTTCATGAACCGGCCGCCGAGCAAAGCGATGATGGCAAGAATCGAAGTGAAGGCGTCGGCGATTACGTGAAGATACGCAGCACGCAAGTTGAGGTTGCCATGGTTTTCGCTGCGGCCCTGTGACGGCGATGCGTCGGGGGGTGCGTGACTGTGGGAGTGATCTGTCAGCATGAGGATGCTCATAAGGTTGACCAGCAGACCGACAACCGCGACGAGAATGGCCTGGTTGAACTGGATCGTCATCGGGTTAAGAAGTCGTTCTATCGAGACGACAACCATGGCCAAGGCGACCACAGCCAGCAAGACGGCACTAATGAATCCGCCCAGAATCTCGATCTTCCAAGTGCCGAAGGCAAAGCGGCGGTCGAGGGCGTAGCGCCGTGCCATAACAAATGCCAGCCACGAAATTCCAAGGGCGACAGCATGGGTGCTCATGTGCCAGCCATCGGCGAGCAGGGCCATTGAGTTGAAGAGCCACCCGGCGATGATCTCAACGACCATCATGCCAACCGTGAGCAGGACGACGCGCATGGTCTGGCGTTCAGTTTCCGCGCCGCTATAGTGGTAGATATGCGCGTGCTGGTAGTCTGCTATGTTTTTCGTGTGCATCCCGTTCGCCACTTAACATACTTTGAAAAAGTGGTCTAGGTGAAAGCGACGCAATGCAGCATCGTCAGATATAATGGATCAAAAAATATCATTACTGTCCAAATTAGCCGAAGGCCAGTTGTAGCTGAACAGTCGGCGGTTTAAATGCTTTCTCATGATATGGGGCATTAAGCCAGTCCCATAGGTTTCTGCGAGCGAAGAGATTCGCGGGAAGAATAGTGCAAAGCGTATAGATAGACCATTTGAACCTTGATTTAAATTTTAAATACGACAAGAGCAAGTAGGCAATCAGTGCTATCCATAATTGGGACAGCAAGGCATTGCGGGATGTTCCGCGGGCATGGTATTCGGTACCAGCCGCTTTTACAGCTTTCTGAAATTCAAATCTCGAAAACATTTGTATCATCTGTCCCATTACAGTATGTTTATGCATAGAAGCCTTTTCCTTAATGTTTATTATGGTTTCGTTCGTTAATCCAAAACCATCTTAAACTGAGGATTAGGCTTCTTCAATTTATAATCTGGACGCATGTGAAAAAATATAATCAATTGTGTACACGAAATTAACCGCTGGTTTTTTAATTATGCATTGCCCAGCCGTTTGCTCATTTTTTCGAGCTGCACTTTCATTCTCGCTGGGAGGCGCTTGCCGAATCCGGCGATGAATTCCTCGATTTCAGGAATTTCCGCGCCCCATCTGCCGGCATCCACGCTCAGAAGCTCGGTGACCTCCGAGTCTTTTATATTAAGACCTTTCAAGTCTAAATCATTCTTGGATGGCATCAGGCCGACAGGGGTTTCAATGGCTCCGGCTTTTCCTTCAACCCGCTCGCACATCCATTTGAGGACGCGGCTGTTTTCCCCGAAGCCGGGCCAGAGCCACTTTCCATCGGCTGTTTTACGGAACCAGTTGACGTAAAATATTTTAGGAGCGCTATGGCCAAGCTTGTCACCCATTGCAAACCAGTGACTCCAGTAATCTCGCATGTTATAATTGCAAAAAGGGGGCATGGCCAGATTAATTTTGCCGCAAGCTGAAGGGAAAGGCTGGCGGCGATATGGAACTTTTTGCCCTCAGGATTGCTCAAGGGAAAGATTAGCATATGTTCAGCCATCCAGCCCTCTCTGCGCGCAATTACCGAAGCAATCCGCAATGCGAGGCACTTGTTGCCGAGCAAGGCGTTACCATAGCCGGATCCGAAAGACCAAATGGTGTTTTCTTCCGGGAAATGAATTTCTTTTCTATTGGAGAGCATGGCCACTACAGCGTTGCTTTTATTCATCCACCGAACTCCTTTCCCGACGAGGATATTCCCGCGACATAGCGAGAATTGTTGCTCGTTACCGTCTAACCGTCTGCTTCTCTTGTCTTGCGCATAAGCCAGGCGCTCGCAAGCAGGCCCACTACTACAACGGCAATGCCAATCACAATGGCAGAAGAGTATCCGACTGTAAGATCATACAACCATCCGCCGACCCAAGGTCCAGTGATTCCTGCCGCACCATAGGCCAGGAACACCAGAGGATAGATACTGCCAACACGCTCTGGGCTGTATCGAGATGCCACCAAGGCAGCGTAAATGACGAAGCACGCCCCAAACCCAAAGCCGATCAGTGCCGAGACCGATATGAAGAACTTTGTGGAATCCCCTGTCTGGAACAGCAGTCCAAGTGCAACCGCCAATAATGCTAATGATATCGTGATCGATCGCGATCCGAGCCTGTCGACTCCCCAACCCCAAATGATCCTGCCCGTGGCATTGCCTACGGCAAAAGTGGTGATCGCCACGGCAATGAGGGTAGGCTGGATGCCGCCAGACAATGCCATGGGCTTGAGGTTGCCAATAACAAGCAGCCCTGCGAACGTTCCGCTGAACATCCCAACTACCAGCGCCCAGAAAAACGGGTCCCTCATCAGTGCGGCGATAGGTATCGGATGGCAACGAGCGGCGACGCAGGACGCGGGAAAACGCAACATTAGCGCCGCAGCCACAATAGCGGCTCCGTAACAGATGCCTACCAATCGAAAGACCATTAAGACGCTAGCCCCTCGCAAAAAATAAAATTCGGCAAAGGCCGACAGGAGTACGGCTCCGGCACCGAAGCCCGCTACGGCAACGCCTGTGACAAGACCCTTGTGTGTCGGGAACCATTTCATGCACGTGGCCAGAGGACATACGTAGCTAAATCCCGTTCCGACACCGGCTACGACGCCGATTCCCAAGAGCAACATGAAAAAATCTCCCTTGGAAATGGATGCAATGAGATAGCCTGAGGCAAACAGGAGACCACCTATGCCTGCGACTAGTCTGGGCCCCCAACGTTCCAGCAATCTGCCAGCGAAAATCATGGCAACGGTGAAGACTGCGATCAGTCCACCAAAGATTACTTGGGTTTGCGCCGTGCTCAGTCCATGCGAGTTTCTCAGTGCGGGAACAAAGCTGGTCCAGGCATACAGACCGCCCAAGCACACTTGGATCACCACAGATGCTAATAGAATGCCGTATCTCATCTTAGGTGCTTCGATGGGTTTTGGACTTCCGCCACGAGGCACGGAGCAGACGGTCCATAATAGCCAAGCCCACTCCATCCTCGGGAACCGGCTGGAACATGATGATGTCCAGAGAGAGTGCGTCGAGCCGACGTAGAGCTGCGAACAAGTTAGCAGCTGCCTCGCATAGGTCACCGGTTGATGACAATACTTCCACAGCGCAAAAACCATCCTTGTTCTCAGGCGGTTTTAAGGAGAGCAGACCAGTTCGCCCCCCTGAGGGATTTGGTCCGCCAACGGTCCAAAGAACTAAAGGCGTGCGCGGAGCGTAGTGACGTGGAAGCTGGCCCGGACATAAGGGAGCTACTTGTGATTTTAGGAGGCTTTTGACCGGACCTGCGATACGCTCAATGTCCTTCAGCGGCAGACCACCCGGGCGAAGCAAGATCGAGAGATCGTCCGCGAAGGATATTACCGTGGACTCGATTCCTACTTTACAGGCACCTCCGTCAAGAATCCAAGCGATGGAATCGCCAAATTGCTCTCGCACGTGGTCGGCTGTCGTAGGGCTAATGTATCCAAAGAGATTGGCGCTTGGGGCCGCCAGCGGCACTCCAGCGGCGCGAATCAGTGCCAGCGCCACCGGGTGATCGGGCATGCGGACAGCCACGGTTGGCAGTCCGGCGGTAACGATGTCCGGAACCAACTCGCTCTTGGGTAGGACAAGAGTCAAGGGGCCTGGCCAGAAGCACCGGGCCAGTTCCCGCGCATTCGCCGGGAAGTTGGCGACAAGAGACTCTGCTTGCTGAAAATCGGAGACATGAACAATCAGCGGGTCGAATCTGGGGCGACGCTTCACTTCGAATACACGGGCTACGGCCGCAGCATTAAAAGCATTGGCCCCCAAGCCATACACGGTTTCTGTTGGGAAGGCTACCACTCCGCCGTTTTTTAAGATCGAGGCGGCTTGTCCTATCTGTTGTGGCAACGCGGATTGATCCTCCTTGGCAAAATCCTCCTGGACCGCAAGCACGGCCGCGTCCCAGATGTCGGTGGCTATAAGAGACCCCGGCAGGAGCATAGAACGATGCTTGGCACCGTGTCCGGTCAAGACGTAAATGCCGGTCGCGCCGACGGTCTCGGCGAATTCCACATCATGAGGATGGTCCCCAATAACGAACGACTTCCGGAGATCGATCTGATAGTCGTCCGCCGCCTTGAGCAAGAAATATGGGTTGGGTTTGATGCACTGACAGCCATCCGTGCGTTTGTGCGGGCAATAAAAAACGTGTTCGATATTGATGCCGTATCGGGCAAGATGCTGCACAATGAACTGATGCACCAGTTCCACGTCAGGAAGTTCAAGAACGCCTTCCGCAACACCGGATTGGTTGGTCACAATGAACAGACTGAAGTCGCGCTGCAAAAGGCGTAACGCGGGAACCGTATCGGAAAAAAAGATGACTTTGGAAGGATTTCGAATGTATCCTCGATCCTCGATAATCGTACCATCCCGATCCAGGAATACCGCTTGCCGCATATCAGAACATCTCCTCATTGGCTTTACCACCGCGCCGCTTCGGCACCGGGAATTGTTCTCGCCCAATCGTCCTGGGTTTCATCGCCGCACAATAGCCTCAATGCTTCCACATATTTTTGTGAGGTCTTCCGGATGACTTCTTCCGGCAATTCCGGCGCGGGCGGCTGCTTGTTCCATCCGAGACCTTCGAGGTAGTCCCGGACATACTGCTTGTCAAAGCTTGGCGGTGACGTGCCAATGCGATAACTCTCCATCGGCCAGAACCGGGAGGAGTCCGGTGTCAAGACCTCATCGATTAACGTCAGTATTCCCCCGACGAGCCCAAACTCGAACTTCGTGTCTGCGATGATGATGCCCCGCTGTGCGGCGCAGGCTGCCGCCTCCGTGTAGAGCCTCTGGCTCGCCTGACGTATGGACTCGGCCAATTCCGCCCCAACGATCCGGGCCATCTGTTCAAAGGAGATGTTCTCGTCGTGCTCGCCTTGCGGCGCCTTGGTCGCCGGAGTAAAAATTGGTTCCGGCAGTTTTTCTGACTCGCAGAGACCATACGACAGCTTAACGCCGCAGACCGTGCCCTGTTGCCGGTATTCCTTCCAGGCCGAACCGGCGAGATAGCCCCTCACGATGACCTCTACCGGCAACGGCTCAGCCTTCTGCACGATCATCGCCCGTCCCGCCAGCGCATCTAATTCTAGCAGTTTTTTCAGCGGTTCTTTGAGGTCCATGCAGAAATGATTGGGCACAATGTGGCGTGTCTTCTCGAACCAGAAGCGAGACATTTCCGTCAGGACGCGCCCCTTGCCGGGGATTGGCGTGGGAAGGACCACGTCAAAGCATGATATTCTGTCGGTGGCGACGATGAGCAGAGCGTCATCCAGATCGTAGATATCCCGCACCTTGCCGCGCCCAAGCAAGCGCAGGCCCGGTGCCGATGAATACGTCAATGTATTCTCGTTCATAACAAACCTCCTCTCGGTGTAAAACGTTCAGCCGGCGGCCAGAACCAGCGGCGAGATGTAGCCCCAAAACTTCAAAAAGAACAGTCGCCGAGTATCGAGCATTCCTTCCGGGGAATCATCCTGCACCATAACCCTTTCAGGGTCGCACAGTTCGATGGCGTCAGCTACAAAACGGTGCAGTCGGGGAATCGGCATGGCCGCCAGCTTTCCGTAACCGGGTCTTGCTCAAACGTTGCTCCAGTGCGCTCAAAGCGCTGTCTTTCATATCATGTGTTCCTCATGAATTCGTGTCCTGATTTCCTGTTACCTTGGTTTATAAAGAATCGCTCAATTTGAGATTGATATATTGATCTGCGAATCAAGAGTTGCGGACCCGTTCGTCAGCAGCCTTCACGTCCTCAGCCATTTTGCGTTTGTAGTTTTTGAATTTGTCCATAAGCGCTTCATTATTCAGCGCCAGGATCTGGACGGCCAGAAGGGCCGCATTTTTCGCGCCCGAGCTTCCTATGGCGACGGTTGCGACCGGGACGCCTCCGGGCATTTGAACCATTGAAAGCAATGAATCCAAGCCTCCAAGATCGCTGGTGGTCATCGGCACCCCAATAACAGGCAGCGGGGTCATCGAGGCTATCACGCCGGCCAAATGCGCGGCTTTCCCCGCAGCTGCTATTATAATCTTGATGCCTCTTGATTCGGCATTTATGGCATAGTCGCGAATGCCTTCCGGATTACGATGGGCAGATATGACTCTCATTTCGTTCGCAACTTCAAAACTGGCCAACACGGCCTTGCTTTCTTTCATGATGGCAAGATCCGATTCGCTTCCCATAACAATTGACACATGCGGAACGTGTTCTCCGGCATTCATCTGAAATCCTTTCCTTAAAAAAATATTTCTTTATCGTTTAAGCATGTTTCCCAGTAAAAACTCATTGTTATTTCCTTTTTTGTAGAACTGCGACTGTATTACAAATCTTTGACTGGCCGGCGATTAAGAATGCGGCGCAGGCCGCGCCAAAACCGTTGTCAATATTGACTACTACTAATCCCGGCGAACAGGATTGAAGCATTGTCATAAGGGCAGCTTTGCCTTTTCCGCCGTAACCGTAACCGCATGATGTAGGCACACCAATAACCGGAACGTCCACCAGGCTTTTTACTACTGTTGGCAGTGCTCCCTCCATGCCAGCGACTACTACAATACAGGCGACATTTTCTTTTAATAATTTCTCCAAGGGAGAAAAAATTCTGTGAAGTCCTGCAACTCCGACATCATAAGCATGGAGCACTTCGCATCCCAGTTCCTGGCATGTTATCCTGGCCTCTTCAGCTACAGGAATATCAGATGTTCCAGCTGCTAAAATTCCTATTTTCCCACTTACCCTTTTTTTCAGATAATCTTTTTTTGTTAATACCGCCATCCGGGCTTTTTCGTAGTATTTAAGTCTAAACCTCTGTGTAATCCCCTTACTGATTCTATTGAGACATTTTTTATCCACTCTTGTAGCCATAGCCTTGCCCTTTTCCCTGGCCATAGCGATCAAAAGCGTGAACACGTCTTCTGGATTCTTACCTTCGGCAAGAATAAACTCCGGAATACCGCATCTTTTATCTCTAAAAATATCCAGTTTAGCGATATCTTCTATTTCTTTGATTTTTCTATCCATTTACGGCCTCTGCTTTGCCAATTATAGATTTAGCCTGAATTTCAACTCCTTTATTATCCGCATGCAAGCCTTCTGCAATATTCCTAACTATTTATAGGGCAACAACATGTCTTACGGGACAAGCGTCATGAGCTTTTTGACCTGCTTGGGATACTTGGCGATGAACCGCAGTTCGTCGGCCACGAGCGGTTTCTGCTTCAGGACGTTGGCGTATCGGACTAGGTCGAGTATTTCCCTGGCGTCTTCGTCGTTGTGGAACTCAACCTCCAGCTTCTCATAGACGTTGCGGAACCCTTTGATCCCGCTGTATTCCCCGACGCAGATATGCCTGCCGGTCTCAATGATCTCCGGATCGCCGCGTCCCAGTTCTTCATAATCATAGAGTTCGTAGTTGCGGATGTCCTTCAGCACCCCGTCGGCGTGGATGCCGGACGCGTGCGCAAAAGCATTGTCGCCAACTCCCGGCTGGTTGATGGGGATAGGCACGTCGAAGGCGTAGGAGGCGTACTTCGCCAAACGCCAGATCTTCGATAGGTCGATGCGGGGGTCGAGCTGGTATCTGCCCGCGAAGCCCGCGGATTTCTTGACGGCCAGGATGACCGACAGCAAGTCGGCGTTGCCCGCCCGTTCACCAATCCCGTTGACGCACGTGTTGATGTAAGCATCCATGCCGGCGTCCACTACGCCCTTTGCCCCGGCTACGGAGCACGCCACAGCCATGCCCAAATCGTTATGGCAGTGTAGCTCGATGGGCATGCCGGTTTCCGCCGCCAGCTCCTTGACGCGGTTGTAGATCGTGAATGGGTCATCGTAACCAAGGGTATCGCAATAACGGAACCGGTCCGCCCCGTGTTCTCTGGCGGACTTGGCGAAGCGGATGAGGAAGGGCATGTCCGTGCGTGAGGCGTCCTCCGCATTGACGCCGACCGTCTTGGC
The DNA here is from genome assembly GCA_018898455.1 of Verrucomicrobiota bacterium. Classification (GTDB taxonomy): domain Bacteria; phylum Verrucomicrobiota; class Kiritimatiellia; order JAAZAB01; family JAAZAB01; genus JAHIJO01. Next base: position 3,729 of record JAHIJO010000010.1, on the reverse strand, counting down.
TCCAAGCTCTCTGGCCCGCGTCAAGGCCGCCACCATATCATTCAGCACGTCTTCACGCGTCTTCTTGCCTTGGAACTTGCCCAGTGTCATCTGCTCGGAGGTGGATATGGACAAGTTCACGTCGCGAACGCGCGTCATCTTGAATGCCAACTCGACATCCTCCGAAACAGCGCGGAGCCAGCCGGACAGGACCATTGTCCCGAACACACCCATCTCGGCCAGCTCGATGTTGGCATTGAGGTAGTTGGTCTCGTGGCGGGTCGTGGGGAACCCGAATTCGCTCTGGAAGACCCCAAGCTGGCTCACGTACAGGTTGACCATGGTCTTCTCGAGCTTGGCCAGACCGAGCTTGGCCGTCTGGACACCGTCACGATTGGTCACGTCGATAATGTAGATTGTATTGCCCATGGTTCACTCCTCGAATGCCCCCTGCGGCGCCGCCTGAGCAAGCGAGGCGCCGTCCGAGGCCATCTCTTGTGCGCACTTGAACATCTGATCGAAGAGGTCAGGAATGTCTTGTTCTTCCACGCACGAGAATGCCACGCGGATGTCCGTCTCGGCCGTGGCGATCACGCCGACCCCATACTTTTCCAGGAGCCGCAGGCGGAACAATTCGGCATTGAGCCCCGTGAGCTTCAGACACATGAAGTAGCCCGAATTGAACGGATAAGGAGTCCAAGCGGCGGAAAACCGCTCTTGGGACAGCACTTCCTTGACCTTGGCGGCACGCCGCCGAAGCACCTCGAAGTTCTCCAGGTGCTGTGGACCGTATGTGACGTCCGACATGGCCTTCAGGAGGATGGACTGGGCCGCATGGGAACAGTTTGATATCGTCCCCCGAATGCACCCGCCGATCTTCTTTTCCAGGGCCTCATACAGCGCGGGTGTGGAGGTTTTGGTGGCGAGGGTTATGAACCCCAATCTCAATCCCCATACGTAGTCCTCTTTTGTGGCTCCATCGAGTTTGACGGCCAGAATTCTCTCGTGGAGGTCGGCAAGTTGCGCAAAGAGGGATTCCTTCAACACGTTGGCCTCGTAGAACAGCCCGAAGTAGGCGTCGTCACACACGGCCACGACGTTACACCCGCGATCCGCGACGATTTGTAGAGTATCGCAGATGGCGGTCGCCTCGGCCTCGGTGGGCGAGTATCCCGTGGGGTTGTTGGGGAAGTTCAGCAGCACGATGATCTTCCGCCCGCCCACCCGGTCCAGTGCGACCTGCCGGAAGCCCGCAACGTCCAACCCGGTCTTCTCTCCAAAAAACGGGTACTTAACGATATTGGCCCCGCGACGAACGCCAAAGATCATATTGTAGTTGCCCCACAGCTTGTCCGGTAACAGCAGAACGTTTTCTCGGTCTACAAGCATGTCCGCTATAATGCTCAACCCATGCGTGATGCCGCTGGTCACCACGGGCAGGCTGACTTGCCGCGACCGCAGCAAGGGGTTCTTCTGGTACAGCAGTTCTTTCCACTTGGCTCGCAGTTCCTGCCGCCCGGGTGAGGGTGCATACGGCAGCACTTCGTCCGGACTTAATCCGGCAAAATGCTTCATAACCGCCAACAGGTGCATCGCCTGTCCATTCTCCCGTGCGATGCCGATGGTTACGTTGTATCGCGTGGCCTTCTGCTTGGCTTCCGCCGTCTGGGTCAGAATGCCCTTGGGAAAGTACAACTCCCTTCCAAGTTCCGAAAGCATCTGGTACACGTACGGGTTTGCCCGCCGTATGGTTTCATTGAGATCGGCAGCAAGAGTGTTGGGCATAAGACTACCTCTTTCCATCGTCGTGCAGAAAACAATCCGGCGCGATCATGTCACCGAACCGGAACTGGGCCTCCAGCAGGCGTTCGCGCTGTGAGTCGAGGACCGCAAATAACTCGATGGGCGCGTCGTCGACGTTTTCACGGTGGAACTTCTCCACCCGATCCAGCTTGGCTAGGTTCTCCAGCACGCGGATCGTGAATTGCTTGAGGTAGTCCTCCCGCGAGTAATCCTTGTCCAGAACTTCCTTAAAGAGCCTCTGGAGGTCTTCAAAGCAGGGGATGGATCCGGTGGGGGTTCGGACATGGCCGATCTCGTTATGCACCCGCTGCTCCATCCACTTCACCCAGACGTGTTTGTCGCTCACGCCGTTGACGAATTTGCCGTCCCGGTCCTTCAGGAAATAGTTCACACCGAACACTATTGGTGGGTTCTTGAGTTTCTTGCCAAATTCCAGGTTGTTCCGTATGTATTTCCCAAGAGAAATGGCCACGAAATCCTGGATGCTCATCAGGTTGATCTCGGGCACTCCCTCCTTGCCAATGGTAGCAAAAGTGGTTTCGGTCTCGAGCGACGCGCCGTAGGCGACGATCCCATGTTCCCAGTCGAAACTCTGCTGAACCGGGACGTAGGCCTTTGCGTCGCGCCCTCCGTACATAATGCCGGCAAGCTCTACGCCCGCAGGATTGTCCAATTCGGGATCGCAGTTCTTCAGGGCCCGTAGCGCTACGGCGTAACGGGCATTCTTGTGGGCGCAAGGAATCTCCGTACCCTTGGTGTCCTTCTTGCCCTTGTGCCAGACACCGGAGAAGTTCTCCCCGTCGGCCGGCGGTTCCTCGCCCATGCCCAGCCAGTATGGTCGGCCATCCTTGACCAGCACATTCGAGAAGATCACTTCGCCGGGCCTGGTCAGGACGTCCCGAATCACCGGGTCATCCTTGGCGTTGACATTCTGGATGATGCCGAAGATTCCCGCCTCGGCGTTGGCGGCCATGCACTTGCCGCCAACCGCCCGGAAGTAGGCAATGTCGTCACCCAGGATTGTCTCGCCGGGCAGCATCGCCGTGGAGGTCTTGCCGCAGGCGCTGGGAAACGCACCGGCCAAGTAGGTCTTGCGTCCACCCTTGCCGTGCACGCCCGACAGAAACATATGCTCGGCCAGCCAGCCCTCTCGGTCGGCCTTGCGAATCGTCAGCCGCAGCGCCAGTTTCTTGAGACCGACGGTGTTGCCTGCGTACTGCGTGTTGACGCTATAGACGGTATCCGTTGTGTAGTCGATGTAAATGCGCTTCTTGTCCGGTTCGCTGCTGACCATTCGCTCATCCACCTTGCCGCAGGAGTGAAGCGTGGCGAAGAACTGTGCCTTTTCGCCCAAACGTTTGCACTCCTCGTAGCCTAAGCGATACAGCAGGTTCAGGCTGTGGGAGACGTACCAGGAGTCGGTGCACTCCACACAGGGAATGTTAAACTCCGAATTGTTGGGGCCCAGGGTCATGAACCGGACCACCATTGTCCGCCCCTTCATCGAGCCTTTGAGAAGGCCGCACACTTCCACCAGTCCCGTCTCTCGCTCGATCTGGTTGAGCGCCTTACTCAGCATGTCAGCCTTGGGAACCAGGTACTTCGTGACTTCCCGATCGCGCCCCTGGTCCTCCATTCCGTCGAAGTGGATCGTATGTCCCCGGGTTCCCAAGGGGGTTTCCTCGCGCAGTCTCAGCGCCATCTGGCGCGTATGCTCGATATCCTCGGCCGAATCAGTACTCACCCAGACCGCGTCCGGCCGACAAAGCTCTATCGCATCGGCTACAAAGGCGTGAAGGCGATCATTAGCGATGGCCGCCAGCTTTCGAAGGTTTTCTCTGTCCAGCTTCGATTCCAGTAGCTTCAAATGAGTGTTCAGCATGTCATCCTCCTGGTTTGGATTTGAGCCATTGACAGGCAAACAAAAAGGCCGGCGACAGCCTGATC
>JAHIJO010000097.1 GCA_018898455.1 Verrucomicrobiota bacterium | reverse complement strand
GGGACTTTTGCAACTGACTCGAAGGACTCCCGATTTATCGGGGGCTAATTCAAGAAGAGCGGCGTTCGAGGCGCGTTGGGCTGCTTGAGGATGCGATGACAGAGCAGGGATCCAAGTCGGGAAACGTGGGGGTGGTCAAGACGCAGATTGTCAAAATCAATCTGCCGCCTGAGGGGCTGGTTCTGGCAAATCGCGAAACGCTTCCGGAATTGCAGGTGGCCTATGAAGCCTATGGGCCGTTGGCCCCGACGCGCGATAACGTGGTTTATATCTGCCACGCCCTGACTGGCGATGCTCACGTGGCGGGTGTGCATGATATGCCGGATGCCAAGCCCGGCTGGTGGGATGCCATGGTCGGTCCCGGCAAAGGTCTCAATACCCAGCGGTTTCATGTGATCTGTGCCAACATCCTTGGCGGGTGCATGGGCACTACGGGACCGTCCTCCCTGAACCCCCGGACCGGAAAACCGTATGGATCCTCCTTTCCCTCAATTACCACGGGAGATATTGTTCGCGTCCAGTATTTGCTGTTGAAACAGTTGGGCATCCGCCGGCTGGCGGCGGTGGTGGGCGGTTCGTTTGGCGGTATGCAGGTGCTGGAGTGGGCCATCCGTTACCCTGAGATGGTGGACAAGTGCGTGTGTATTGCCTCGGCCATGAGCTTGTCGGCGCAGGCGCTGGCGTTCGATATCGTCGGGCGCAACGCCATCCTGGCCGACCCCGCCTGGGCCGGGGGCAATTATTACGAGCATCTGGAACGTCCGGCCCAGGGGCTGTCCCAGGCCCGGATGATCGGTCACATCACCTATCTTTCCTCTGAAAACATGAAGCGGAAGTTCGGTCGGGAGAAGAATCCCACTCCTGAACCGCTGCATCGGTTCGCCACGCCGTTCCAGGTCGAGAGCTATCTGGATTATCAGGGCAATAAGTTCGTCAACCGTTTTGATGCCAACTCCTATCTTCATATCACCGAGGCCATGGATGTATTCGACCTGACCGAGAACGTGGATGATCCCGCCGAGGTGTTCCGCAACGTGGATCTACGGACCCAGTTCCTGGTCGTGGCGCTCAGTTCGGATTGGCTGTTTCCTCCGGAACAGTCCCTGGAGGTGGCCCGGACGCTGGTCCGCGCCGGCAAGCGGGTGACCTATTGTCTCCTGAAATCGCCCTATGGTCATGACGCTTTTCTCGTGGAAGTGGAGCATTTGGCGGAGGTGATGCGGACGTTTCTGGAAGCGCCGCGCCAGTTGGAAAATGCCATCTCGTCGGGGGCGGCGGACTCCAGGGCGGCGGCGCCGGGTCAGGGTGAAGCCGGGAAGTTTCCCCGGACACGATTAGCAATGCGTTCCGGCGATGACTACCGATTGATTGAGGATATGGTCCGGCCGGGATCCCGCGTGCTGGATCTTGGATGCGGCGATGGAGAACTGATTTGCCGGCTCATGACCGAGCGCAGGATCATCGGCCTTGGCATGGATATTGACCTGGACAACGTGATCCAGGTCATCCGCAAGGGTTTGGATGTGTTTCAATGCGACCTGGATGCCGGGCTCAGTTCTATTCCCGATCAGTCCTATGACTACGCCATTCTCAGCCAGACGCTCCAGGTAGTGCGCAAGCCGCGATTTGTCTTGAGCGAGATGCTTAGGGTGGCGCGGGAAGGCATTATCAGTTTTCCGAATTTTGGTCATTGGCGCCATCGCCTGCGGCTGGGCTTTATTGGGCGGATGCCGGTCTCCGATTCCCTCCCGTTTGAATGGTATGATACGCCCAATATCCATCTGTCAACGTTGAAGGATTTCAGGGCATTGTGCCGGAAAGATGGAATCCGGATCGTGGATGTCATCTGCATTTCCGGCGGGTGGCCGGATTCCGCGTTGATCCGCCTGGGCCTGCGCAACGCGGGATCGGATCGCATCCTGATCAAGATTGCCCGCATATGTTAATCCCGGCGCAGTGAAGCGAAGTGGCAGCCCAATGGGAAATGTAACCGTGAACCCCACGAAATCAAAAATGAAGGAGCGACCCCCTATGAAACTGATGGAATGGATGGATCAATCTCTGCCGGGCGTCGTGGATCGTCTGGCCCGCAGTGTGAAAATTAATTCGGCGGGCAACACCGAGAAACGGTTCAATCTGGCCGGCCAAAAGGCCGTGCATGCGGTTGGGGATGCATTCCTGGCCATCCTGTTTCCCGGTTGCCAGGACGACAGCCGGCCTGCTGCGGAAGAACGGCTGGACATGGATTTTCACGTCCAGCTCCGATCCGTGGCCGCCGCGCTGACCGATCAGGTGGAACGCGCCTTCCGTTACCAGTGCGAATTTGAAAAATGCAAGGATTGCGACGACTGCCGCAAGAAGGCCGAAGAGGCGGTGGTCTTCCTGATCGAATCCTTGCCGGATATTCGGGACATTCTTCAGCGGGATATTCAGGCGGCGTACGACGGCGATCCGGCCGCCAGGTCGCTTATGGAAATCGTGATGAGCTACCCGGGCCTGCATGCCATTGCCGTCCACCGGGTCGCGCACCAGCTCTACCTGAAGAGCGTTCCCCTGGTTCCGCGCATCATGTCGGAATTGGCGCATTCCCGGACCGGCATCGATATTCACCCCGGCGCAACAATCGGCGGCGGATTTTTTATTGATCACGGCACCGGAGTAGTTATCGGTGAAACCTGCATTATCGGCGAAAATGTGAAACTGTATCAAGGGGTGACGCTGGGCGCGCTGAGCTTTCCCAAGGATGAGCATGGTAATCCGATCAAAGGCATCAAACGGCATCCCGAAGTCAAAAATAATGTGACGATTTATGCCGGGGCCACCATCCTGGGCGGCGAAACCGTGGTGGGCGAGGGGGCCGTCATCGGCGGCAATGTCTGGCTGACGCATTCCGTTCCCCAGAATGCCAAGGTCTATAACCAACAGCCGAAGCCGCTGATTCATATTTCCGAGTAAGTATTATTGCATGATAATTTAATGTTACGTGACTTGTCATTCCGAGCGTAGCGAGGAATCTCGGCAGGTGTTTTTAATATGGCGGAGATCGGGACCCACTTTATATTTGCCTGTGTTGTCACGTTATTGATCCGGCCGTCTATAACTGATTTCTTGCGTCATCTGCTGTTTAGCCGGCGATTCATTTTATGCATCAATGCTACATCATTCGACAAGGCAGACCCGGATCGGTGCTCCCTTTGTCCCGCTCAACCCGTTGTGGGATCGTCATCCTCCTTCTGGCGGGATTTGCGGGGTATGGCATCAGTCCGGGCTTGACTCAGGATGCCGATCGGCGGCCGGCGCCCAAGCTGGTTTGTCCTGAGCCGGAATACTCCTTCGGAATGGTGACTAATACCCGGGATATCATTCATGATTTCGTGATCCGGAACGATGGTGACGCGCCGCTGAAGATTGCCCAGGTCAAGCTTCCCTGCGGCTGTATGCTCCTGCGGCTGATGGACGACAATGTGCAGCCGGGCAAGGAGACCGTCCTCCGCGCGCGGTTTCCTTTGAAAGGCCTGAGCGGCCCCCAGCGCAAGCGCATCGTTCTGCTGTCCAATGATCCGGTCCGGCCTCGGATGACGCTGCTGTTGACCGGTGAAGCCATCGCGGAGCTGGACATTCGTCCCCGCCAGTTGTTCTGGGGCAATCTGCGGGAAGACGCTGCTGTCGAGAAAACGGTGAACGTGCGGTTTCATGACGACCAGGACTTTCATGTGGTGGGGGTGGAGGCATCGTCACCGTTGTTTGCCGCAGAGGTGAGTTCCAATGCGGAAGCCCCATCAGGGCGCGTCAAGGTGCGGACGGTCCCGCCGCTTCCCCGCGGTATTTTTCGGGGATCCCTGAAAATTCTAACCGACCATCCCCGATTTAACACCCTTGTGATTCCCATGAGCGGGCGGGTCATCGGGGAGTTATATACAATTCCCGATGAGATCGTGCTGGCGCCCGCGAAGCAGCCGGTCTCCCGTGCCCTGATGGTCTATTCCAGCCAGAAGCAAAAATTTTCCGTGCTCCAGGTGAAGCCGCCGATAACGAACATCGAGGTAAAAGTCAAATCCAGCCTGTTTTCCGGGTACCGGGTGGAATTGCGGAACATCGTTCCGAATGTGGCGCTGAATGGCCAATGCGTTGTCATCACGACCGACTATGCCCCGATGAAGGAACTATCGGTGCCCCTGCGCGTTCGCCAGCCGGAGGATGAATTGGATCAGTCGCCGTAAATGAGAAAGGCTTTACCTCTTCAATGAATGTCTCCATTGCTGGTAATAGATGCGGCGACGACAGACGCTAACCGCCGGTATCAAACGCGCTTTCAAGTTTCTGGAGCAGGGCCGCTTCGGCCTTGGAGATGTTTCCGCTGAGATGAAAAAATCCGCCGCTGGCGTCGGCAATGGCCCGTCCTTGTTTAATAAATTCCTCTTTCAAGGCGGTGACCTCCTCCCGGCTGAGCCGTTCGCAAAGGCCCCGCGTGAAATGGATCCATGCTTCCAGGAGCTGGGCGGGAGGACGATGATTAAGCCATCGTTCCAGAAGCTCATGGTCCCGGTTTCCCAGGGACTTTTTCGATTGGTTGACTGCCGACAGGATGGCTTTCTTTTCCCTGGCATCAACGTGACCATCTGCCCAGGCGATTTCGATCAGCGGTACCAGAGACAGCGAAACCAGGGTTTCCGGACGGACATTGAGCTCGACCAGCTTTTTGAGAATGGCCTCATTCCTGATTCCCGAGACCTTGGCCAGGGTCTCCTGGGTCTCCTTCATTTTCTGGATAGCCCGGAACTGCTCGATCAGTTTCTGATCCTCCTTGCGGAAGAACAGGTCTTCCAGGTTTTGTCGGGTCTCTTGGATGTCGTTCTTGCCCATGATGCCCTCGCTTTCCTTCTGCAATGGAACCTACGCCAACTGGGTTGCAGGATATAACAGAACAGGCCGCGGGTTCCAGCATAAATGCCAGCCAGGACTCCCAGAGGTACTGGCTACTCGCGAATACTGCGCCCCTGTTGACTCCCGCCAGCCAAGGCTCTATACTCGCCGCACTTGGGATAAAAAGCTATTAACTCTTAATTCGCCTGTGACAAAAGGAAGCTCATAATGAACAAAAGAGAACGATTTCTTGCATTCGCCGGCTTTAAGGATGTTGACCGAGTTCCCCGTCACGCTGGATATGTGCAGGATCTGCGCGAGAGGATGACGGCATATCTCGGTAAGGATCCCGATGAGCATTTTGATATGGATCAACCGGGCGGCGACGGATTGCGCGCTCCGGAGGGATTTAAGTTTCCTGACTACTCCGTCTATTTCCCGGAATACAAAGACGGAAAAGACGGCTTCATGATCGACGGAAACGGTTGTGGTCATGTCAGCCACGGTTTTCATCATTTCACGGAGTATATAAGCCCCTTGCGCAATGCCTCCTCTTTTGAGGAAATCAAGAGCTATCCGATCGTCAGCAATGGATCGTTTCTGGATGACAGAATGCGTGCGGCATGCCTGGCCGCGCATCAGAAAGGCACCTACGCCCAGGTGTTTGTTGGTCATATGTATGAGAAGGCGTGGCAGGTTCGGGGATACGAGGCATTTCTTATGGATCTCCTTACCCAGCGAGAATGGGCGGAGTTGTTGCTGGATCGATTTTGCGACAACAACCTTCGCGTTGCAGTTGCCGCAGCCAAAGCAGGTTACGACTGCATTACCACGGGTGACGACGTGGCCAACCAGAATGCGATGATGTTCCAGCCTGATTTGTGGCGGCAAGTCATGAAGCCCCGCTGGGCCAAGGTGATCGCCGCTGCCCGTGAGATCAAGCCGGATGTTCATGTGTGGTACCATTCTGACGGGAACATCTGGGATATTCTGGATGACCTTGTGGAGATCGGGATAACCATCCTCAACCCGGTTCAACCGGAATGCATGGATCCTGTAGCCATTCGAAAACGCTTCGGCAAGCGCCTTGCGTTTGACGGTTGCGTTGGCACGCAGACCACATTCCCTTTCGGGACACCCGATGATATGCGCAGGAGGGTGAACGACCTCGCAATGACCTTGGATGCCAAACACGGAGGTCTGATGCTTTCGCCCACCCATGTCCTTGAACCCGAAGTTCCTCCCGAGAATGTCGAGGCTTTCTTCAAAGCATGTGACCAGCTGACATACTAAAGAGGCGACCAACCCATCAATGGGACTTCGCTACCCGAGCCGCGCGTGATGGCTGGCATTGAACGGAATCGCTTCGCGAATTGAGAAGCGGATCCCTTCGTTCCCGGTTCCAGCGGGAAGAACCGTCCGTCTGCTGACGGACCGTTCTGGCGAATGGCCTCTCCAATTGAAAAATCAGCATGCCATAAAATCTCCCCTCCCCCCCCTCCAATAACTGATCCATTACGAAAAAATGTAAACCATGATTGACGGGGGAGATGTTTTTGCTATAGTCACATTCCTTTTGAACTGGATTCCGCCGTTGTCGGTGAGCCGTGCGGCGGCCAGTGAGAAGAGATTTACATGATCGGATCGAAACTGGATTTTACAACCCAAAAGGAGGAATCGGTATGGCAATGAAAGTTGGTATTAATGGATTTGGACGCATCGGACGCATGGCCTTTCAGGCGATCTGTGATCAGGGTCTGCTGGGCAAGACGATTGATGTCGTGGCCGTGGTGGATGTGTCCACCGACGCCGACTATTTTGCGTACCAGATGAAATACGACTCGGTGCACGGTAAATTCAAACACCCTGTCGCCACGGAGAAAAGCGATCCCTCGAAGGAGGATAACGATACGCTGGTGGTCAACGGCAATAAGATCCGCTGTCTGATGGCCACGAAAACTCCGGCCGAACTGCCCTGGAAGGCGATGGGCGTCGAGTACGTGCTCGAGTGCACCGGTCTCTTCAACGATTCCGAAAAAGCCAAGGGGCATTTAGCCGCCGGCGCGCGAAAGGTCATTCTTTCCGCCCCGGGCAAAGGCGAAGTCAAGACGATTGTTATTGGCGTGAATGAGAACGAGTATGATCCGGCTAAACATGCCATCGTCTCCAACGCCTCCTGCACCACGAACTGCCTGGCGCCCGTGGTGCATGTGCTGTTGAAAGAAGGTTTCGGTATCGAAACCGGCCTGATGACCACGATTCATTCCTACACCGCGACGCAGAAGACCGTGGATGGTCCGTCCAAGAAGGACTGGCGCGGCGGTCGCGCGGCGGCGCTGAACATCATTCCGAGCACGACCGGTGCTGCCAAGGCCGTTGGCGAAGTGTTGCCCGCCACGAAGGGCAAACTCACCGGCATGGCCTTCCGTGTTCCCACGGCGGACGTTTCGGTGGTTGACCTGACCTTCCGCACAACCCGGGACACCTCGATTGAAGAAATTGATCAGGCCCTGAAAAAAGCTTCCCAGACCTACCTGAAGGGTCTCCTGGGTGTGACGGACGAAGAGTTGGTCTCCACGGACTTCATTCACGACCCGCGCTCCTCGATCTATGACTCGCTGGCCACCCTGCAGAACAACCTGAAAGGCGAAAAGCGCTTCTTCAAGGTCGTGTCCTGGTACGACAACGAGTGGGGGTACTCCAACCGCCTGGTGGAATTGATCATCTTAATGGCGAAAAAGGACGGTGCGGTGAAATGAATAAGTTGACGGTTCGCGATGTAGATTTCATGGGCCGGCGCGCGCTGGTGCGCGTGGATTTCAACGTGCCGATCAAGGATGGCAAGGTGGCGGACGACACCCGCATTACCGCAGCCTTGCCGACCCTGCGTTACATCCTCGATCACGGCGGATCGGTGGTGCTGATGAGCCATCTCGGCCGGCCCAAGGGCGGCAAGGTGGAGCCGGAGTTCAGCCTGAAGCCGGTGGCCGGCCGCCTGCAGGAACTGCTGGGCAAGCCGGTTGTATTCGGCCCGGACTGCGTCGGCGCCGAGACGCTGGCCATGGCGCAGGCGCTGAAACCGGGCGAGGTGATGCTTGTGGAAAACACCCGCTTCTACAAAGAGGAAGAGGGTAAGGCTAAACTGGCTGACACCGCCACCGACGAGGAAAAGAAAGCCGCCAAGACGGAGATGAAGGCCCGGCAAAAGGAGTTTGCCCAGAAGCTGGCCCGGCTTGGTGACGGTGAAATCTATGTCAATGACGCCTTCGGTTCCGCCCATCGTGCCCACGGCTCAACGGCTGTTGTCTGCCGGTTTTACAAAAAGAGCGTGGCCGGATTCCTGATGGAAAAGGAAATCGACTACCTGGGCCGTGCGCTGTCCAATCCGGAGCGGCCGTTTGTGGCCATCCTCGGCGGCGCAAAGGTCAGTGACAAGGTCAACGTCATCACTAATTTACTGGACAAGGTGAACAGCCTGATAATCGGCGGCGCCATGGCTTATACGTTCTACCGGGCCAAGGAACTGCCGACCGGTAAATCGCTGGTGGAAGAGGACAAGATTGATCTAGCCCGCGATATTCTGGTCAAGGCCCAGGCCAAGGGCGTTAAAGTGCTGTTGCCGGTGGATAATGTCATCGCCGATGCCTTCGACGCCAAGGCTCACACCGAAACTGTCGGGGAGCAAGGCATCCGGGTCGGCTGGATGGCGCTCGACATCGGACCGCAATCGGCGAAGCTGTTTGCGGCCGAGATTGTCAAGGCGAAAACCGTGGTGTGGAACGGTCCCATGGGTTGTTTCGAGATGGCGCCGTTTGCCGCCGGCACCCTGGCGGTGGCGCAGGCTATTGCCGGAACTAAATGCCTGAGCATCATCGGCGGCGGCGATAGCGTCAGCGCGGTCAATAAGAGCGGTCTGGCCGACAGGATGACCCATATCAGTACGGGCGGCGGCGCCAGTCTGGAATTCCTGGAAGGCAAAGAATTGCCCGGTGTGGCCGCGTTGAGCAACAAATCCTGACGCATAATAATTTTGTAAAGTAGCATGGTTTGTCATTCCGAGCGTAACGAGGAATCTCGACCAAGGTGATGAATACTACGGAGGTCCTTCACTTCGTTCAGGATGACAGTAATGACGTGGGTATTGAAAGAAAACATTGATCCGTCAATCCGCCCCGCTTTGGGGTGATACGTGCAGGAGGCAGGTTTGAAGTCAACAAGAAAACCGATCGTAGCCGGCAACTGGAAAATGAACAAGACCGTGGCTGAGGCCGTGGCGTTGATCCAGGAGATCAAGCGGGACATTGCGGCTTGCAAAGGCGTGGACGTGGTGGTGTGTCCTCCGTTTACGGCCCTGCAGGCGGTGGGGACCGCCATTGCCGGAACAGCGATCGGGCTGGGTGCCCAGAATATGTATTGGGAAAAATCGGGGGCATTTACCGGTGAGGTATCGGCCGAAATGCTGAGGGAATTATACTGCCATTATGTAATCATCGGCCACAGTGAGCGGCGCAGTTTATTTGGAGAGACCGATGCCGGCGTAAACCGCAAGGTCAAAACCGCGCTGGCGAGCAATCTGCGCCCGATCGTCTGCGTCGGCGAGACCCTCGAACAGCGGAAAGCGGGCCAGACGGAAGCGGTGGTTAAAACCCAGGTTCAGCAGGGGCTTGAGGGAATCGGAAGCGACGACTTGAATACTATCATCATGGCATATGAGCCGGTGTGGGCGATTGGCACCGGGTTGACGGCAACGCCGGCCCAGGCCCAGGAGGTTCACCAGTTGATTCGCGGGCTGTTGAAGGAGATGGCGGATGACAAGACCGCCCAGGCGGTGCGCATCCAATACGGCGGAAGCGTCAAGGCCGCCAATGCGCAAGAGTTGTTTTCTCAACCCGACATTGACGGAGGGCTGATTGGGGGCGCATCCCTGGACGCCGCTTCGTTCATGGCCATTATCAAGGCGGCATTATGTTAATCCTTAAAATATTTTTACTTATGGTCGTCGTCATCTGCAGTTTCCTGTTGATTGCCGTGATCCTGTTGCAGAAAGCCAAGGGTGAAGGGTTGGGCCTGGCGTTCGGCTCGCAGATGGGGGAGTCCCTGTTTGGTGCGCGCGCCAGCAATGTGCTGGTGAGGATCACCGTCTGGCTGGGAGTCATCTTTCTGATCAGCACGACGATCCTCGGCAAAATGTACGCGCGGGGATACGGGAAAACGCTCATGGAACGAAGAGCGCCCATCGAGCGGAAGGCGACACCGGTTCAACAACCCATGACACCTGCTCCGTTCCCGGCGTCCCAGCCGATCCTGCCCACCGAGCCGGTCACACCGGCGTCGATTCCAATCGCAACCCCGTTCCCGGCGCCTCAGCCCCAGGAATAGTCGATTATTGATCCTTTTTACCGTTTCCTGAAACACTCGCCAGTCTCGGGACTGGGGTCTGCCTGATGTCCGTTGTGATTAAAATGCGAAGCCCTCGGCAAACGGATCTTCCGGGTCGATAACAAACCGATGAAATCCCGTAAGAAACGGTCGACAACTAATCCTGGGAATGATGGCTGGAATGCCGTCCACCTGGGTTTCGGCGATGATTTCCCCTTGAAATACCGAGCGGATGGAACTTTCGTGCCGGAATGACTGGTTCAACTGCAATAGTCCCTTGCGGTGCAGGATGGCCATGCGGGCGCAGGTTCCGGTGCCACAGGGTGAACGGTCCGCCTGAGCGTTGCCCAGGATAACGATGTTGCGGGCATCGGCATGTGGACCTGTCGGCGGCGCCGTGATCATACAAATGTCGATGGTTTGGATATGCCGCTGGATGGGATGTTGAACCTGAATCTGCCGGTTGGCGGCTGATCGAATCGCGATTCCCATCTTGATCAGTTCGTTCGTATGTTCCGGGTCAATACTGGTGACACCTAACTGCGCTGCCTCTACAATGACGAAAAAATTGCCGCCGAAAGCGATATCAACGGTGATCAAACCGTGGCCAGGCAGGTCTATCTGCGAGTTCACCGTCCAGGCGAATGACGGAACATCAACGAGACTGACATCCTTCACGCGGTCGGCCGGGTCGGTTGTCACCGTTCCTTCCACAATACCTGCCGGTGTTTCCAGCTTGACGATCGTGCGGGGTGGGGTCACCGGAATGCGTCCGGTTTCCACCAGCATGGCGCAGATACCCAGCGACGCATGCCCGCACATGTTGTAATACAGCCCGCCGTCCATAAAAATCACCGCGGCGTCTGCGCACGGGTCCAGGGCCGGCAAAAGAACGCCACCAAACATATCCCGATGTGCCCGGGGTTCGCGCATCAGCGATTTTCTCAACCAGTCCATGTGATTCGCCAGATAGTTCATGCGTTCGGCCATGGTCCGGCCTTTGACCGGGGGAAACCCGTCCACGATAATCCGGGTCGGTTCGCCCGCCGTATGGGAATCGATGACGCTAATCATTTTTGTGAAGTGCATGACAGTTATCGCGCCGGAGCGGTCCAGTCGGGCAGGGATTTCCGGGAGAGGCCCGCGCCGGCACGCCTGAGAATATTATCCACCGCCCGGGTCTGGGCGCCGGTCATGGGCACGGGCTGGTGAGTTCGCTGAAGCCGCCGGGTTTTGGCAATGACACTATCCATGAACGTTGTCGTGTCCTTAAGCCGCTTGCCGATCGGGCGCCGGTCCCAGAACCGTGTGCCGAGCGTTTCGGTTTGATAATGGTTCAGGGTGTGGTCGTGGTCCAGGAACGAACCCTGAGGCCCGATTTCCCGGATCACGTCCACGGCCAGGGTATCGGGTTTGACCTCAATGCCGGCCATCAGCCGCTTGCAGTGCGTGATCATCTCATTATTGATCACGAGTTGTTCGGCCGAGGTTGCGTTGGCCGAGGCCAGCCAGCCGACGTCATGGATCAGGTTGGCGCCGGCCGCCAGGTTGAGCAGGTTCAGGATGCCGGCTTCGAATCCGCTTTGGATGTCGGAGCCGGAGGCATCGGAACAGCCGGCGGTACCGAAGGAGGGGATGCCGTAGTGCCGCGCCATTTCGGCCACGGCGATGGTCTGCAAGTGCAGTTCCGCCGACCCGTAGGGCATGATGCAGGTGCCGTAGTCCAGGTTGGCGAATACCCCGCCATAGATGACCGGCGTACCCGGTTTATTGAGCTGGATCATGACCAGTCCGCTCAGCCATTCGGCATTGCCGACCACGATATTGCCGGCCAGAGTAGCCGGTCCTGTGGCGCCCGCCATGGGTGCCGACGTATACAAGAGGGGGAATCCGGCGTCTACCGCCTGCCAGATCTTGTCCAGGGATTCCGGGGCGTGGGTCAGCGGCGAAATGGGCTCGGAGTAGAAAATACCATACGGCTTTTCGGCGCCGCGCCGGCCGCCGGCCGCCCGGAAAATGTCCGCCAGCGCCGCGACGTTGCCCGGCGAATTTGCGGTGAAGACGATGGGCTTCGGACTATGCCGTATCATGACGGCCGTCTCGTAGAGATCGCGGACAGTGACTGGCACGTCCGAGCAATGGGCCATGGCCATGTCAAAACTCAGGTGGGCGCAGGCGTCGCACACGCGCGCAAGCCGGGCGCAGTCGGCCAGCCGGAAAGGACGGAATTTCCGGAGGCGTTCGTCCCTATACTGGGGCGCGGGTCCGCCCGCACCGAAATAACAGTTCCAGCCACCTAGATCCATGACCGGTTTACCGCAGCGGTCGAACACGGCAACCGATTTCGGCGCTTGAAGCAATGCCTGGGCGATGAGTTGCCGGGGTATCCGGACAAGATCGCCTTGGATTCCAGCCCCGGCTGATTGCAGGAGCTTACGTCCGCGTTCGTTGAATACTTTGACGCCGGTGGTTTCCAGGACCGCCAGTGTCGCCTCGTGGATGTGGTGGCATTCGTCATCGGTCAATACTCGCAGGCCATGCAGTTTCATGATAATCCTCCCAAGTCAGAATGACATCCAGAAGGCCCGTTGGCATTCAGGAGTCAGAAATTCAGTTGTTACAACGGCAACCGGACACCGGCCCCCGTCTTGACCGCGCGTTCATAAAGAACTTTAGCCGTGACCATGTCGTCCACGGCAATTCCCATGTTCATGGCAAAGATTTTTTCGCGGTCGTTGATGCGCCCTTTTTTCTGTCCCGCAGCCAGTTCGCCCAGGTCGGCGTAAATCCTTTTCGGGATGCCGCTGAAATAGACACCGTGCTCCTTGGTGGAAAGCAACTGGCCAACGTCATCGGAGCAGAACCGATCGCATTCCTTCATGGCGGCGCTGGTCCAGGCGGAGTCATAATCCAGGGATACACCCAAGCCGCCGGCTTTAAGCATACCGGCCTCCAGTGGCGGTTTTGGCTGCACGACGATGGGGATGGCCGAAACAACCACATCGGAACCTTTCATCATATCGGCGGGACTGGCGCAGGAAATGAACTGCAGTTTCGGGAACCGTTGGTTCATCTCGTCCATGAACCGCTTGGTGGCCGCCGGGAACGCATCGCAACAACGGACTTCTTTGAGCTGGGGCAGGGTTTCGACCAGAGCCATCAGGCTCGTGCGAGCCTGCACGCCACACCCGAGGATGCCGGCCGTGCGACTGTCCGGGCGAGCCAGGTACTTGGCAGCGACCCCGACACTGGCCCCTGTGCGCATGGCGGTGATCCAAGCGCAGTCCATTACGGCAATTGGAATGCCCGTGGCGGGATCGTTGAGCACAAGTAATCCGGTAATGTATGGCAAGCCTTTGTCCGGATTGGAAGGATAGCCGCTAACCCATTTCAGACCGGCCGACTCAACCTCCTGCACATACGCCGGCATGGCATGAATAAAGGCATTCGGCCGGGGATGAATACCGGGCTTGGGAGGCATCTCGGTCTTGCCAAGACCTTTAAGCCGAAAGCCGTTATCCACGGCGGCCAGTACGTCCTTCATGGTCATATCCAGGTCTTCGACATTCTTGCGACTGAGATAAATAATTTCCACGGTAAATCCTTTCGTTAAGGATATTTTTGAATTTTTAGTTTATGGTATGGTCTCTAGGCCTCTCTGTTTCTGTAAAACCATATCTATATTGCACCTTGAATGGATTTGCAACCAAAGAAAACGGAGGAGCGCCTTAGCTTAAAAACGCAAAAATTGTTGACTTGGATTTGATGGATAGATATTCTTCATCACAACACATATGGCAACTTTTATTGACATGCATGTTCACACGCGGTTGTTCCCGGGACCTGAACGGCTGAGTGGGGACACTTATGCGACCCCCGAGCAATTAATTGACATGCTCAAGCCGCACGGCGTTAGAAAAGCCGTGATCCTGCCTGGCACGAATCCTGAATGTTCATATATTCCCCAGGGTATGGGCGAGGTCGAGGCCATTGTCGCGAAATACCCGGATTTCTTTATTCCTTTCATGAACATTGATCCGCGGATGGTCTCCAACTCGCCCGATGCCGATCTCGGTCATTTGATGCGCTACTGGAAAGCCCGGGGTTGTAAAGGGATCGGAGAAGTATGCGCCGTTTTGCGGTTCGATGATCCGTTAATGGAAAACCTGTTCCGCCATGCTGAAGTCAACGAACTCCCGATTACCTTCCATATTGCCCCGAAACCGGAGGGACATTATGGCATTGTGGATAATTTGGGATTGCCGGGACTGGAGGGAGCGCTGAGAAAATTTCCGCGTCTGATATTCCTCGGCCACTCACAGCCGTTCTGGTCGGAGATCAGCGGGGATGTTACCGAGGAGATCCGCAACACATATCCCAAGGGCAAAGTGGCGCCTGGTGGCGCGGTGGTGCGGTTGATGCGGCAATATCAAAATCTTTACGGCGATCTCTCGCCTGCAGCGGGTAGCGGCTACAATGCCATAGCGCGCGATCCGGAGTTCGGTTATGCCTTCCTTGATGAATTTCAGGACCGGCTGCTTTTTGCCACGGATATTTGCGATCCGCGCAACGAGCTCACCTTGATTTATTTCCTGAACGAGGCCGTCGAAAAGGGGCACATCTCGCGGGCAACCTATGAGAAAATCTGCTACAAAAACGCAGAAAGACTCCTGGGAATCTCAATTGCCTGAATCCGAGCTGTTTCAGCATGCAGAAGGTTTGGATCCATCTTCCAGGTTGTAAGATATTTTCTCCAAAGTTCCTTTCGTCCGGTCGTCTCCCTGTGCTGCTGCAAGAGCGTCGGTGGGAGATGCAGGCTAAGCGATGGCACGGAGATAATTGCGATGAAAGTTGCTGCCGAGGTAATGACGTTTCAGCGTAAGCACCCGTTCAAGATTGCGCGTGAAAAGGCATGCACAGCGAACACGAGTATCAAGATCGCCATCGAGCACGACGGGGTCGTCGGCCTTGGTGAGTCCAAGCCCAGCGCATATTACTGCGGCGAGACGGATAAACGTGTGCTGGCCGTAGTCGCGCAGGCGGAACCGCTGCTGGGAAATGACCCGTTCCAACTCCAGGATGTCATCCGGCGGCTGTGGGATGCTTTTCCCCAGTCGCCGGCGGCCGTGGCGGGGCTGGATATCGCCCTGCACGATCTAGTGTGCAAGCTAATGGGCGTTCCGTTGTACAAGTATTTCGGCCTGAATCCGGCCAATACCCCGCGAACAAGCTTCACCCTTGGCTTGGACACAATTCCTGTGATGCTAAAGAAACTTGAGGAAGCCAGGGAGTATCCCATCCTGAAGATCAAGGTCGGTGCACCAGGCGATGTGGAGATACTGAAGGCCATCCGCGACAACACTGACGCCGTGATCCGTGTGGACGCCAACACCGGCTGGGGCGTGGATGAGGCCATCAAACGCATAAATAAAATGGCCGAGTATAACATCGAACTTGTCGAGCAGCCGATCCCGCCGAAGAATTTCGAGGGCCTGCGCAAGATCAGCCGGAACACCTGCGTTCCGATTATGGCAGACGAGGATTCTGTAACGTCGGCTGATTTGCCTGCGCTGGCTGGGTGCGTCGATTCGATCAATATCAAGCTTCAGAAGAGTCGTGGTCTGCGCGAGGCGATGCGCATGATCCACGTGGCCAAGGCGCTAGGTCTAAAGGTGATGCTCGGCTGCATGTCGGAATGTTCGATTGCGATAACGGCGGCTGCTCATCTGTCGCCGCTGGCCGAATACGCCGATCTGGACTCCAACCTTCTCATCCGCGATGATCCTTACGATGGAGTCAAGATCCGTGACGGCAAGCTCATTCTGCCGGATCGTCCGGGGGTAGGCGTAGTCTTGCGGCGAACCGTAGGCTGACTGCAAAACTACCATTCAATTGGTAGGGCGAATCGTCCCGGTGAGCCGTCCGTTTCCCTGCCACTATCATCGTTGGTAACGGATACTACTTGCTGATCTGAAACTTCCGGTACTTATCAAACGCAGACTGTTCTTCTGCGATCAACTTCTTCACGCGTTCCGAGTCTGCCAAAGCCTTCCCTTCGTCCAGATACTGCTGGCAGTCGGCCAGGCCCTTGTCGCGCTTGGATGTTTCCGCACGCATGTATTTGTTCATGTGCCTCGCATTATCTTCCATTTGGGAATAATAGTTCTCTATTGCGGCTGCTGCTTTGCCGTAGCGGTGCTGGTAGTAGTCTTTCAGCGTCGTGTCCACGTCGAGCTTTGTGTCCCAGAGGGCTTTGGCGTAAATGTACAGGTTGGCGTTGTTATTTTTCTGAACGTTTAAACCGAGTTGCACCGTGCAGCCGGCCACGCCGATCTTCTGGAAATAGGCCAGCTCCTGCTGAATCAGGTGCATCAGCGGATAGGGCCTGCCGTCCCACGAACTGCGGCCGGTGTAGTATTCGTACATGATTACGTTGCCACCGTTGGCCTTGGTCAATTGCAGCCACTGGAGGATATTGGTCCGGTTAAGCTCGGTCACTCCCGCATAGCTCTTGATGGCGAGCGGGCCGTCGGCATTGCCCATCGGGTCGGTGAACCAATTCCTGGTAAAGTAGGCATAGTGTACGTCAATACCGGCGGCGGGCTGGATGTTCTTGGGCGGATCGCTGTATTCCACGTAGGCAGCTTCCATTATGCGCTTGCCGGGAAACTTGGCCGCGATCTGGGGCGCCAGCGGATTAAGCAGTTTCAGGTAAATGTCCTGCTTCGCCTCCGCCTTGGGACGCTCCTTCCACTGGATGTTGGTCTTGCACTTCTCACATTCGCACCAGCCGCCGCCGTCGTTGGGGTAAAGGGCGAGCACGTCTATCTCGGGATGCTTCGCCGCGTAAGCCAGCACGTTTTCATGGTACGTCCTGACCGCGTCGGGATTGCTGATGCAAAATTGGCCTTTGCTCCGCCCCCCCGGAATGCGCTTCCCTCCGACCAATGCAAACCAGTCGGGGTGGTCCCCGAAATACTTCTTCGGATCGAGGAAGTTGTGAAACGAGTGGTGGCCTACGGCGACGATAACGCCGCGCGGGACCATATACCCTCCGACCACGTTGTCGCTCCATTCGTTCGCGTATGACTCCGCGCACATCAGGACGTAGTTGAGTCTTTGTTTCATCGCCCAGTCGGCCACCTGAGCCGGGCAATCGCCCCAGCCGCCGCCGCCGGAAAAGCCGCGGAACTTGTGGGCAGCCTTGTGTCTTTCGTGCAGCGGGCCCACCGCAATCATTGTCTTGCTTGGCACAAACTCATCTATCTCCGTGCTGCTGTCGGTGCCGCCGGGGATCTTGATGACGATGGGCTGCCCAAAGCTCATCCAGCGGCAGCCGAGCTTGTTTTCCAGAAGCGCGTAAACCGCATAAATCACCGCGCGCTTATTGCTGCCGATCAACAATAGATCGTTGCCATCCGTCTCGATCGCAAAGGCGTCGTAGTCCTCGTCGCCCTTGGCGAACTGAATCTTGGCGGCGGCCTTGGAGCGCGGCGCGACGGCAACCACGATCTTTTTGCCCGTGGCCTTGGACTCCGGCTGCACGTCCAGTTTCACCCCGCCGTTGATCACGGCAAAGGGTTGCTTGGCGACGGTGTTATCGTGGTAGCGCCTTTCCGCCTTGCCCCCGGTCATGATGGCCAGGTACTTCTGCAACTCGGAGGCCGCGAACTGCTCCTGAATCGTCGGCTCATCGGGGGTGACAATAGTGTACTCGCTGGCGCCGTCCTTCAGCAACGTGATGGCCTTGGCCTCCAGGCTCAGAGAGCTTACGGCAAGAATGCCAACCAGCAGGCCCAGTGTCCTGGAACAGATGGTGCGCCAAATGCAAATGCTTTGAAGTCGTGTTTGCATGTTTCGTCTCCTTTTAGGCCGCGTTTTTCATCGCAGCTGTTTTATGTTGTGCCTGATTCCGTGACAGGGTTTCCTGTCACTTGTTGTTTATCTGTTTTTTCCTTTCCCATTATGACCGTTGTCGGATTTATCGACGCAGGTCCGGGGTCAGCCCCACTCCCCAACTCTATATTTTCAACTGCCAGGCCTTGAGTTTCTTGAAATTCGCATCTTCGTCGGCTACGTTCTTTTTTGCTTGGTCCTTGTCGGCCAGGGCCTTCGCTTCGTTCAGATATTTCTGACAGTCCTCAAGGCTCTTGTCTCTTTCAGCTTCCTTTTCCTTGCCGCGCACGAAATACTTATTGAATTCACGGCTGTTGCGTTCGGCCTCGTTCAGGTACTTCAGCATCGGTTCGGCCGCCTTCCCGAAGCGGGCCTTGGCGTAATCGGCCAGGACGGCATCCATTGACAGAGACGTGTCCCAGCAGTTCTTGGCGAACACGTACAAATTGGCTGGGACGCTTTTCCGGGTGCTCCATCCAGCCTGGACGGCACAACCCGTAACGCCGATCTTCTGGAAGTACGCCAGCTCATCCGTAATGAGGCGCATCAGGTAAAATCCGACTCCGCTCCAGGCGGAACGGCCGCAGTAGTACTCGTACATGGTGACGTCGCCGCCGCTGGGCTTGGTCATTTCGATCCACTGCTTGATGTTCTCCGTATTGAGCTTGAAGGGATATGGCTCCGGCGTAACGACCTCGCCCTTGGCGTTGCCCCACGGCACTGTGAACCAGTTGCGGGTGAAGAATGCGTAGGAGATGAATGCCCCGGCCGGGGGTTTCGCCTTCGCCGGCGGCTGGGCGTAGTTGATGTAGGCCAGGATGCCGATTCGCTTGCCCTGGCCCGGATAGAGCTTCTGAAGGTCTTCGTTCAGTTGGTTGGCAAAGGCCGTGTAGAGGTCTTGGACCGCCTGATATTGGCCGCGTTCCTTCCAGGCGATCTTGTCTTTGGTGCACAGTTCGCACTCGCACCAGCCATAGCCGTCGTTGGGGCCGGGACCGAATATGTCAACTTCGGGATACTTCTTGGCAATAGCAATGAAGTTCTCGCGGAAGGTCTTCACCGCCTCGGGGTTGGACAGGCAGAACTGGCCGGTGGTCCGTCCGCCGGGAACGCGTTTGTCTCCGACCATGGCGAACCAGTCGGGATGATCTTTGAAGTACTTGGCAGGGTTGAGAAAGTGGTAGAAGGAGTGATGGCCGGCCACTATGATGGCGCCGCGCTTGATCATTTCTTTCTTCACAATATCTTCCCGCCAATCGTTGGCTTCTTCATATTGGTCAAACGGAATAAAGAAGTAATTCAGCTTGTTCTTGGTGGCCCAATCGACGTTGTTGCGCGGTGTGTTGCCATACCAGCCATAGGAGATGAACCCGCGATATTTGAAGCTCGCTCGCTGGCGGTCGTTTATTGTCGGCAGCGAGATGTTCTTGGAGGCGGGCACATATTCTTCCACCTGTTCCGTAAACTCGCCGGACTTTTTCTGTTCTTCGGTCTGAAACCGCTCGCCGAAACCCGCCCAGCGGCAGCCCAGATATTTCTCCAGCAGGGTATAAACCGCATAGATAACCCCGCGCTTGTTGCTACCGATCAGGTGAAGATCCTGTCCGTCCGTCTTGATTACAAAGGCGTCATACTCGGCTTCTTCCCTGGTGAAACTGACGCCGGATGGGGCTTTACCATCCTTGGCCATGGCAACCACGATCTTCGGCCCGGCGCCCGCGCTCTGCACCGCCAGTTCCGCGCCCGAGATATGCTTGAGGTACTTGGCCAACTCCTCTCCGGCGAACTTCTCCTGAGCTGTTGGGGCGTCAGGGATCACGATCGCATATTGGCTCTTGCCGTCTTTGACCAAGGCCAGGTTTTCCGATTCCGCTCCGGCGGCAAAACGCGACCCGAAGCCGAATACGCCAATCGCGCAGACCGCCAACGCCATTCCCCATCGTGGTAGGTAGTTCATGTTCGGCCCCTTTAGTTTGCGAATCGATTGTAGTTCTGACTGGGATGCTGCGAGATATAGTCCTGTATTATTTTTGTTTATTATTCTAGCTTTTGAGCCTGATTATGGCATATTACTAAAAAATATAGAATACTTGAAATGAACAACCATATTCGTGAAATACACATTATTGGGCTGCGTTGCCGCGAGCGTTTTTTGCCCCTGTTGAAAGATGGTCCGCTCCGACAAGCCGGCGTTCTGCTGGCCGGGGTCAGCGATCTCAAAGGCAAATACGTGATTTCAAGAAGTACGCCCGGCTTTTGTCTTGTTTTGGGAACGCTGGCCGGGCAGGCCCGTTTATTTACTCCCCAAAAGAAATGCCGGTTAACTCCGTTGAACCTGCTCGTCGCGCCGGCCGGCAGTCACTACAGGTATGAACTGGTCGGCGGCAAGTTGTGGCGTATTGTGTGGTTTCATCTGGCGCCCTCGGCGCATCCGGAATGGTTCAAGCATTTGAAGGGTTTGACTGTCGTCCCGTCTTTTGAGATTCAGCATCTTGAACGGGAAGCGCTTGATCTTGTGGATGAAAATGAACGCCGGCAATTTATGGCATTTCAGGCGCGACAGGCTAAAGAGGAGTATCTGACGGTGCAACTTCAGAGAATCTTTTTGACTATCTCCGGTTCGGCGCCAAGGTCTTACGACACGGTGCTTTGTGAAATATGGCGCAAGGTCATGGACCAGCCGGCCCGGAAATGGAGTTTGCGTGAATTGGCCGACATTGCCGGTTATTCGGCGGGACATTTAAACCGGCTGTGCCGATGTCAATATGGTCATGCGGCCATAAAGCATTTGACGGAACTAAAAATGCAATATGCTTGCAATCTGTTAAGTCAGGGGATTCTCAAAGTGCAGACCGTGGCGGAAAAATGCGGATATCAAAACGAATTCGCATTTTCAACCGCTTTTAAAAGACATTTCAATGTGCCGCCGCGGCAGATAAAAAATTCTTAGACAAAAACCCGGATCGGCTATGCTTAATCACTTGAGAGTACCGATTTCTTGCCGTTTAAGAACGGCAAACGCTTATTGAAACTCATTGTCGTTTTCGCGTGATTAATTGCAAGCGGAATCCATTTGCATGCGCACCGCATGTTGATCCCCACTCTTGGGCAGACCTGTC
>JAHIJO010000096.1 GCA_018898455.1 Verrucomicrobiota bacterium | reverse complement strand
TTACTCCTTTACACTCATAATTGAGTGTAATACTTGTCATCACATGCATCAATCGTAAAATAGAATCGGAATGAAACACCAACAGCAATTTGACCGTCTGACCGCCTCGGAGTTGTATTGTCCGCAATGCGGGAAATCCCAGCCGGTGCGCGAGCGACTTCTGCTCGTCCTGCCCCGGGCGGAACTCTACGAATACCGGTGTATTCAATGCAGCGCCTCCCTGGGCTCCCGCGAGGTATCGGCGCCGCCCCGATCTCCGGTCCGCGGCAGGTGCTGACGATATTCTTACCGTCACAGCGAGCCGGTTGAAACGGGTCGTGATTTGTTCTTGTCTTATGTGCCGGGGGTGATAAAGTTATTCGGTTTTATGCTTGGACAGGGGTCCAAAACGTTGGCGGCAGCCGAAATTCGCCGGCCTAAGGGTTTGTGCATATGTCTGATCAACATCAGCAGGTAGTCGACCAATCCCGGCACCACCGGGAGATTGTCATTCGGGCGCTGGATGTGAAGCGCTATTACGGGAGCGGGGAGACGGTGACGAAGGCGCTGGATGGAATTTCACTGGACGTGAATCGCGGCGAATATCTGTCGATCATGGGACCCTCGGGGTCGGGGAAATCAACGCTGTTCAACATGATCGGGGGGATCGACTCGCCGACGGAGGGGATGGTGTTCATTGACGAGATCGACGTGGCGCAGTTGGATTCCTTTGAGCTGGCTTGGATGCGATGCCACAAGATCGGGTATATCTTCCAGTCGTACAACATTTTGCCCGTGCTGACGGCGCTGGAGAACATAACGTTGCCGATGATCTTCGCGGGATTGACGGAGGATAATGCGATGGAGAAGGGGGTGGGGATCCTGAAGAAAGTGGGGCTGGGGGACCGGATATTTCATCGGCCGTATGAGTTGTCGGGGGGGCAACAGCAGAGAGTGGCGGTGGCGCGGGCGATCGCGAATGACCCGGTGATTATCTTGGCGGACGAGCCGACGGGGAACCTGGACGTGAACACGGGGAGGGAAATGATCGAGTTACTGGTGCATCTGAAAGAAACGGAAGGGATCACCGTGATCGCGGCGACGCATGACATGAAGATGCTTGATGTATCGGACCGGATTTTGTGGATCCGGGACGGGAAGGTGGACCGACTGGAAGAGCGGAAGAACCTGAAGATCAGCGTCGGAGCGATCGACGGCGAATCGTTGTGAGACAGCAGGTTGGGTGGGATTGAGGGGGCCGTGTCATTTTTGGGTTATTCAACAGGGAAAAACAACCGGCCATTGATCGGCGGCAATCGCTCGAGGGAGTGCCGGTGCTCAATGAAGATGTGGCATTTATCGAGAATCCACCGGGTCGTGTTGTCATCACGGTCAGGCTGAAACGGCGCGGGGGATTTTTGTCGCGGTTCCAGCCGCCGGTACTGGAACGGGTGATCAAGCTGGACGAACTGGGCAGTTTTGTATTTCTTCAGGTGGACAACCGCAAGACCACGCTCGACATCATTGACGCGTTCGTGTCCCGTTTCCGAGTGAACCGGCGGGAAGCCACGTTGAGCACGGTTAGTTTTCTCAAGTCGCTGGTTCAACGGGGCGTGATTTCGATTGCCGTAAAATGACCATGGTATGAGATTCCTGATTCCATGTTTGGCTGGGCTGGTGGCCGTCAGCGTCTGGGCCGAGGCCCGTCCGTGGGCGACCCCGGAGGATGAGACCCGGGTGTTTGCCGAACTGCAGGCGTTTTTACAGGGAGCTGAAAACCGCTTCCCGGGCACTGCCGGTAACCTGGCCATGGAGGACAATATTGCCCGCCAATTTGAAGCCACCGGCCTGGAGCATGGGGAAATCCGGTTTCAAACCCCGTGCTTTATTCCCGGCGACACCGCCTTGATCGTGGCAGGCCGCGAGCCGGTTCGACTTTACCCCTTGCATCCGACCCTGTTCCGTCCCGGCAACTTCCGCGAAAAGGATTTTTCCGCCCGCATGGTGTACCTGGGGCGGGGCACGGCCGGCGATCTCGATCGCATGAAAGGGATCCCCTTGGAAAACGCCCTGGTAGTTATGGAGTTTGACAGTGGCGCAGCGTGGACCCGCTTTCTCCGCTTCGGCGTGAAGGGGTTTGTGTTTATCGAGCCGGACACCTACGAACGCCTTGATGCCTATACGAAAGTCTACGACTCCGAGGTGGCCGTGCCGCGGTTTTTCGTGGAGGCCCGGGCAGGCCGCGCCCTGAAGGAAGCCGCCGCCTCCGCGCCGCAGGTGCGGGTTCGCGCGGAACCGTCGCGCTGGGAAAACCGGTGGCTTCGGGATCTGTGGGTGCTGATCCCCGGCAGTGACGCATCCCTGGCCGATGAGGTGTGCGTGATCGTGGCGCCGATCGACAGTAATTGCATTGTGCCGGAGAAAGCCAGTGGAGCTCAAGGTGGCGCCAACCTGTACCTGCTGACCCAGTTGGTCGAGCAATTCCAGGAAACCCCGCCTCGGCGTTCCATGCTTCTGGCCGCCGTCAATGCCCATACGCAGAATTACCTGGGAGAGCGTCTCCTGGCCTGGCATCTGCTGTCCGACGGTGTGGAAAGGGTTCGCGACACGTTGAGCGTCGATCGGCGCGAAGCCCGCCTGATCGCCGAGTATTACCAGCGTCTCAACCTGGACACGTTCAGGTTGGCCGACGAGGAGACGCTGATTGCCTGGCGCTCGCTGATTGACGATTCCACGGGGCGTAATCTGACTGTGAAGGATCCGCTCGTGGCGATGGCCAAACGGGACGTGAACCGGCTGAAGACAGAACAGTTGCGCCTGATCGATATGAATCTGTCGAAGGCCGATTTCGAGCGGCGGCGACTGGAACTGGAGGCGCTCCGGACCAGGTTTGTCAAGGTGTTGACCCTTTTCAATAAAGTGGGCGTGAAAACCCGCCTGAGCGAGTTGGCGCCCGCAGAGCGGGATATTTTAAAAGGCTATATCCGTGAGGTGATCGCGTTCCAGCAGATCAAGGCGGATCTCAACGAGCGCGATCTGAATGTTGATAAGCAGAACGGCGCGGTCCGAGAAGCGCTCAATGGGCGCAAGGTGCCGTTTGTGATTGCTCTGGCCCTCGACTGGAATGGCCACCGGCTGGGATTCAGCTCCCTGATGAACGATTCCAAGCGCTGGGGGATTCGCTGGGGTGTGAACGTGGACCGAATCGCGGCGGCGATGGACGGCGTGGCGAAGGAAGGAAAACCTGATCTGCTGGAGGACACCATCAGCCTGCGGGGCGGTTTGTTTGAGCAGTATTATATTAGTGGAGGCAGCGCCGGAATCCAGTGTTTTCAGCGGGCCGCCAACACGCCCGCGTTTGGATTGCACCATGTGTTTTCCGGCGGCGGCCTGGTGTTTTTGCCGTCGGACACGCTGGATCGGCTGGATCGCGTATCCCTGGCAACCACCGTCCTGTATGTGCCGGCGCTTCTGCGCGCCATCCTCGATGATCCAAATGTCACGGCGTCTTCGGAACTGAGCCCGGTCAATCCTATGTGGAATGAGAATCCGCTCTGGTCCGTTCAGGTCAGGACGTTCAAGTTCGACGAACTGGCCGCCAGCGTGGTCCCGGATATCCCCGTGGCGGAATCGGCCGTGATCCTGAACGGGGTTAATTCCAATCCGGATGGTGTGCCGGTCGGCAAGTTTGCCATTCAGGAAGACGTGGTGTCCGCCTGTCTGGCGCTGACCGATCAGCGGGCCACGGCCATCCTGTATGGTCTGACTTACATGCGGAATAACAGTCAGATAATCTCGGGTGCGTTTCATTTCGATCCGGATTTTGTCAATGTGGATCACGCGATTGACGCGGGCGATGTCTTTCTGAAAAGCATGGCCGGCGCGTACCAAGACAAGGTAACCCTGGCTCTTTTCGAGTGCCGGGAGTTTCCCCTGTATACCACCACGGATTCATCGCTCGTTGCCGCCCTGCCTATAAGGATTGGTTCCATGATTCCTCTCACGGCGCGGGGTAATTCCTCGCCGCGCCGGTTCGGGGGCAGTGGGATGAGTTGTACGCTGTCGAAAAAGGGATTCAATCCGTCCTGCGAAGCGCCAGCCGCGTTTTATTTCCCGAGCTGGGAACGCGTCAAGTTTGTGACGGGCTCCAAACGCACGGCCTTGAACGCCACGGACAAAATGCCCGAAGGCCGGGGCTTTGCCGACGCCACCGAACTCGGTTATGACCTGTTTGCGGTCATTGTCCGGGACATGTCCATTCTGAATCAGGCCCGGGCCAAGAAACTTCGGGATGTTGCCAGTGAACTGGTGCACGAGTTTCTTCAGCGCGGCAACCGGTGCCTGGAACGGATGCAGATGGCGCGGGCGCAAAACGATTATACCGCCTACCTGCGGGCGCTGTATGAAGGATTGGGAGCCCAGGTCAAGTCGTATGCACAGGCCAAGCAGACCACCGACGATATGCTGAAAGCCGTTGTGGTTTATATGGCCCTGTTGCTCCCGTTCTGCTTTTTCCTTCAGAAACTGCTCTTTAAGTTCGTTCGGATCGAGCAGGAGATGGCCATGTTTGCCGTCCTGTTCGTGATCACGTTCATTATCTTCCGCCTGATTCATCCCGCCTTCCGGGTGTCGCAGGCGGCCGAGGTGATTTTCCTTGCGTTTGTCATGGGCGCTCTCGGTCTGTTTGTGATCAGCATCCTGCGCAGCCGTTTTGAAGGCGAGATGCAACTGATGTTCCGCAGTTTTCTGGGGAGCGACACCGGGGATGTGGGTTACTCGACGGTCACCCAGAAAGCCATGCTGATCGGCGTCAATAATATGAAGCGCCGCCGTATCCGCACCATGCTGACAACGGCCACCATTGTCCTGATCGCCTTTGCCATGCTTTCGTTCACCAGTATTTCCAAGAAAGTTAACCCGACGATCATCGCCAAGAGCCGGGATATACCATATACCGGCTTCATGTATCACTGGCCCGGGCGTTCGACCATGGACGAAGCAACCCTGGCGGTTATGCGGGATCTGTTTGACCCCTGCGGCCAGGTTGTTGTGCGCCGCTGGCTGCTGGCAGAGGAAAGCATCCCGTTTCACGTGACTGCCGGCATGGGAACGGCAGCGCGGTTCGAGGCCGTGATGGGCTTTGCGCAGGCGGAAAACGGGTTCCTGACAGAGATGCCGCTGATTGCGGGTCGTTATTTTTCGGCGGATAACGCCGACGAAGTCCTGCTGTCCGCCGGCGCGGCCGGAGTATTGAATCTGGATCCGCAGAAACTGGATAACGTGACACTCGCCTTCAAGGGGCGCTCGTTGAAGGTCGTAGGTGTTTATGACGATGCCCGGTTCCGTGCCATCAAGGATATCAATGGCATCCCACTCCTTCCCATTCAGCGTATTATCCAGGAGACTGGTCGCGATAATCAATCGACGGCAACCGCCGCACAGCAGCAGGCGGAAGATATTTCAGCGATGGGTGTCCTGGTATATGTGGATCCGATGAGCCTGCTGGTAGTGCCCCTGGAAACGTCTCTCAAGATGGGTGCTCGACCCTACAGCATTTCCGTCAAGTTGAAGGAGAGCGAATCGGTCTGGACCCTGATGGATATTCTATTGACGGCCACCAGCGCCAAGTTCTACTTGAGCAGCCGAATCCCGTTCGCCATGGGCGGCAAGGACGAAAAACCCATCGCGGCCGGGGTCTATTACGTGGGATCGAATTATTCGACCTCGGTCGGCGGGTTGGCGGTTCTGCTGATTCCGCTCCTGATCGCCAGCACGATCATCCTGAACACGATGCTGGGATCGGTGTATGAACGCAAGCGGGAGATTGCCGTGTACAACGCAATCGGGCTCAACCCGCACCACATTGGCATGTTCTTTCTGGCCGAATCGTTTGTGTACGGGGTCATTGGCGCGGTGGGTGGCTACCTGATCGGGCAGGTGCTCAGCCTGGCCCTCAGCCAGACGGGGTGGATGAAAGGGATCAATTTTAATTATTCCTCGCTGAGTGTGGCCTATGTGATTCTTTTTACCATCGCCATCGTCCTGCTGTCCACGATCTATCCGGCCGTCGTGGCCACCAAGGCGGCGGTGCCCTCCGGCAAGCGGACCTGGTCACTGCCTCCGCATGACGGCCATACCATGCAGGTGGTGTTCCCATTCATCTATCATCCGCGGATTGCCGCCGGTGTGCTGGCCTACCTGCAGGATTATTTCAGTCGGTTCACGGCTGCCTCGATCGGAGATCTGATCGCCACGGCTGAGGGACAGGGAGTGTCGCCGGATGAGAAGGGACGTCCCCGGTACCGTTGGGAGTATCATGTGGCTCTGGCGCCCTACGATCTGGGCGTCACCCAGCGACTGGTGTTCGAACTGGGATATGACGATTATATCCAAGCCTTCCGGTTGAAGCTCAATATTACCCGCGTTTCCGGCCAGGATACCAACTGGGTCACCACGAACCGTCCTTTCCTGGAGCGGTTGCGGAAATATCTCATGCGGTGGCGGAATATCGACGCCGCGCAACAAAAATTATTTGTTCAGCAGGCTCAAGAGACGTTCGGTAAAGGGTAAAGCGTTATGGCGAAATCCTGTCAGGATCGCGAACTGGAACAATACCGGCAGTTGATGCAGCCGCCGGAGACGTTCGCTGACGGCTTCAACTGGAAGACCGTCATTGGCGCCATTTTCATCGGATTCATCATGATGCCGGGCTCAATGTATCTATCGTTGATTGTCGGCAGCGGCGGCAGTATTGCCTCGGCGTCGCAGTGGGTCACCATCATCCTCTTTGCCGAGGTGGCCCGGAGGTCCTTCAAGGACCTCAAGATGCAGGAGGTCTATATCCTCTATTACATGGCGGGCCTCGCCTTAAGTTCGCCGTTCCAGGGATTGCTGTGGAACCAGTACTTCATCCAGTCGGACTATGCCCAGGCCATGGGCGTGGCCCAGGAAATACCTGCTTGGGTGTCGCCCTCCGCGGATGCCATCCGGGAGGCCGGCCGGACGTTCTTCACCCGCGGCTGGCTGGCGCCCATCGGGTTTATTTCGCTGGCTCTGGTCATCGGCCAGATCGATAATTTCGGTCTGGGCTATGTCCTCTACCGGATCACCAGCGATGTCGAGGAACTGCCGTTCCCCATGGCGCCGGTCGGCGCAGCCGGTATCATTGCTTTGACCGAAAGCAGTGACTCTAAGGAACGCTGGCGTTGGCGCTGTTTTTCGATCGGCGGCATGCTCGGTATGATTTACGGCGCTTTTTATATTGCCTTGCCGGCGGTCACCGGCTCGTTCATGCCGTCTCCCATCATGCTGATACCCATTCCCTTCATTGATTTCACCCCTGCGGTGAGCGAATTTCTTAAGGCTACGCCCTTGAACCTGACGATTGATTTGGGATTAATCCTTACGGGGATGGTCCTGCCGTTCTGGGCGATTATCGGCGGTGGGGTGGGCATGGTGACCATCATGGCTTTGAATCCCATCCTGTACCGGAACGGAATCCTCTCGAACTGGCAGCCTGGCATGGATGTCATCGACACCGTGTTCGTCAACAGCGTCGACTTCTACCTATCGTTCGGGATCGGGCTGACTATCGCGATCACCCTGGTTGCTCTGGGGCAGATCATGAAACCTCTCTTTAACGTGCTCCGTCCTTACCGGGGCGCCCGGGATGTGAGTGGGAAAGCGCAGGAGCCGCGGCGTCCCAGTGCCTGGCGGCGCCTCGTGGTCAACAACACCCGGCGCGGCGACTTTTCCATTTTCATTGCGCTGGGGATTTATGTGTTTTCCAGCACGTTCTGGATCGGCTTGTCCACCTGGCTGATTCCGGAGTTCCCCTGGAAATTTTTCGTGATCTACGCCGTTGTTTACACGCCGCTGATTTCCTATGCCTGTGCCAAGCTGGAAGGCATGGCCGGCCAGGCGCTCAGTCTTCCGATGGTCCGTGAGGCCACCTACATCCTCAGCGGCTATCGCGGCATCCAGATCTGGTACGCTCCCGCGCCCCTGCCGAATTACGGTCCCGCGACCGTCGGTTTCCGGATTATGGACTTAACCGGCACCAAGATCATAAGCAAGGTCAAAACCCAGATGATCACCATTCCTGTTATTGTCGTGGCGTCGCTGATCTTTTCCCAGTTGCTGTGGAAGATGGCCGAGGTGCCGTCCGACGCCTATCCTTTTGCCCAGAAGATGTGGGACCTGCAGGCGAAAACCGCCTGCTTGACCATGAGTTCCACCATGGAAGGCGGCTCGCTGTTTTTTGAAGCGTTGAAGTTCAAATGGTTTGCCTGGGGACTTGGAATGGGTGTGGGGCTTTTTGTCATCATGTCTTCTCTCGGGATGCCCACTCTCCTGGTTTATGGCGTCGTGCGCGGCCTGGGTCAGACCACGCCTGCCGGGATACCGTTGGAAGTACTGGGTGCCCTGATTGGCCGGTTCTATTTTCGTAAAAAATTTGGCGACCGCTGGTTGAAATATACACCGGTCATGCTGGCCGGCTACGCCTGCGGCATGGGCCTGGTGGCCATGGTCGGCATGGCCTTCGCGATCCTGAATAAAATGATGACTCCATTGATTTTCTGATTATGAATGAACCCCGAATAACTGCGCGCTGTGTCGGCGTCGGCCTGTTTTTCTCGGCCGTGTTTGCCGCTTTGTCGATTGTTGTTTCCAACAAGCAGAACATGAGCTTGGCTGCCTGCCAGATTCCTGTTCTGCCGTATTTCCTGCTGATCGCCATGATCCTCCTGTTGAACCCCCTGTGCCGCCTGATCCGGAGGCTCCGCGTCTTTTCCACCGTGGAGATGCTCGTGATTTTCATGATGGGCGCGGTGTCGGCCGGAATTCCCAACTTTGGGCTGGTGGAACAGGTGGTCCCGATCGCCGGTAGTCTGTTCAATCAGGAATGGAACAACAAACAGTCGGAATGGAACCGGTATATCGTCCCGTTCGTGAATAGCGATTACTTTGTGGCCGAGCCGGGACTTCAGACGGCCGCCCGCAATTATCATGATGCACTGGCAAAATCGCAGGAACTTAAAAAAGCTTTCGAGACCGCGCGTCGCTTTCAGGACACGTTGTCCCGCGTGGCGGCTGCGGAGGCAGACCTGAAAAAAGCGGAAGACGATGTGGCACAAGGGCCGGAGGCCAGGAACATGGCCGTCAGCCGGGCCCAGGCGAGACTGGATGCCGCGCGGAATTCCGGCCAGAAAACGGAGCGGGAGTGGGAGACCCTGAAAGCTGGCGGTCTGCCCAGCCTGGACGAAGTCCTCGGGCAGTACCCAGCCTTGGTCCAGGAATGGGGCGCCCGTGCCGAGCAGGCTGAAACAATCCTCCTCCAGCAGGAAGAAACGGCTTTCAAGAAAATTGAGACGTTCCGGCGTGGACTGCCCCGCGGATTGAGCGCCTATCCTGGCTTTTTCCCCCTGCCGGAGGATGACTGGTATTCCTATTCCGGGCGCATGCGCCGGCTGGTGAAAGGTCTCGCCGCCCTGCGCGCGATCAAGCAAGCGTCGCGGGATCTGGTGGTCTTGCCCTCGGCCCAGCCGCCGGATGCCGTGATGGCCTCCAGCCTGGACCGGATTCTTGACGCCGCTCTATCCGATCTCCAGCCTTTGTCAGATACCGCCGTGCTGGAACAGCGCAAGGCCTTGTTTCAGAAGGAAGATGAGCAGGTGACCCAACAGGATCAAGAGCTGGATCTTCAATTAAAGCGGTGGAATGAGGAAAAACGAAACGCATCGCGTGTCCAGGCGCTGAAAATCAAGGATCGGATTGGGGATCTCATGGCGGAGTCCATGGTGTTGGACAAGAAACAGGCGCGCCTGGATATCAAACTGGAACAGAATGACCGGCAACTGGTCTGTGCCGCCGCCGTGCGGAAACTGATGGATGATCTCGTGACGATCAAGGCGGAGGTCTGGTCCGGTCAGGCGACGGCGGGGAGTCTCAAGACCAGCCTCCAAGCCGCCATCCCTGTTTTTGTTTCCATCGACGTATCTCTGCGGCGCTATTTCATCGGCGAAGTGCCGTGGAGCCACTGGCTGAAGCCGATCGGCCGCTGGCTTATCCTGATCGGCATGACGTATGTGGTTCTCATGTCGCTGAACGTGTTGATTTTCCGACAGTGGGCCCACAATGAAAAACTGACCTATCCGTTGGCCGAACTGCCCAAGACCCTGCTGGGCGAAGCCCGGGAGGATGGGGTGATCCCCGTCCTGTTCCGGAACGGCCTGTTCTGGGTTGGCGCGGGAATTTCCGGGATGGTGATGGGATGGAATCTTCTGTGCGCGACCAATATTGTGCCGGGGCTTACGCCATTTATATTGACGAGCTGGTGGGGTGTACATTTGAACGGTACGGCGTTCGCGGCGCTGGGCAATACGGCCACGCACGTGTTTTTTACCATGATCGGGCTCTCCTTCCTGACTCCCAAGAATATCTCGTTTTCCCTCTGGTTCTTCTATCTTCTCTATCTGGTTCAGCTTCAGTTGATGGTGTGGACGGGGCAGGGTCAGGACCTCCGGTCGTTTCCCACGAACTGGTGGTACCTGTTGAACTTCCGAACCGCGGAGGGCCAGGGCGCCATGATGGTCTTTTCCAGCGTGATCTTGTACAAGTGCCGGAAATACCTGTTTTGCGCGTTCCGGCCGTCCACCGTGGCCGATCTCGAAGATTCGGAACGAAAGGAACTGCGGGCGGCCTCGTGGGCGTTCATCGGGTGCTCGATCGGCGTCATCGTCCAGTTGTCCTGGAGCATGGGCGCCAACCTGTTGCATACCATATTCTGCTACCTGGTGATCCTCCTGATTACGGTCGGCATGGTGCGGGCGGTTACAGAAGGCGGCCTGCTTGGGGTTAAATCATACATCACTCCGTTCCATTTCATCCGGGCCTTTTTCGGGCTGAACCAGAAGTGGACGGTGGTGTCGCTCTTTACGCCGCTGATCCTCTATTACGGTGTGATGTTCCTGGACATCAAGTCGTTCATTGCGCCGGCGATGGCCAATGCCTTGAAACTCCGGGATGACTACCGTCTCCGACGCGGGATCTTTCACGGGGTTTTGGCGCTCGCCATAGTGGCCGCCGTGGTCGTGGCGCTGATTACGGCGCTGATGATGTGCTATGCCCAGGGCGCGGATTCCATGAGCCGATGGTACTATACCAGTCTGCCGCGCCTTGCCATGTTCGGAACCATTCATGACATGGCCAAGGATGCGCCTGCCGCCTCGCCTTCCAGCGCCCTGTGGATCAGCATCGGCGGTGTGTTGATGGCCGCTCTACTCTATTTCCGCCAATTCGTTTTTTGGCTCCCGCATCCCCTGGGGATGGTGATGCTCGTCAATCCCATCATGAACTATTACTGGTTTTCCATCCTTCTGGGATGGGTCGGCAATGTGGTCGTGACCAAATATAGCAACAAGGATGCCTATCGGCGTGCCTGCGGGTTTTTCATCGGCTTGATTGTCGGGGAACTGTTGATCGTGATCCTGGCCATGTGTATTTCCCTGGCCACGGGCATGACCATACCGATCGATTTGAACCGGAATTGATCCCGTTGGCCAATGCCTTGAACCAATGAATTCGTGTCGGCTGATGTTTTGGTGATCTAGCTATGAATGCAACTGGACAATCTCAAGTGATCCCGGCTCAGGTCTCGGTGCCGTGGGTGGTGGTGCTGGCGGTGAGCTGGGGGAGTCTGCGGCGGCGATTTTTTCGATCGCTGATCACAATGCTGGGGGTGGTGCTGGCGATCGCATTTCTGACTTATATGATGGTGACGGATGACGTGGTGAAGG
>JAHIJO010000095.1 GCA_018898455.1 Verrucomicrobiota bacterium | reverse complement strand
TATCGTGAACACTTTGTAGCACAAATACAGTGCTCATTTGTCTTGTGAATACGGGCCAAAACGCATATTCTGCCCACAAAAGCGGACATATTATCGTGAACAATCAGCACAACGGTCGAGGGCTATGTCAGGAGGTCTGATGTTAGCCCCGGCCAGCGTATCAAGCTTATTTCGGCTGAAAAACGGCTGGCCCTGAACGCGACCGAGCGGGATGAGGAAGGTCGAGGCTTCGCATCGGCGGACGAACTGGGTGCAGACGTGTTTGCGCGTATGGTACGTGATATGTCAATTTTAAACCACGCGCGCGCGGCCAAAGTGAAAGTTCTGGCCAACGACCTGATTCGGGAATTTATCCAGCGGGGCGATGCCTGTCTGAAAAGGATGGATGCCGCCGCCGCTCGGAACGACCACCTGGGATACGTGCGCGCCCTGTATGAAGCGCTGGGGGCTCATGTAAAATCCTACGAGCAGG
Source organism: Verrucomicrobiota bacterium (assembly GCA_018898455.1). Lineage (GTDB taxonomy): Bacteria > Verrucomicrobiota > Kiritimatiellia > JAAZAB01 > JAAZAB01 > JAHIJO01. The sequence goes on along the minus strand of JAHIJO010000095.1, from coordinate 7,284 downwards.
CCAAGCAAATGCGCGACGACATGCTGAAGGCCGTGGTCGTGTATATGGCCCTGCTCCTGCCCTTCTGCCTGTTTTTGGAAAAATTACTCTTCAGGTTCGTCAAAATTGAACATGAAATGGGTATGTTCGCCGTGCTGTTCGTGGTTACCTTCATCATCTTCCGCGCGATTCATCCGGCCTTTCGCGTGGCCCAGGCGGCGGAAATCATTTTTATTGCGTTCGTCATGGGCGCCCTGGGCATTTTTGTCATCAGCATTCTGCGGAGCCGGTTTGAGGGCACCATGCGGTTGCTGTTCCGCAGTTACCTGGGCAACGAGGTCGGGTATTCCACGGTGACTCAGAAGGCAATGATAATCGGCGTCAACAATATGAAACGCCGGCGCATTCGCACCCTGCTTACGACGGCCACGATCGTGCTGGTTGCGTTCACCATGCTGTCCTTCACCAGTATTTCCAAGAAGGTCAATCCCACGCTGGTGACCAAGAGCAAAATAGCGCCCTATACCGGATTTATGTATCACTGGCCGGGAAAATATCAGATGGATGAGCAGACGCTCGCGGTGATCAGCACCCTGTTTGAACAGCGCGGCACGATCGTTGTGCGCCGCTGGCTGTTGGCCAAGGAGGGAACCCCCTTCCATGTCATGTGCAATCTGGGCACCCAGGCCCAGATGGAGGGCATTCTGGGCCTGCCTTGCGTGGAAGACGGATTTCTGAGACGTCTGCCGCTGGTGTCGGGCCGTTTCTTTTCGTCCGATGACGCCCAGGAGGTGATTCTTTCGTCCGCGGCCGCCTTGGTCCTGCATATTGACCCCGACCAGATACAGGCCGTCACGCTTTCATTCCAAGGCATGCCCTTTAAGGTGGTCGGCATTTTCGACGACGTGCAGTTCCGAAACATGAAAGACCTAAACGGCCTGCCGCTGACCCCGATCCTGAAACTGGTGGCCGACAACGCTGATAAAGCCAATAAAGCCGATAAAGCTGTTAAAGACTACATGCCGGATATGGGCAACTTGTTTTTCACGGACCCCGCCGCCCTGATGGTCATCCCGGTCCAAACGGCCAAAATCCTGGGCGCACAGCCCTACAGTATTTCGTTAAAAATGAAAGACGAAGAGCCGATCTGGCCGATGGCCGATCTGCTGTTGACGGCCACGCGGGCTCGGTTTTTTATGAGCAGTCGCATCCCGTTTGTGCCCTCCACGCAGGACGAGCAACAGACCGTGGTCCCGGGTGTGTATTTCATCGGGTCCAATTATTCCACCTCCGTCGGCGGCCTTTCAGTCCTGTTAATCCCGCTCTTTATTGCCAGCAGTATTATTTTGAATACCATGCTGGGATCGGTCTATGAGCGCAAGAAAGAAATCGCCGTGTATAACGCCATCGGGCTCAACCCGCATCACATCGGCACATTCTTCCTGGCCGAGTCCCTTGTCTATGGCGTGATCGGATCGGTAGGCGGCTACCTGATCGGTCAGGTGCTGAGCCTGGCCATCAGCTATACCGGCCTGGTGCAAGGCATCAACTTTAATTATTCGTCGCTCAGCGTGGCCTACGTCATTCTGCTCACAATCGCCATCGTGCTGTTGTCCACACTGTACCCGGCCATGGCGGCCACCAAGGCGGCGGTGCCGTCCGGTAAGCGCATTTGGTCTTTGCCGAAGCATGACGGCCGCACGATGCCGGTGCTGTTCCCCTTTATTTACCAGCCCCGCATTGCCATCGGCGTGCTGGCATATCTGCAGGAATATTTCGGCCGCTATTCTGAAGCCTCGATCGGCGACATGATCGCCACCGAAGAAGGCCATAGTCATGGGGTTGACGCCAAGGGCCGCGACCGGCACACGTTAACGTACCATGTAGCGCTGGTGCCTTATGACTTGGGCGTCACCGAGCAACTGGTGTTCGATCTGTTCTACGACGACCACGTCCAGGCCTACTGTCTGCATCTCAATATCAATCGTATTTCGGGCCAGGACAGCAACTGGGTGACCACCAACCGGCCGTTCCTGGAACAGTTGCGGAAATACCTGATGCGCTGGCGCAATCTGGATGTGTCCGAGCATTCCCTGTTTAGTGAGCGCGCCCGGGAACAGTTTCAGCAGGTGTAACTTCGAATTAGGGTAATGGTATGGCACGATTAACGGAATCTCAGCAACTGGAAGAATACCGGCGGTTGATGGAACCGCCCGCGGAGTTTGCGGACGGTTTCAACTTAAAAACTGTCATTGGGGCGCTATTCCTCGGGTTTATCATGATGCCGGGCGCCATGTATTTGGGGCTCGTCGTGGGGGCCGGCAGTATCTCTTCTGCGGCGCAGTGGGTGACGATTATCCTCTTTGTGGAGATTGCCCGCCGTTCCCTGAAAGACTTGAAGATGCAGGAGGTCTATATCCTCTATTACATGGCGGGGTTGGCCGTGAGCTCGCCGTTCCAAGGACTATTGTGGAATCAATATTTTGTCCAATCCGATTATGCCACTGCCATGGGCATTGCCCAGGAAATTCCCAAGTGGGTGGCGCCGTCGGCGGACACCATCCAGGAAGCCGGCCGCACCTTTTTCACCCGGGCTTGGTTGGCGCCCATCGCGATGATTTCGCTGGCGCTGGTGATCGGCCAGCTCGATAATTTTGGCCTGGGCTACGTGCTTTACCGGATCACCAGCGATGTCGAGGAATTGCCCTTCCCCATGGCCCCGGTTGGCGCATCCGGCATTGTCGCCCTGACGGAAACCATGAACCAGAAAGAGCCGTGGCGTTGGCACTGTTTTTCCATCGGCGGGGTCATCGGCATGCTCTTTGGGCTGGTCTATATTGCCCTGCCGTCAGTCACGGGATCGTTCCTGGTCAAGCCGCTGATGCTGATTCCAATTCCCTGGGTGGATTTTACACAGCAATTGGGCCACGTGCTTCCTGCCGTCCCGTTCAATATCACCTTTGACCTGACCCTGGTTCTGGTGGGCATGGTTATCCCGTTCTGGGTCGTTATCGGCGGTACGCTTGGCACGCTTATCTGTAGCGCCATGAATCCTTTTCTCTACAAGTATGGCATCCTGACCAACTGGCGGCCCGGTATGGATGTCATCGACACGATGTTCGTCAATCAAGTCGATTTTTACCTTTCCTTCGGGATTGGCCTGACCATCGCGATCACCGTGATCAGCCTCGGCAAGGTCATCGGGCCCCTGATCAAGATTCTACGTCCCTACCGCGGCGCCGTTGATCTGAATGCGTCCGCCCGGCGCGCGAAGGGACCCGGCGCATGGCAGAAGCTGGTGACGAACAACGTCAAACGCGGCGACTTTTCCATTTTCATCGCCCTGGGGATTTACTTGTTCACCAGCGCATTCTGGATTGCTTTGTCCGCCTGGCTCATCGAGGGATTTCCCTGGAAGTTTTTTGTGGTGTATACCGTGATCTATACTCCGCTGATTTCCTATGCCTGCGCCAAGCTGGAAGGCATGGCTGGCATGGCCGTCTCAATCCCGCTGATCCGCGAGGCCACGTATATTCTCAGCGGTTATCGCGGTGTCCAGATATGGTTTGCGCCGGCGCCTATCCCGAATTACGGCCCGGCTACCGTCGATTTCCGGATTATGGAATTAACCGGCACCAAGATCATAGGCAAGGTCAAAACCATGCTGGTTACCATTCCCATCATTGTGGTTGCTTCCTTGATCTTTTCTCAGATGCTCTGGGGGATGGCCGAAGTGCCCTCGGCGGCCTATCCGTTCGCCCAGAAGATGTGGGACCTGCAGGCCAAAATGACTTGCCTGACCATGAGTGCCACCTTGGAAGGCGGCTCGCTGTTCTTCGAAGCGTGGCGTTGGACATATTTTCTCATCGGCTTGGTCTTTGGAGTCGGAGCCTATATGATCCTCGTGTTTTTCGGAATGCCCACCCTGATGGTGTTCGGGCTGCTCCGCGGTTTTGGTCAGGGCTCGCCCGCTCCGATGCTGTTCGAGTTGGTCGGCGCCTTGCTCGGCCGGTTCTATTTCCGAAAAAAATTCGGCGCGATGTGGATGAAATATGTCCCGGTGATCCTGGCCGGCTATGCCTGCGGCATGGGGCTGGTGGCCATGGTAGGCATATCGATTGCCATTTTGAACAAGATGATGGCGCCACTCATATTCTGATCATGAAAAAAACCAAGATAACCATTCGTTCGCTGGTGCTGGGAACGCTGTTCGCGGCGTTGTTTGCCGCGGTTTCGGTCTTCGCCTCCAATATCTCGGATGTTTCCCTGACGGGCTGCCAGATTGCGGTGGCGCCGTATCTGCTTCTGATCGTCATGGTCCTGCTGCTGAATCCCCTTTGCCGTCTGATTCGCGTGATCCGCGTATTTTCCACAGTGGAAATTCTCGTTATCTTTCTGATGGGCTCGGTCTCCTCCGGTTTGGCCAATAATGGCCTAGTCCAGCAGATTATGCCCATGGCCGGAAGTTTGTTCTACGGAGACTGGAACAACCCGCAGTCGGAATGGAACCGCCATATTGTGCCTTTTGTGAACGAGGCCTATTTTGTCTCAGAGCCGGGAATCCAAAAAGCGGCAGGGCAATATTATCGGGCCTACAGCGACAATCTGGATCAAAGGAAAGTGTACGAAGCCGCCGGCCGCGTCCGAAACACGCGTGAGCGCATCGCCGAAACGGAAACCGAAATCAGAAAAATACAGGCCGAGGCTGCGTTGACTGCCGAGAAAAAGGCCGTAAAAAACAGCGAGCTGAAAGCCGTGCTGGAAAATGACCGCCAGGTGCTCGCCGAAGAGGAATTGGCCTGGCAGGAATTAGTCCGGACAATGGCGCTTCCGCCACCGGAGGAGGTTTTGCGTTTATTCCCGGCCCAGATTGAGCAGAGCAAGGGCCAAGTGCTCCAGACACGCTCGGCTCTGGCGGCCCTTGAAAGCAAAGCGTTCGAGAAAGTCGCCCTCTTCCGGCGCGGACTGCCGCGCGGCCTGAGCGCCTACCCTGGCATTTTACCGATGCGTGAAGATGATGCCGTTTCTTACTTTGCCCGACTCCGGCGGTTAGTTAATGGCATGGCCGCTCTGCACGACATCAAAGAAGGACTGCGCCTATTGAACGCCTTGCCCCCCGCCGCCCCGCCTGCTTACGCCGTGAGCACTCAGCTGAAAATCCTGTTACAGCATGCGCAGGCTTCCCTTCAGCCTCTCAGCGGTTCCGTGTTTATTAAAGAGCACCAGGAATTGCTGCGCAAGGAGGGAAACCTGATCAATGAAGAGTGCGAGGCAATGCATCAGCAGTTCAGCGCGCTCAAGAAAACCTTGCGCAATGCCAAGCGCGGCCAGCTGGTGTCGGAAGCTTCTCTGGTGCGGTCCATTGAATCTAAAATCAAGAACCTGAAGCGCCTGGAGCGCCGGCAGACGGACATCGAGATAGTCCGCAAGCGGAATGATTTACAATTGACCTGCGCGCAGAACGTGCAAACGCTGATGGACTCGTTTGGAGCGCTCCAGGCAGACCTGCAAACAGGCCGGACACCGGTCGCTGATATTCGCGAGCGCCTGAACGGATTCATTCCCGTTCTGACATCCATGGATGTTTCCATTCGTCGATATTTCGTCGGTGAAATTCCGTGGCAACACTGGCTGAGGCCGCTGGTGCGCTGGACAATTTTATCGGCTCTGACGTATATTGTGCTCATGGCGTTGAACGTGCTGATCTTCCGGCAGTGGGTTTACAACGAAATGTTGACCTATCCCCTGGCGGAATTGCCTAAGGCGCTGATTGGCGACACAGAATCCGATGGTCTGATTCCAGCCCTCTACCACAACAACCTGTTCTGGATCGGCGTGGCCGTTTCCAGCGGAATCATGGGTTGGAACCTGTTGTGCGCGTCCCAGGTTATCCCGGGACTCGATCCGATGAATCTTTCCAATAGTTGGCGGCCTTACGTATTCAACACCAAGTTCGAGGCCCTGGGCAGAACACAAACAAGCATCTTCTTTGTGATGATCGGCCTGACCTTTCTGATTCCCAAGAATATTTCCTTTTCGCTCTGGTTCTTCCATGTCCTGTATTTGGTACAGATTCTTTTATTGGACTGGTCAGGACGTCCGTCGGGCTATTCTTACAACTGGTGGTACCTGCTGAATTTTCGCACAGCGGAAGGCCAGGGGGCTTTAATGGTGTTTTCAGCCATGGTGCTGTTCAAGTGCCGCAAGTACATCTTGTGCGCGTTTACTCCATCCGCCATCAATGGTTTGGAAGCGGGCGAACGCAAGGAGCTCAAGCTGGCCTCGATCGCGTTTCTCGGCGGCTCGCTGGCCCTGATCATGCAATTGTGGCTGGATATGGGCGCTAATCTTTTTTACACGATATTTTTCTATTTTATGGTGATCCTGCTGACGATCGGCATGGTCCGCGCCGTCGCGGAAGGCGGTCTGTTGACTGTCAAGACGCACGTCAGTCCTTTTCACGTCATACGGGCGTTCCTGGGGCTGGACCAGAAATATTCCCAAGTGTCCCTCTTTACGCCACTGATTATTTATTGCGGGGTAATGTTCCTGGACATCAAGGAGTTCGTGGCGCCGGCCATGGCCAATGCCCTGAAACTGCGTAACGACTACCATATCAAACGTGGCGTGTTCCATCTGGCGATTGCCCTGTGCCTGATCGCCGCCGCCGCCGCCGCTTTTCTGACCGTGATGTTGATGGCGTATTCGTGCGGCGCCGACAATATGAACAATTGGTTTTATACCGGTTTGCCGCGCTGGACCATGTTCCATACCATGCGCGGCATGGTCACGGATGCGCCGATCGCTTCGCCGGCCGGCCAGCTTTGGCTGTGCGTGGGCGGCGGCGCCATGGCGGCTCTGCTTTATTTCCGCCAGTTGATCTTCTGGCTTCCGCACCCGCTGGGTCTCGTCATGTATGTTAACCCCACCATGCACGTCTACTGGTTCTCCATCCTGATCGGCTGGATAGGTAATATCATGGTGACGAAATACGGAAACAAGGACACGTATCATCGCGCCCGCGGATTTTTTATCGGCCTGATTATCGGCGAGTTGTTAATTGCTATTTTATCCATGATGATTTCGGTGGACGGATTTGACCTTGACAAGTATTAGGAGCGGCTATGGCGGAGCAGGCACAACAAAAAATTCCGAATCAGACGCCGGTGCCGTGGGTGGTGGTGCTGGCGGTGAGCTGGGGGAGTCTGCGGCGGCGATTTTTTCGATCGCTGATCACAATGCTGGGGGTGGTGCTGGCGATCGCATTTCTGACTTATATGATGGTGACGGATGACGTGGTGAAGG
>JAHIJO010000094.1 GCA_018898455.1 Verrucomicrobiota bacterium | reverse complement strand
GATGCGTGCCAGCCTGTTTTTATCGAATGTGGAGATGTCTTCTCCTTCCAGAAAATATTTCCCGGAGGTCGGCTTATCGAGGCAGCCGATGATATTCATCAGCGTGGACTTTCCCGAACCGGAGGGACCCATGATGGCGACTATGTCGCCTTCGGCGATGGAGTGAGTGATGCCGCCAAGAGCCCTGACTTCGCTGTCTCCCACTTTATAGACCCGCTCCAGGTTTTCAAATCGTAAAAGAAAATGATTATCCATATGTTTTTCCGATCAATCCCAAATATACAACGGAGGATCAGCGCATGAACTGCATCATCCCGCGCGCAGGATTATTTCGCGAATTCCGGTTGTTTCCGGAGGAAGTGTCTATTCCGGTGATGATTTCCGTGCCTTCGGTAATATCTCCTGATACGATTTCGCTGAACGTATTGTCCGTCACTCCTGTTTTGAAAAAAACCATCTTCAGCTTTCCGTTTTCATCCTCGATCCAGACACGGGACATGTCGCGCATCCCCCCTTGCCGCTGACCGGAGGCCTGAGACCCCTCACGCGGTGCGGAGCCCTGGCCGCCCGGACGTGAACCCCCGAACCTCTCCTGCATCAGCGCTCTCAATTCCTCCTGGGAAAGATCGGGCATGTAGCGGAGAGCGGAATTGGGAACCCGCAGGGCGTTCCGGGCTTCTCCGGTGATGATGTTGACCGTGGCCGTCATTCCGGGACGCAGCTTCATATCGGGATTGTCCACTCCGACAATGGTGGTGTAGGTGACGACATTCTGTTCGATGACGGGTGAATAGCGGACCTGCCTGACCTCTCCACGAAAGCGGTCGTTCGGAAAAGCATCAACCGTGAATTGGACCGCCTGTCCTTCGCTCACTTTGCCGATATCGGCTTCATCCACGCTGCACTCCACCTGCATCTTCGTCAGGTCATTGGCGATCTGAAAAAGAAGCGGCGCATTAAAACTGGCGGCCACCGTCTGCCCCTCGTTGATGTTCCGGTTGACGACGAACCCGTCGATGGGGGAGCGGATGACGGTGTATCCCAGGTCCACCTTGCTCGTGTCAAGCTGGGACTTGGCCTGAGCCAGGCGGGCAATCTGGGACTGCAGCTCGGCTTTGCCATTGGAATAATCGGCTTCAGACTTTTCCTTCTCCTCAAAAGAGATCAGGTCTTTTTCGGCGAGGCTGAGGGACCGCTCAAAATTTTTTCTGTTGATCTCGAGCATCACCTCGGCTTTGTCCACAGACGCTTTGGCGCTGTCATAGTTGGCTTCATTCTGCTGGACCTTGGTCAGAAAAATAAGTTGTTCTATTCTGGCAATGATCTCCCCTTTTTTGACATGAGAATTGAAGTCGACATTGATCTGTTCGATTTTTCCGGAAACCTGACTCCCGACGTCCACAAGGGTCACCGGATTCAGCGTGCCCGTCGTGATGACCAGGGCCTGGATATTGCCCCGGTCGATTTTTTCTTTTTTATAGACAATCCCGTTTCCGTTTGATTTCTTGAATACCGTCACCGCCAAAACCGCGCCGATCACGACGACGATTAATATAAGTGCAAGTATTAGCTTCTTTTTCATGATTCACTCCTCTTCTATTTCAATTATTGCCGCTGTCTTTTTTCCCCTGTTTTTCTTTTTCTCTTTTTTCCATATACCTTTTGCGCGCGTCCGCTTCCCTTCTTCTCTGCTCGTCGTGTCTCTGGATCATGTTTTCGAACTGCTGCTTCTGGGCATCATTCAGCACGTTATTGATTTCCTCGATCAGCAGGGTTCGAATGGATGTGAATTCCGGAATATATTTTTCCCTGATCGCATGAAGCCGCTCATCGTTCCTCTTGAAAATATCCTGGATCTGTTCCCGCTGTTCCTCGGTCAGCACCAGTTCATCCGCCATGGTGTTGAGGGAAGGGAACCGGGTGGCCTGCCGCTGCTCGTCCCGCCTCTTCTTTTGCATCACATCCAGAACATTCTCATCCAGCAAGACCCCGGCGATAACACCCAGAACAAAACATCCGAAAAGAGAAAAGACGATCCAAAATTTCTGATTGCCGCTCATGGGAAATACTTCCTTAGACCGTTTTTATCGCCGAGGGCGCTGAAGATCAGCATCATGTTTTTGTTCTCCACGGAGCCCGCCTCAAACACCGTGCGGGTCTCCTGAAAGGGATTAAGGTTTTTCAGAAGAAGAATTTCGGAATCGCTCATGTTCTCTTGAGAAAGAACAGCCGGATCAGGAGAAAGAAAGATCATCCCGGCGCTGAGCACGACAGCGGAAAAAGCGATGACCGAGGCTGTTTTTAAAATCCAGGCCTTTCCGGCGGCAAAGGGATCGAAGGCCGGCGTGTCTTTCAACCTGGCCCTGAAACGTTCGGTAAAATAGGGTTTCGGTTCGGGAAATCGGGTCGAGTGAAGCGTCCCCAGGATGACATCGTACTCATCCTTAATTCTACGGCAGTCCCCGCAGGAGTCCTGATGTCGGTCAAGGCATTCCTGATCCACTTTCGACAGCCGGAAATCGAAGGATCGAAGGATCAACTTTTCGGCGTGTTTGCATTTCATTGTCTTCTCCTCCTAGGAAAGAAACGGGGCGATCTTATTGCGAAGGAGTCTTCTCGCCCGGTGCAGCCGGGAGTCGACCGTCCCCGGCATCAATTTCAGAATCTGCCCGATTTCCTCATAGGAAAACCCCTGAATATCCCTGAGGGAAAGAATGGTCTGATATTTTTCGGGAAGAGAGCGGATGCCTTCATGGACGAGATGCCGTCTTTTTTCCTGGACGGAGGCCCGTTCCCTCTTCATCATTTCATCTTCCTGTTTCCCCATCTCTTTGTATCTTTCCTCAAAGGGAACTTTGATGACCTTGTTTTCCGTTCGTAAAAAATCCTTTATATGATTGAGCGCAATCCGGTAAATCCATGTCCCGAATTCCGATTGGAAACGGAAATTCTTGAGCGCTCCGTATGCCTTGATAAAAATGTCCTGGGCGAGATCGTCCGCATTTTCCCGGTTGCGCGTCATGCTGAATGCCAAATTTACCATTTTCGTTTTGTATTTTATTACGAGCTGTTCGAACGCGTCGTTGTTTCCCTCCAGACTCAACCGGACCAGCGTTTTTTCGTCCATGCCTGTTGACGCGTCTCAGCCGTTCACATATGTTAGACGGCGCTACTCCTTTTTTCTTCCCTCAAATCACCGTGTTATCGCGAATGGAACCTCCCGCATTCTGATCCATTGCATTTTTATTTTAATAAAGAAGTCCACAAAAAACCACCTCTCATTTGTCTTGAGATAAAAAGCGAAACCTGCCGCCGCCTCTCCATCCGGGAGTCGGCGGCGGAGTTGAATTGTTGTTATTTTTTTCTGGTAGCCGTCCAGTCCGAAGTGCGATCCCCCATGCTCATGGTCATCTGACCTGACATGGAATCTCCATCGACTGTCCCTGTGTAAACCATCTCGAATGATCCGCGCTGCGTCTCACGGACGATTGTCCACTGGATCTCATTGCCTTTGATGGTTCCTTCGGCCTCCATAGGTTCCCCGACTTCCCCTCCGCGACCTCTGCCGGGCATGGTCACGGTGATATTTTCACCGTCCTGGGCGATCTTGATGGTGAATGTCTGCTCTCCACGCATGCCCTGCGTCGTCATTTCCCATTCTCCGGAAACATCGACGGCGGACAAACCAACGGCCGAAACCATCAATCCGACGGCGATCCAAATGATCAAAAATCTTTTTTTCACTTCTTTATCTCCTAAATAGAATTTTCACACATTAGACGTTGAAAGGAATAAAATTCTTCCATAATAACCAGCGGGATCGATGATCTGAATTCGAAATATTCTTCGCGATAGCCGTTTTATCGCTTGAGGATAATGAAATACCTTGACAAGTACCCGGGGATTCGACAAAATTTTTCTTTATGGCATTTTTCGAAAGGCACCACCCATCCGACCCGTTCATCCGAACGCCGGGGATTTCTTCAGCCTGGTGCCCGGGCTGCGGGATCGGAGTGGTGGTCAATGTGTTCCTTCAGGCCCTTGGCAGGTCAGATAAATCCACGGATTCCATCCAAATTGTCTGGTCAGACCTCGGGTGCACCGGAAATATAGCTCCCTTTCTTAAAATTCCCAACACCCAGTCTCCTATCGGAAGCCTTTTTGAAACAGCCGTTCAGGTCAGAAAAACACACCCGGGATCCCTTCCCGTCCTCTTTCTCTCCGACAGCGATTTTATGGTGATGGGCATCGACCGCCTTCTCCAACTCTGCCGCAGCGGAGAAAACCTTCTCATCCTCTACATAAACAGTTCTCTCTACCATCTGCTTTTTGAAAATAAAAAAATCCAGCCCGTTCTCTTCAAAAAACACATCGCCCCCAGCCGGTCGGAGACCCCTTTCAACATGCCCCTCCTTTTCGACAGATACGGAGCCTCCTACATCGCCCGCTGGACACCACTCCACTGCTGGCGCCTTCGCCGTTCTATCGAAGAGGCCTTCGAAAAAAAGGGAATGTCCTTCATTGAAATTATTTCTCCCTGTCTGATGCCTATCGCCAGCGACGGACAGTTGGGATTTTCCATCGACCGGATGGGCTCCCATCAATCCGGAACCCTCATTCAACACCGGGCAAAAACCGAGGAACTGGACACCCGTCAGGAAGGAGAACTGCTCATCGGAAAGTTTATCGATCGATGAACAGGGACAGGTTCCACCCCGACCACCCTTTTCTCTATGCTGATTTTTTCCCTACGGTCTGGTGTGCCGGCTGTGGCATTGGAACGGTGGTCCACTCCTTCATCGAAGCCCTCAAAGCATCGGACATAACACCTCGTGAGACCGGCGTGGTCTCCGGAATGGGCTGCTCCCGTAAAATTTCCGAATGTTTGAAACTGCCGTCTTTTTCCGTTTCGGACGGCAGAGTTGTTGATTTTTCGGTCCAATACGGGCTCGAGCATCCCACTCATCAGGTCGTTGCGTTTCTGAACAACGCCGATTTTTTGCTCACCGGATAAAACAAACCGATGGACATTGACCCGATGACGCCGACGGGAACCGGGATGGTTATCGTCATTCGCTTTTGGCGGCTGCTTTTCGAAGCAGGTCCGCGGCTTCCTTGTGACCCTTCAATTCCGCCCAATTCAGCGGTGTTTGATTTTTATTATCCCCGGCCTCGGATTTGGCGCCTTTCTCCAACAGCAACGCCAGCGTCGCAAGTGAGCCCTTGATGGCGGCGTAATGAAGAGGAGTCAAGCCCATGGCATTCCGGGCATTCACATCGGCGCCACGGGCAATCAGGCATTTAGCGGTATCCTCTTGTCCGAATTGCGTCGCGAGAATCAGCGCCGTATTCTCTTCCCGATTCTTGATATTGGCATTAGCCCCCTTTTTCAAGAGCATCTCGACCACTTCCTGGCGTCCATATTGCGAAGCCAACATCAGGGGGGTCATGCCGATATTATCCGTTAAATTCACATCGGAACCTTTATTCATGAGTATTTTTACGGAGCCGGCATTCCCGGCTCCAGCGGCATCATGCAACGGGGTTCGGTTCCTTATGTTCATGGAGTTGGCATCCGCGCCTTTCGAAAGCAACAATTCCACCACATCATTCCGTCCCTTGAACGCTGCAAGATGGAGAGGGGTGGCGCCGGAATCATCCCGAGCACTCGCCAAGGCACCCTTGGAAATCAGGAGTTCCACCATCGATTTATACCCCACGCCGGCTGCCCAGTGCAGAGCCGTGAACCCGTTGCCCCCCTTGTCGTTGACCAAGGCGGGGTTAACCACCAACAGGGCCTTCACCTGTTCCTGGTTACCTTCCTCGGCGGCTTGGCAAAGCAAGGCGATCTGGTTCGTTGTGCCCGCCAACGCGCCGCCGGCCATCCCTAACGTGATCAATACCCATAACCCGTATTTCATGACAATTCCTCCGATGGCGTTCTGTGTTCCACTAAATTGGCGCACTCATTTTTCATTTTCCTAAGATTTTTTGGAGTGCGGGAGCCGGCGCTCCCGCTTTGCTTTCCGCGAGAAATATGATTTCCACTGCGCGTAATCAACGCACCCCTTTTCCCCGGCCTTGTCCGGGAAAAAGAGCATTCATACTGCCTGTCCGATAACCTTCCAAGTCTGCTGTAATATACAGAAACCCATGCCGCTTGCCCAGCTTTGTGATGCGCGATTTCACCGGTTCGGAACACAAACGTACAAGATCGTCGGGATCCACTTCAATGCGGGCTGTCGTTCCATAATGCCGCACGCGCAATTGCCGGAAACCCCATCGGTGAAGCGCTTCTTCCAACCGCTCAATGACGGCCAAGACCCGGGGCGTGATTGTGACACCGTATGGAACACGCGAGGCGAGGCAGGCTTGCGCGGGCTTATCGGCGGTCGGCAATCTCATGGCCCTGGATGCACGGCGAATGTCGATTTTTGTAAAACCGGCTTCCAGCAGGGGACTGATAACGCCGGATTGAACCGCGGCGCGCCGCCCCGGACGATCATCCTGAAGATCATCCCGGTTAGTTCCGTCAACAACCGCCCGGATATGATGCCGCCGGGCCAGCGATTTCATCCGACCGAATAATTCGTGTTTACAGTAATAACAGCGATTAACAGGATTTTTCGAGAACCGGGGATCGTCCAATTCACACGTCGTGATCCATTCATGACGAACCCCGAGACGGCGCGCAATCCGGGCCGCCGCCCGGCATTCACTGCGGGGAAAGGTTGGTGAGCGGGCCGTCACCGCAATGGCATTTTTACCCAGCACGCGGTGGGCCACGGCGACCAAAAAAGTGCTATCCACACCTCCGGAATACGCAATCACCACCCCGCCAAGTTTCCTGAGTTGCTCGCGCAAACGACTCATTTTTAACGCCAGATCTGTCGATCGTCGGTTCATAACCAAGCATCCTTTGTAGTGCACTGCGCCACTCGCATAGCGACGTGACGCTTTTTTCTCCATAATAATCTTCTCAATGAGCCGGTTTCAAAACTCATCGAAACACTGCATTAAACGATTAAATCGATCCGGTACCCGGATGGCGTCGGCGCCACATCGGCCACTCCCTTGCAGTCCGAATCCACGGGAACGGCGATGATGGCATAGTCCTGGATGATATGTCCGCGCGCCGGCAACCAGCGGAAGGTCGGCTGGCCCTGAAAGGCGCCCCGATCCACGGCTTTTCTCAAACCCACTGGAAAAGGCGTGTTGGCAAATTCCATGCCGCGCGTCAGGCTGTCACCATTCCAGGGAGCGGTCTGGCGGGCATGATTTTCTTCCCAAACTCCCAGCCAGGGAAAATCGCAGCGGCGCCAGACATAGGCGATTAACAGACCCTGTTTCGGATTGACCGCGCTGAACCAGGCGTGTTCCCGCTTCGGGCTTATGCCGCGCCACGCAGTATTCATCAAGTTAACGTAATAATCGCTGTTTTTATTCCGTCCCATGGTCCGCAGATCCACGCGGCCCCGCAGGCCCGGTCCATCCGGCCAGGTAAAGGCAGCGTCGGATTTCAGACGTTGCGGATTGCCGAAGACGCCGGGAAAGGTTCGGCTCTTTGCGGCCGACATATCGAATACGGTAACTTCCGGCTCGACAAACGGAGCGCCAAACGTCACATGCTGGCACATCGTAAACGGAACATCACAGCTCGCGAGGTTGCCGATGCGTTCCCGGACACGAATGACATACGAGTTCCGGATCAGGGTCACCGTGCGCTCGAATTTCATCCGGGCGATGGGTAATTCGCATCCATAGCTGAAAACCAGGCGGCCGCGACCCGCCTGTTTCCGCAGACATCGCCAGCGTACCACAGGCGCTTCGCCATGACAGCCCAGGCCGGCTTTAGCCTCTTCCGGGGACGGATCGCCGAACGCGCCCAGACATAAATTGTGTCCGGAAATCCCGGCCAGTAATTTTATCGCGTATTTTCCGGCATCGCGCGGACGATACTGCCAGGGCTCGATCGTCCTCCAGTTCGGAACCCAGAACGGATTGACCGCCACACCTTTCAGCATCAGGTCGGCGATCTGCCCGCCGCCGGCCATTAGAAACAATGACAGCCTATCATTATCGAGTTTCCACCCCTGCCGGCCACGCATCCTTTCCGAACTGATTTGCATGGATGAACCTTTCCTTTCCCACGCGGGCTGTGCCCGCAACCCAAGTATGCCTCTCTCCCGGCAGTGGGTCGAATTCGGTTCGTTTTATTGGAATCGAAACGGCGCAAAATATTTCGGCTGGTGGAAATTCAATTCCGACCCGATGGGCGCCCAGGAGGCCCAATGCGGGCGAGAGGACTCATCGGCGCATTTATACAGGTTGCCCCGCCAGCGCTGGCCTTTGAGAACCCCCAGCCGTCCCACTAAGGCCTCGAACAGCGCAAAGGGAATGCTGTATTCCAGGAACCAAGTCCTCTTTTTTGCGATCTCGGGATAAACAATGGCCGGCATTGAATGAAAAATGCGCACACCTTGGGCCAAATCCCGGGAAAGTGGTTGCCCCTTTCGATATCCATCCTTCGTTCGTACGGAATCTTCGATGTAGTACACAAGCAGGGTGCCCCCGCAATTGATCTCAAAATTCAGGTATCCTTTATCAGGCTTGGGTTGAATGAAAAATTCCACACAACTGTCCTTACATACGGAAGCCTGAAAATCCGTCCGGGTAGAACGGATGTACCGGTCCTGGACCCGGAAAAACACATGGAGGGCCTCGATGGTATAGGTCAACTTGGCTTCCACTTGCGGATGGTGACAACTGCTCTTTTTATGGAAATGCCGAATCCTGGCCACGGGAACATCACGCCAAGCCGGCTCCAGCCATTTTCCCAGCAGGGAGGGTGTTGCCGACGCGCGACGAATCACATATTCCATGACGTTTTTCATTAATCATTATTCCCTTCACATTAGGTTTTCACCTGATTACTGCATCGCGAACGGTGATTATTCATGCCATCCAACTTTGGCTCACTACGCGCCACGATTGGAGTGCGGTAGCCGGCGCTACCGCTTTATGGCGTGCTTGCCGGCTCCATTCATTTTTCCCGGAGACAGGGCGCCCTCACCCCACTCGCCCCTACTCCGCCTATGACAGATCAGAACCATAAATCAACGACTTGATTTCAGCCTTCTCTGGTTCCGCGGGCCTGGATTCCGCCCAAACGGCGTCGAGCAGCGCTTCCGGCCGGCCGCCTTCCACGTCGCCGCTAAGCGGCAAGTGGCCACTTAGCGCCTCCGGCGCTGACGTGGCGGTGTCCTCCAGCATCCGCAGTGCCGCGCGCGCCCCCCGGGCATAGCGCCATGGCCTAATATTCTGCTGGAACGCCATGCGCATGGTTCCGACCAGACGATCCTCCCACCCCAATTTTCGCCGGGGATCCCGAACCACGCGAGCCACAGCATCGCGCAGATGCGGATTCAGCATCCGTTTCAGAAGGTCTTCCGCATAGTCCCGATAGCCGGCTTCCGTAAACAAGGGATCAAATCCCCGATGCCGCGCGCAAAGCGCCCGGCCGGATTCTTCGAGAAAAGCGGCGCGCGCCAGGCCGAGCAACTCGCGATCATTCCGGATATCGGCTATGAACGCATAACCCTTCAGCCGGCCCAGATAGCCCAGCAGCGCATGCGTGGCGTTATGACCGTACAACTTGGCTTCCTCGAAAGGGAGCAGGTTCTCCTTCTCCTCGAAGACCGCAATCCCCCTCCGGAAATCCGGCCATTGAATCCGGCTGATCAGGATTTGATTAAACGCTTCCACCAGGAAACAACGCCCCGCGTCGCCGATCATGCGCGCCAGGCCTTGCTGGGCGATTTGCTTTTCATCGACGACAATACCGCTCATCTTGCCGATGACCGTATTCAGGCATTGGATACGATCCTTGAATTCGGCAGGCGGACGGGACCAATGACTCAGTAGTTTTTCCTCGAGATTTTCCGCCGCCTGGTTGTAATTTTCCGCGGTATAAACGATAGTACGGCGACTCTCCTGCCGTTCCGCGCGCCGCCGGAATCCCTCATTCAAAAGCCCTACAACGGACCCCGGCTCGCCGGCGCCGTAGAACTTGACGCTGGGCAGGGCCGTAGCAATTTCATCGGCTTGGGACACGGCCTCCGCCAGGGCATCACGATCGCCCGGCTCCGCCGGATTGAATATTTCAACGCCGTAAATTTCATGGTGTTCTATCCCGAATTCGGTCGCCACGTTGACACGATAACAGCCGTGGTTTTCCCGGACCGCCTTGACGATCTCCGGCATGACTTCCGCGACTACAAAGCGGCCGAACTGCCCCGACCGATACGCTTCGTACAGGAACAATCCAGCCTGGATGGCGCCAAACCCGAAGCCCACAAACACCTTTTTCATAGGCGGAACAATAACAATCCGGCGGAAAAATGTCATTCATAAAGTGGCGACCACGCAACGGTTCACATCTTCCTCCCTTGGCGGGAAATAAAGATTCACTTGCCGGCGCGGCATGATCTACTCATAGCATGATTAAAAAGGTAATAACTAAACGGGATTTGCGGAGTTCAACGCCGCATGACGATTTGTCATACTGGCTAAGCCGGCCGCCGAACGAACGGGTCGGCGCTGTTGAATTTCTCCGACGCCAGCACCATGGAAATACAGCAAGACTTCAAAGAACTGCTCGCATTATTCAACGAACTCGGGGTTGAGTACCTGATTGTTGGAGCCTACGCCTTGGCCTTCCATGGCGCACCCCGTTTCACGGGCGCTATTGACATCTTCGTGAAACCCGACCCGGAGAATGCCCAACGCGTACTTCTGGCCGTTAAACAATTTGGTTTCGATTTTCCGAACCTGACCGCCGAAGACTTCAAGAATCCGGACAAAGTCGTCCAACTCGGGGTGCCTCCGGTCCGAATCGACCTGATCACTTCCATCACCGGGGTATCATGGGAGGAGGCCAAGTCGCACAAGGCGCCCGGAACCTTCGGCGACCTTCCCGTATCCTACCTGGGGCGCGAGCAGTTCATCAGCAATAAGCGTGCAACCGGCCGTAAAAAGGACCTGGCCGACCTAGAAGCCTTGGGGGAAGAATAAGCCGGTTGTGTCGAACCTGCGGACAATCAGCCCCCTGTCGTCATTTCTTGTTTTTAACGTGGACGGGCCCAAGTTGAACGCGGCAAGCGGAAGAATTCATCTCCCGAAACACGTTGTTCGACATTCTCATTCGCCCCGAAGAACAGCTGGCTATCTCCCGCCTCTTTTGGTATGTTCTGGGCTGAGGAAATTATCATGACAGGCAGGACATTCTTTAACAGTGTGGCCAACGGAGAAACGGATATCGTCCAAGGCCTTCTGTCCATTTTGCATCAGACGGGTTCCACCTACTGCATTATCGGCGGCCTTGGCGTCAACGCCTACGCGGAACCCGTGGTCAGTCTCGATATTGATTTAGTCGTGATCTCGGATCACATTTCCGACATTCGATCAGTTGCCGAGGCCAAAGGAATGAAGGTTGAGGAATTCGAGCATAGCATCAACCTTTCAATATCCGGGTCGGATTTGCGCATCCAACTGCAAACGGACACTCGGTATCAAGAGTTTCTCTTGCATCGCGAACAGCGGGACGTCCTGGGCTACAGCATGTCCGTCGCCAGCCTGCAGGATATCCTTCGTGGCAAGGTGTGGGCCTATTCCGATAAGGCAAGACGCAAGAGCAAGAGACAGAAGGATCTATCGGATATCATGCGGCTTGTTGAAGCCCACCCCGAACTTCGAGCTCAACTTCCTCCCGAGATTGTATCCCAACTTGACTAGAACCTATCTCAAAACTGGCGTGGAGCAAGGTGCGCAGTGTTGATGATTGGAGCAAACGTAATGGGAGGAGAACACCTGAAGAACGTACTCGAAAACATTCCTTACACTGACGGTCAAATGAGAAAACGGCAACTCGTTGACGAGAAATACCTTCTCGTCTTGCAAGTCGCGCTGAAACCCGGCCAGCAAGTTCCGCAACCCAATGCCAACTCCAATGTCCACCTGTTGATTATCGAGGGCCAGGTCATTGTGACTCTGGACGGCAACGACGTCGTCACCACCAAGGGGGCCATCCGCCCCATCACCTTCAAGACGCTCATGAGTATCCGGAACGCCTCCAAAGAGAATGCATCGTTTGCTCAAACGTGAAACAAAGGATTTCCATGCATTCATTCCCCACCCCCATTGCAACCGCCAATCTGCAGCGGCATCTCCGGATTCTGACCCGGGATATCGGCGTGCGCCTGTCCGGCTCGCCGGGTGAACAGCAGGCCGCCGATTATCTCGCCGCCGAATTCCAAAAAACCGGCGCCAAGGTTACCCTGGAAACTTTTCCCGTCATGGAACGCTGGGTCAAGCGCCAACGACTGAAAATCCGGCTGGGCAAACGCTGGCTGGTTTTCCCCTGCTCGCTGATCAGCTCGACGCCTGGAACCGAAGGTAAAACGCTGGAAGCGCCGCTCGTCTTCTTCGAGGCGCCGGCCGAATATCAGCGTGGCAATCTGACGCACCTGCGGGGAAAAGCGGTCGTCCACCTCGGCACACATATCGAATCCCGCGAGTCGTATCGCCGCCTGATCCGGGCCCGGCCGAAATTCCTACTCTTTGTGGACATCCGTTATCCCGGCACAACCCCGCTGGCCGACGGGCTCTTCCCCGCCTACACGCGGGATATCGGCGCCGTGCCGACCATTAATGTCGCCTTTCAGGATGCCTGGCGCTGGAAAGCGGAAGGCGCCGCCGCGGCGCGCCTGAATGTCGTCGGTGGCATCCGCCCGGCAACTTCGCAAAATGTCATTGCCGAATTGCCGGGCACGG
Source organism: Verrucomicrobiota bacterium (assembly GCA_018898455.1). Classification (GTDB taxonomy): domain Bacteria; phylum Verrucomicrobiota; class Kiritimatiellia; order JAAZAB01; family JAAZAB01; genus JAHIJO01. The sequence continues at coordinate 21,242 of JAHIJO010000094.1, read as the reverse complement.
ACTCCTCTGCCGGGCTTATCTTCCTGAGCGGGCACCACGACACGCAGGCCGACTCGGTCGGCGCGGACGACAATGCCAGCGGGTCGGTCGCCTTGCTGGAGCTGGCGCGCGTCCTGGCGCCCCTGCCCCGGCGACGCGCGATCCGCTTGATCAGTTTCGGCGCCGAGGAACAGCTCTCGGTCGGCAGTGCAATGTATGTCCGCCGACACCGGGCGGAACTGGAGCGGGCGGGTAAACTGATTTTCAACCTGGACGCGTTCGGTTCTCTCATGGGCTGGACGGTAATGGTCGGCAACGGACCCAAGTCCATGTCGCAAGCGATTCTGCCTTATTTCGAACAACAGGGGTTATCCGTCAAGGTCAGCGAAGAAATCATGCCTTACAGCGATCACTTCCCCTTCGTGGCCGCCGGGGTGCCCGGCATATACCTTGGGCGGAACAATTGCACCGCCGGTCGATTTTTTCATCATCGGCCGGATGACGACATGCGCCGGCTTTCGATCCCGCTCATGGCCGGCCTGCTGAACGCCGTGGCCCGGATGATCGCCCATTTCGCCGCCGCGAAAAAAATGCCGTTCCCTGCGGACATTCCGCCGGAACAGCGCCGCCATGTGCGGACATTCTGGCAGGATTTATTCGGCGGGTTTTAGCCAACAGCAGAGGAAAAACAATGAATATTAGAGAACGATTTGTGAAAACGTTATTGGGAGAAAAGGTCGATAGAGTGCCCTTTATGAAAATATTTGGTGGAACGAACGCGATCCATCCAATATGGGAACAAGAATATCCCGGCATCGGCAAATGTATAGACGAACTTCTTGGGTTTGAGGGAAAATACCGAGGCTGGGGTGTCACCGGGATCAATATGGACCCCTCCAATATGGGCCAGCCCGAAGTTCTGAAGGAAACCGAGGATATCATTGTGCGCCGCAGGGGAGACGGCACGGTAGAGCAGGTGTACAAGGGAGGCGACTACCACCGCCACACTATTGAATGGCCCATAAAGACCATGCCGGACTGGGAAGCGTATAAAGAAAAACACCTTGATCCAGATGACCCCTCCCGCTTTCCGGATAACTGGGATATGCGATTGAAGGAGTACAGGGACCGTGACTATCCGTTACAACTTACCCACCGGGGGGTATACGGATTCGCCCGTGAGCGAATGGGGGATGAGAACCTGGCCTTCGCCTTCTACGATACGCCTGAACTGGTTCACAATATGATGGATTACTACACGGACATGGCCATCAAACTGTGGGAAAAACAGGCAGCCGACGTGGAATTCGACCTAATCGAGTGCTGGGAAGACATGGCCTCAAAGAACGGAGCGCTCATCTCGCCCCAGATGTTCCGCGAATTCATGGCCCCCTGTTACAAACGCATCGCGAATTTCGCCCGTGAGCACGGCATCAAGGTCATCCTCATTGATTCGGACGGATTCATAGAAGAACTTACGGGTTTAATGCTCGAAGCTGGCGTGACTGCGCTCTACCCATACGAGGTGATGGCAGGTAATGACTTAGGTCGGGTGCTCGACCGGTATCCAGCCGTGGGAGTTATCGGTGGATTGCGGAAAGAAGCAATGTATGAAGGGAAAGAAGCCATAGACAGGGAAATGGTAAAGGCTCGGGCGTTAATCAAGAAAGGCAGATACATCCCCGGCCCGGACCACTTTGTTTTACATCTGGCTAGCTTTGCAAACTACCGCTATTTCATGGAAAGTCTGCGGGAAGTAGTCATGACAACAAAACCTGAAATCTAACAAGATAAAATAAGCGTCCGCGGAATACCACGCCGCTGATTTGCGACGTTAGAACCCTTAAGCCCGGGTTTATGAGACCGCCTATTCATATTCATTTGGCCCGATCCGCCGGTTTTTGTTTCGGCGTGCGGCGCGCGATTCGGATGGCCCATGAACTGGCCCGTAAAAAACAATCGGTCCGCATGCTGGGCGAGCTGGTCCACAACGAAACGGTCATCCGTGAACTGGAAGCTGCCGGGATAAGAAAGATCCGGCGATTGGCGCGGAACACAAACGGCATCCTGCTCCTGCGCGCCCATGGCGCTTCCCGCGAGTTGATCAACCGGGCACGCCGCTGCGGTTACCGGATTGCGGATGCAACCTGTCCGATGGTCCGGGAAATCCACCGGATCGTACGGCGCATGGATCGCCGCGGGGATCGGATCATTGTGATCGGAGACCGCCAGCACGACGAAGTCCAGGGAATTATCGGGCAAATCCGCCGCAAGGCGCTGGTCATTGACGCACCGGGCCATATCCCCTGGAAAGCCATTCGCCGCATACACCGGGCGGCGATCGTCGTTCAATCCACCCAGAACCTGGACCGGGTCACGCCCATCGTCGCCGCGTTGAAAGCGGCGATTCCCCGGATTGTTTTTTTCAACACGATCTGCCGTCCGACCCGGATGAAGCAGGAAGAAATCAAAATCCTGCCCCGGCATAATGACATCATGATCGTCATCGGGTCGCGGACCAGCGCCAACACGCGCCGCTTATATGAGATATCCCGCTCGCTAAATCCCCGCACTCATTGGATCCAGTCGGCGCATGAAATCAACCGCCGCTGGATGAAAGGCATCCGCACCGTCGGCATTACCGCCGGAGCCTCGACGCCGGAATCCGCCACGCAGGCGGTCATCGCGCGAATCCGTGAACTTTCGCGCTTAAGCGCGAAAGTTCACAGCACATCGGCAAAATGAGGTTTGAGTTTTCGGAAGATCACGCCGCCCAGCGCCAAGATCCCGATCGCCACCAACCAGAAGTACACCGTCCAGACGATGTCCGACCAGAACGGGGTATGATAGAGCAAGCTCTTGCGGTATCCTTCGACAATATACGCCAGCGGGTTCAGCTTGAGCACCAGGACATACTTCTGATACGGGGCGGGGATCATACTCATGTCCCAGAAAACCGGCGTCAGCCAGAATCCGAATTGAAGCAGGACGTTGACCATGTAGCCCACGTCTTTGACAAGCACATTCAGCGACGAAGTAATCCAGCTCAACCCCTGCAACAGGATCACCAGTGCCAGCAGGTAATACAGGAGTTGAAGCCAGTACCAGGAAATGGGGATACCATTGACCAGCAGGATGCCCATGACAATGAGAAGAAATATTCCATGGACGGCGAGCGAGGAAAGAATTTTCACCAGGGGGAGAACCGCTATCCCGAACTGAACCTTTTTCACCAGAAACGCATACTCATAGAACACACCCGTGGTCATCGTCAGCGACTCTGAAAACCAATTCCATACGGCCATGCCAACCAACAGACAGATCACAAACGGCACCCCCTGAACGGTGGCGTTTTTGGAAACCAGACTGATCACGGCCCAAAGAATCAACGTCATGACCAGCGGCTGAATCAATGTCCAGATAAGCCCCAGCATCGATCCGACGTAGCGGTTGCGGAAATCCTGACGCGCCAGCTGGAAAATGATCAGCCGTTTACGGACAAGATCCCGGATGAATTCAAAGGCTTCGTTGTCGGTATTCAAGGAAGAATGTGTCCTCCAAAAAAGCACTTATCGCCCCCAAGCGGGGCGGACTTTTGGGTATATGTAGGGGTTCAGCTTGTCCCGTCGGCGACCCAGAGATCACTTGCCTCGTTTCGAGGCAACGTGGCTGAACCCGTCTTTATGGTTCAAAGCGCTGGGCTGAGCATCCCCCTTCATTCGCCGTGGCGCACTACGGCGTGACAAGATCTCAGCCCCTCCATAACAATTTCCTAAACATTTAATTAAGTCCCAATGCGCAAGGCACGATCGGGACAACTTTTTTCCCGCAAATAAACGGAATTGCACTTACTTCAACCCGTGATAATCCCGGTACCAGTTGACAAACTGCGGAATACCCTCAGTCAGCGACGTGGCGGGATGAAAATTAAGCAACCGGTTTGCCAGTTCGATCTCCGCATACGTCTCCGGAACGTCGCCGGGTTGGATCGGAAGCATTTCCATCCGGGGCTCAACCCCCAGCGTTTTGGCGAGCAGGAGAATCAGATCCATCAGTTTTTCGGACCGGTGATTCCCCAGGTTAAACACTTCATAGGGCTGAAGATCTGGAGTCAACAGCGCGCTCTTAATCCCCGCAACAATATCCGCAATATAGGTGAAGTCGCGACGCATATCTCCCTGGTTGAATACTTTGATCGGCTCGCCCTTCAGCATGGCTTCGGTAAACGACCAGATCGCCATGTCCGGACGCCCCCACGGGCCATAGACCGTAAACAGCCTTAACCCGATGGTTTGGATGCCATACAGGTGGCTGTAGACGTGGGCCATGAGCTCGTTGGCTTTCTTCGTGGCGGCATACAGACTGATTGGGGCATCCACAGAATCGGTTTCAGCAAAGGGTAGTTTGCGGTTTCCGCCATAAACGCTCGAACTGGAAGCATAAACCAGACGTGGCGTGTGCGCCTGGCGACACGCTTCCAGCAAACTCAGGAAGGCCTCCAAGTTCGACTTCTGGTACACAAAGGGATGGGTCAGTGAATAACGGATCCCGGGCTGGGCCGCCAGATGGCATACAAGATCAAAGTGATGGGTGTGAAAAACAGCCTTCAGGGCTTCGTGATCGCACAAGTCGCCCTCAATCCCGCTAAAACCGGGTTTGCGCACCAGTAACGCGTGACGGTCACGTTTCAGCTTGACCGAATAATAACTGTTGAAATTGTCCAGTCCGCAAACCTCGTGGCCATCTTCCAGCAAAGCCTGGCTGACGTGAAACCCGATAAAACCCGCGGAACCGGTTACCATAATTTTCATATTGGATTCGATCCTAACACGATATACCATGCCTGACAAGGGGTTATTAAAACCGCAGGTAATGCCTCAGTTATAGGGGGGGTGGAGCGGCGGTTCGATAGAACCGCGGATTGAGGAATGATGAGTTCCGAATCATAAAGGCAAGAGCCTGAAACTCGGAATAGACAGACATGATTATCGGCCTTGGCATATTGCTCTGGACTGTATCCTTGCTCCTGGCCATCCGCCTGGCTTTCATCGGCCGGGAACAAGGATGGTCGCCGCGATTCCGGTTCTGGCTGTGGGCTGTGCTCGGTGCAGCGGCCCTCGCGCTGTTATTCCGGCCGCATGAGGATATTTTTGGCGGCGAGGATCCCGGCGCCTATATCAATTCCGGCATTACCTATGGTCGGCAACAGCAGTTTTTTTACATCGATCCCCTACTCTCCCAGGTGCCACCCGAGATCCGACCGGATTTTTATTACGGGCACTCCGGATACGGAACGACCAAAGATGCCTGCCTGTGGGTCCGCGAACCGGATCGCGCCGTTATCGGTCCGCATTTTCAGCCCGCCTATCCCTTGCTGATTGCACTGGTTTCCCGGGTTGCCGATCCGTCATGGTCGCTTTATGTGATTCCCGTTTTTACCCTGGGACTGGCCCTGGCTCTGCGGGCGCTGGCCTCGCTGTTATTGCCGCACCGCTTGGCCGGTTTGATCACGTTTCTGGTGTTCCTGCTGAATCCGCTGACGCTCTGGCACGGACGCTGTTCCCGGCCGGAGATCATCGCCGGATTCATGTTTTTCGGCGGATGCGCGCTACTGCTCAACGCCTGGCAAAACCGGCGCTGGAACCATTGGCCGGATATTGTTTTGGGCGCGCTGGCCATCTGTCTCGCGCCTTTTTTCCACATCACGGCGGGATACCTGCTTATTCCCGCCGTCTTTGTCCTGGCCATTGTCATTCTGCGGGGCCGCGATGATTTCCTAACTTTTCCCCTGATCGCCCTGGCAGGCTTGATCGCGTTGGTCTACCAGATGAAATGGGCCACTGATTATTACGGCCTCGGCCGGTTCCTGGATCCCCTGAGTTTCCGGCCCGCTCTCGCCTATGGTATTTTCGGCATCGGTTTTGGATTGCTTGCGGTAGGGTGCGGACTGCGCCGGCGCGCCATGGCCCGGCTTGGGGGAATTGATCCCGAGAATTCATCCCAATCCATCTCTCTTTCCTGGAGCCTGGGCTTCGCCAGCGTGTCGGCTCTCTTTATGCTCGTGACCGCCTTCACCCGCGATGCCGCCGGAAGTCTGCCGCTTCTGGGACGCCCGATAGAAAATTACCTCTACCTGGCCGATTTCAAGACCTTCGCCAACATGGCGTCGCTCCCGATCGCGATCCTGGCGCTGATCGGCTGGATCGTCTGGATGACCGGACCAAATCAAAAGCGGTCGGAGCGGATCATACTGGGACTGATCGTCTTTCCCGCCATTATTTTTTCGGGCAACATCCGCGATTTAATGATGACCCGCTACTGGTTCATCGCGCTGATCCCGATGGCCACCCTCGGTCTCACCGCGCTAGTAACGGTCATTCCCGACCGGCAAGGGAAAGCCGGGCTGGCCGTCATCGCCGCGGTGCTGTTGGCCCTCCTGGGCTGGCACCATCGAACCCAACTGATCACCATGACCGAATACCGCGGATTAACGCATTTCCTGAAACCCTACGCGGAAATCATCGCGAAAGAAAACGGCATTCTCCTGTGCGAGTATTCACGGCTAGCCGCGCCGTTCGATCATTTTTTCGGCATTCCGACCCTCGGTCTGGACAACGAGCGGCGGGACGATTATTCCCGGGCCGAGCAGGCATGGGAAACAATTATGCGGAAATACCCTGATCATCTCGCGTTCTTCATGACACCATTTCATGACCCGATCAGCGACCGATTCGATTTCCAACGGCAAAATGACCGTGAATTCCACGGCAAAAAACTATTACAGGCCCGCCAACAGATTCCCACGCGAACGGGAGAATATGAACTTAACTTAAAACTCTATCGGATGACCCTTAAAACGCGGCCAGCGGAAAGCGCGACACCTCCCCCCCACCAGGGGATTCATCTGGATGCCGGGAATATGGGATTACGGCATTTCGCCAACCTGCGGACCGAAACGGCAGTATTTCCTGCCATAGGCAGTTCCGCCTACGGCGGAGATGCCCTAGCCTCCAGCCACACCAAAGTGAGCATCATGGCATCCGTTCCCCATGCGTCCATTTCCAACGCAATCCTCGTCATCGCCTTAACCAACCAGCCGTTCCTGGAGATCAGCGACGTTTCAATTGCCGGTCAGGAATTGCCGTCATTTTCCGCCGCCCAAACCCAGCCGTTCAAAACATCATTTACGGCCCGCTGGACGCGGGCCAGGGCGGAAATCCTTGTGCCGACATCCGCCCAGCCGGGATATCTTGTATTACTGGCCAAAACGCCGCGATTTAGCAATGGGCGAACAATGCAGGTTTCCATCAGCTTGGGCGCAGATCTCTATGCCAGACTGACGCCCATGCCCGAACGCTGGCAATGGCATGTCGTCCCCATCCCCGCCTCGGCATTCGGGAAATGGCTGACGATCACCAGCGAACCGGCCTGGGATCCGGAGCGAGCCGGTTTTCCCGAGGATTTGGGTATCCTGGTGGGACATCTGTCTTTCTGGCCCGCAAACAGCAGATAATATCCGCGAAGGCGCGCCATGATGTTTCTTGTCAAAACGCTTCCACACCTGTGATGCTTCTTGTCAAACCGATCCCAGCAGTGTTTAATACCTAAATATTGCGCGATAATCGCGCAATATTCACTTTGCGCCAATGATTTTAAAGCGTTTGGCGCAAAGACGTCGCGTTGAGCGGATAACCCATTGGATTATCTGCTCAACGCAAGTGGTTAACCCCTTGTGCCCCAGCATTAATACGGGGGCACGACGGCCCAGAGGGTGAAAATTGCACGCCTCCGTGCAATTTTCAGGTAATATTTTTCCATTTCACTTGCAGGGTATGACTGGCTATAGTTCTTCAGAAAAAAAACTTCATTAACCAAGTCTATTTTCGAGGTCTTTTTTAATCATAAATCATAAATCTGAAATTCTGTAGAACGGGGTGTAGCGCAGCCTGGTAGCGCGCCAGCCTTGGGCGCTGGAAGTCTCGGGTTCAAATCCCGACGCCCCGACCCGTCTTCGCCCTCGCTTCGCTCTTGGCTACGCGGGTTTCACCCACCGGAAAAGAAAAGAGTCATGTCGAAAATCGAAACCTATATCGTGTTATCCTCCGAAGCGTCAATTATCCTGACAAAACCTATGTTGAATGACGAACGATATTCACCGGCGCCTGGATGAACACAATGCCGGCACCCAAGCCTATTCCCATCGTTACGCTCCTTGGAAACTGATAACCCACGTCGTTTTTTCAGAACGTAGCGTGGCCTATGAATTTGAAAAATACCTCAAGACACCATCGGGCAAAGCATTTTTGATTAAACAATTGGTTTTGGCGGAATCCTCCTCGGTACTTTTTTCTATGACCGCCGGGGATGCATATGGTAGTTTATCGCTTTAATGAAAGCCGGTAGGTCAACATGAAGCCAAAGGAGAAATGCACCCAGGTCTTTTTCACACCCCTGGGCCCCGAGTCCAACGCTGAGGAGATGGCCGCCGCCGCGCGGCGGCTCTGGGATGGCATGAAACTGAAGAAGATCGTCACCAAGAACGCGCTGGTGGCGATTAAACAGCATTTCGGGGAAAAGGGCGGCGCCAATTTCGTCCCTCCCGCCGTTACCCGCGCTATCGGGGAATGCATCCGCGCGGTGGGAGGCAAGCCTTTTGCGACCGATTCCAACACCCTTTACAACGGCGCCAGGTCCAACGCCGTGGATCATCTCGAACTGGCCCGCCAGCATGGCTTTTCGCACGAGGGCCTCGGCTTCCCCGTGATCATCGCCGATGGATTACGCGGCGAATCGCAGGTCACGCTGGATGCGCGCGGCGGCATGCTCAAGAAGGTATTTCTGGCGGGCGCCGGCTCCATGGCCGAGGCCGCCGTAGTGCTGACTCACGTCACCGGACACATGCTATCCGGCCTGGGGGCGAGCATTAAGAACGTGGGGATGGGCTTCGCTGGCCGGGCCGGGAAACTTCAGCAGCATCACTCCGCCGAACCGATCTTCTCTCGAAGTCAGTGCAAAGCCTGCGGCCGCTGTGCCCGGCACTGTCCGACGGGAGCCATTGACATCCAGGCGCATGCGATCCTTGACGTTCACCGGTGCATCGGCTGCGGCGAGTGCTACGCCTTCTGTCCGCACGGCGCGGTGTCGTTCGACTGGAACACAACCAGCGCCGATCTTCAGAAGAAGATGGCGGAATACTGTCTGGCTTTCCACGAAGAGAAGCCGGGGAGGGTCGGCTACCTTAATTTTATCACCCGGGTCACCAAGAACTGCGATTGCATGGGCAAAGGCGAAACCGGCTTGCCCGATCTGGGGGTCGTGGGATCCTTCGACCCGGTGGCGGTGGACGCCGCCGCCATGGACCTGCTGAATGCGAAACTGGATCGCGACGTCTTCCGCGAGTTCTGGCCGCAACTCGACCCCCGCACACAGCTCACCCACGGCGAGAAGATCGGACTGGGAACAACCCGTTACGAGCTTGTGCAGGCGTAGCCTGCCGTGTCCGCCGCGTCACCACCCCCCGTAGGGGTTCAGCTTGTTCTTCGGCTTCGCTCAGGGCCTTGATCCTGGCGAAAGGCTGAACCCGTCTGTGGGTTGCAAAGCCTCGGGCTGACGCGGGGAGATTCACTTCATGGTTGTGCCCCAGAATAAAAAGTCCAAGCCAACCAAGATAAACGGATCCGTTCTCCAGTTGTACTCGGAGCGCCACTTGATACCCGGATCAATTTCAATATAGATCCATTTTTTATACAGCGGACGGCGATGGGACAGCATAAATTGGTGCTCCGTGAAATTCTTGTCGGAACCAAACAGGGAATACCTCAGACCGGTGCCCCGCGCCAGGTCGGAGCGATCGATGTCATGGCCCCGGTCTTTCTCTTCCAGCAACTCGCGAACATACCCGCCCTTGACCGTCTGTTCCCATTCCAGACCGTCTGTGCTTTGCGACCAAGTGCCGGCGGTCATGAATCCCGCGGCCCAATCCAGACGCTTACCGAACCAACGGAAGGCGGACAACTGGGTTTGCTCGCCAAACTTGTCGTCGGTCTCATAGAACACGCTTTGCGAGGGCATAAGCATCCATTTGCCCCAGCTCCAGCGCGGATCCCAGGACATTTTAAGAAAGGCCTCGGGAAGCCAGGTGAGACGCACCCCGGCACTGGCCGAAATATGCGGAATATGCGTGAGTGCGCCCACCCCAACCCTCAGGCCATTGTTTTCCTCCGTGGGATCTTTGCCGGGCAGATCGGTGGGCCGCATGGTATCGATGAACACGTTCCAGTGCTTCTGCACATTGGGTAATTTAATTTTTGCGTTAAACGACGGCTTGAAGGCAAACTGGGTTGTGTCTTCCTCGGACACCTCGAAAAACAGGCCCAACCGGAACCGCGACGGCGCCGGTTGCTCGTGTTCGGTCAACACCCTTCCGAAATAGGCATCCGTGCGTTCGACCCGCGTATTGTAATCGGTATAGAGGTTCTCGTGGATGTAATCCAGGCGCATTTGAAACGAATCGAATTGTGCCGGTTTATCCGTGTGCTTAACGGGAGCCAACACGCTTTGTACCAACGATTGCTGATTGGTAATTGCCGGATCGTCCGCCGGACTCGATTCGGCCGCAATCCCGACGGCCAGCAGGCTTCCGACAGCCAGGAACGCCGACAGCCACCCTGTTGGCACGCGCGGTGGGAGATAGTTGCGGATATCGGTCGGCGATATGTTCATAAATCGTCACCCGTAATATCGACCAGAACCCACCCCATCAGGAAATCTCCCAGCTCAATGGGATCGAATCCCACGTCGAGTCCGACCAACAGCAATTGAGCCCCGAGCGCCATTTCACTTTCGCTGTAATGGGGCGGATACAGCGTCTCGTCGGTCGCATCCACGCCCATGACGAGGAGTCCCTTCAAAGCCTCGCGCCCGACCGGGCGGGGCAGGACCGGAGCGCGCCGGGGACCTGGCAATCCCGCGTAAATTGTATTATACTCCCCGATAAAATTGGCCGCATACATCGTCATGCACGCGTCGGCAGCCAAGCCGGGTCCGGCGCGCAGTCGGAAACGCACGATATCCACCAGATCCAGGAAGCGGTTAGGCAGGTAAAAAATTATTTTATGACCCAGACTATGGACCGGTTTTGGCGCAACCGGCGAAACGGAAGGAGTGACCGGCGCGGGCACGGGAGCGGACGCCTCCTCCGCCCGGATAATACCTGCCAAACACACCATTAAGCATACACCGGTTATGAGCACCACATTTTCTCGCATATAGCTTCTCATTGCATCACCAGAACATCCATAATTAATATCATACTCAGAAGAATATGTTGGCGCAAGCCATCCAAGTATTTTAGCATGTCCCCGCCAGGAACGAAAATTGTTCTCTGGCTGTCTCGCCCATTTTCAGGCTTCTTGATTGCTTTGCTGGACCTTGAGCCATGCGCCGTTTCATTACGGCAACTGGTAGATAGCCACGGCACGGCGTTCCCGGCCATAGACAAACAAGGTCGGATGCTCCAACTGCGCCACAAACCGGCGGGAACCGGATTCGGTGCCGTTCCCTTCGATAAGGACCGCATTGGCCGGCACGGGACCTTTCCAAACCTGGACCGGACAAATACCGTGCTGAGCGCTAAAGCCGTGCTTCAGCCAGGCATAATGCAGGGCATGCGTCAACGCGGTAGTTTTTCCCCGGAACATTTCATCCAGCCATCGGAACCGGTTTTCCAAACTAGGCGCGCAAGGTGGCCCCTCCCAACGTTCGTCGGCGGCAAGCAGGTTATCCCAGAAACGGGGTAGAATCCGGGCAGCCATAAGGATCGGCTCCCGCAGTTCGGAAACATTGTAAAACCAATCCACCAGGTTTGATAACTTTCGCGCCGTATCCACGTCGCCGGCGCTCATGGTGGCTGTTTGCAGCACTTCATAGGGCGGCTCGGGAGCGGCGACCAATCGCCAGCGGGCTCGTTCCCGGTCCAGCCGGGTGCCGGGAAGCAGTTTCAATATCTCGAGTTGAATCTCGCCCGGATTCAACGGGATCAGTATTTTCAGGTCATGGAACAGGTCCGCCAGCGTGGCGCCCGGCAACCCGGCTATGAGATCCACATGCACATCCAGGTTGCGGAGCCGGCACAGCTGAACCGTTCCTTCCAGCAGTCGCCGGACGGTTCCTTGGCGCCGAAGGATCCGCAGGACCTTCGGATTCAGACTTTGAACGCCCACCTCGATATGGAAACGTCCGGCCGTCGCGGCAGCCAACTCCTCCAGGATCGCCGGCGTAATCCGCGCCGGATCGATTTCCAAGTGAAACCGGAGCGACGGGAACTCATCACGAAACATACGGATCAGGGGAATACAGCGGGCAGGCCGGTCATTGAAGGTCCGGTCCGTGAGGCGTACTTCCGGAACACCGCGGTCCGCGATGATCCGCAGATCACGCCGAACGCGATCCGGGGAAACCGTGCGGACGGAGACACCGGCGCTGGTGCAGAACGCGCACCTGTTGGCGCACCCCCGCGAGGTTTCCAGCAGGATAAACGGTTTACGGAAAGACGCGAGATGAGCCGGATACGGCGACGGAATGTCATCCAGCCGCTCGACGACATCCGCCATGCCGTTATCCACATACCGGCCATGCACCATGCCGCAGAAACCCGGGATCGTCGCCCAGACGGCCGGATGCCGGATCCGGTTTAACCATTCGGGCAGCGCGCGTTCGCCTTCGCCACGGAACACGGCATCAATGAACGGATGGGAGCGAATAAACGACCGGTTATCCCCCAGGAATTCCGGACCGCCCGCCACGACCCGGCATTGCGGACACAGCGCCTTGAAGCGGGACAGAAGCGACAGGAGAAACGACCGGTTAAACAGGTAAAACGTCGCCGCCAGGACGGAGGGATGAAATAGCGCCAGGCGCATCAAGGCCGCGTGCAGTGAATCGTTCCGGGTTACTTCCACCTCATGCCAGATCCAGCCCCGCGAAACGCGGAACAAGCCCGCGCATTCCACGCAGGAACGCAACGTCCAGGCCGCCAGATTCGTATGGGAATAAGAGGCGACGACCGAAAGAAAAACAAAGTTCCGCTTCGTCACATACCCACGTTGTGGTTTCCGTTTCATGGTTTTGCAGATGACTTGATTGCCTGTGGACTGCCGGCACACCGCCTGTGGCGCTCCGCACATGCCTCTTTTTATTCACGTTGCCAGAGGCCGAGAGCGGGATTGGAAATAAAATAAATCTTTTCACCGTCCGGCAGGGTGTTGAACCCGTCGCCCAGCAGTTCGGGATTATAGCGGATCAGGGCTGGCGCCAGGTCCGTGAACCGGAACCCCACCGATTCAATATCCTTCCTGGTTAACCCGCCGGACGCGTAGGTAATGGAAAATCGTCCCTCGCTGGAACCGTGAATGAGATGCGCGGCGGCGCCCAGGCTGTTGCGCAGTTCGGCATCGGCGGCCACCGCTTTCAGCGTGGCCTCTGTGCCCCGGTACCCGTATTTGCGAATGAACCGCTCGTTGACCTCGGCTTCGCCAAACTCCACCAGGCCGGGCGCCAGGATGAGCAATTCACCGCGATCGGCAATCGCCATGCGAGTCCGGTAAATGGCCTTGTTGCCCAGCCAGGTGCTTTTGAATTCGGCGGGGTCAAGATAGACCACCACTTTTTTCAACGGGGGAACCTTAACAATATTGACCTTCTGACTCAACCGCGCCGCCCGGTCGAAACACTCCCGATCCTTGCCGCCACCGGCAAAAAGGCCGCGCGTCACCAGCCGGCCGGCCTGATTCTTGGAGCGCACCGTCAGAATATAGTGGACCGGCAAATGGCTGAGAAACCAATCTTCAGCCTCATTCAGCAGAACACGCACCGGGCTTTCCACATGGCCCATGATGCTTTCCATGTTGCAGACAGCGCCAAGAAAATGGCTTTTATTGATCGTGTCGGGGCCGGCAGTACCCACGAGAATATTCTTATTCCCACCGGCCATGCCGATGACTTCATGCGGAACAACCTGGCCCACCGAAATGATTACATCATACCGGCTTTCCATCACCAGCCGATCCACCTCGATCCGGACGGAGTAATCGACTTTCCCACCGCTGAGTTCCTTAAGGCGCCGGCCGGGGATCTCCCCCAGGAACGCCAGGCCTTTCTGCCAGTCATGCACCCGGATGCGGTCATGGGGAACACCGGGGAACATCCGGGTCATCTCGGCAGCCGTCATCGGTCGGTGCGTTCCCAGCGCCGGAAGCAAATCCACCACGGCCGGCGGCGCGAGCCGGCGATACAGCACGGCACAGATTTCACCGGCACCGGAATGGAAACGTGAAAAATCGGGCGGAATCAGCAACACCTTCTTCGGTTTAACCGGCAGACCGGCCAGAAACTCGCGCAGGCATTCCTCTATTTCTTCCCGGGACAATTCCAATTCGGGGTTTCCCCGACTGACGCATAGGGGCATGACGTTTTCTCCTTGGGGAGGCTTGACGAATATGACAACCCATAATTACTGGACCACAGATTCGCCGGCTTGTCAATTCGGTTTCGTTTCCGTGGTTGAATCAAGCCATCAACGCGTATAGAATACAGCGTTTTTCAATAACAAGGATCATGCGGTCAAGCCATTATGAGGATATTGTCATGAAACGGATCATCGGTATTGTTTTCTTATGCGTCTGGATGGGAATCGACCATAGCCCGACTTCAGCCGCATCGGCTACAAATGAAGCGCCGCCGGCCTATACCGTTCCGGAAGAACTGCGCACGAATATTATCGCGCGCTTTTCTTTCGATGTCAATGAGTGCTCCGATCATACTTCGGGCGCCGCTATCCCCGTCATGTTCAAGCGGAAATCCGCCGCGGATACGGAGGAACGGCAGTTTGAGCGCAATGTAGTACCCCGGGTAACCACCGGGAAATTCGGCAATGGCCTGCTATTGGAAGAATCCCATGCCAACCTGGTCACCCCGAATCAAGCCGGTGCCGAAGGCGATACCACCGGTGAATTCATCCCGGTGAAAGATGTGGCCCTGTCACTCACGACCAACCAGCATTGGCAGGGCAAACAGTCGCTGAAGGTGGAAACGAAAGGGGAAGCCGGCGAGGAAGGCGTAGCCATCGAGGTCAAAGTGGAAAAGGCGCTTTATAACGGCAATGCCATCGTGCCGGCGCATTATGTTGCGTCCCTGTACCTGAAGGGACAGGGCAACCTGATGCTATCCCTGAAGGAAACCGGCGCTGAGATGGCGACCGACCCGGTTTATATCGAACTGAGCCCCACTGAATGGAAACGCTTCTCCTGTACGCAAACCGCATCCTTTCCCCAAAAGCCCGTCGGCCCCAAGCATGAGACTGATTGGAAGAGCCTGCTCCCGGCGGGATCCAATATCGAGGCGAAGCTCCTGTTGCAATGCGTTACCATCGATAAGCACAAAATGACGTTTTACGCCGACGGGATCCAGCTGGAATCGCGCCAACTGCCCTTTGCCGACCAAGGCGCCGGATTATCCCCGTACTCCTGGTCCCCCGGCCAGATGACCTTGGCCCAGGATGAATTCTCTTTTTCCACGAAAGGCGACTTCTTCACGGCGTGGAAACAAAATGGATCCATCAGTTTCTGGTTCAAGCCCATTTGGGACGCGCGGGACGGCACCCAGGAACTCATGCTTTACCTGGGCCCCAATGCAATGCAATTGCAGCACGCGAACGCTAAAATCCGGTTTTATCCGGCGGGTGTCGATTTCAAACCATATGATTGGAAGGATAACTGGCATCATCTGGTTATCACCTGGAACGCGGAAGGCCGTCGCGTGCTCTATGTGGACGGTTATGATTACGTCAACACCCAGAACGAGCAGCAACCACTCCCTCCCGATACTGATTTCCTGGCACTGAGCTACAGCGGCAGCGGCGCCTCGCCCAATGGCATCGTGGACGAATTGATTCTATTCCAAGGGGTGTTGGATTCGGATCAGGTCAAGGCCATTGCCGCCTATGATCCCAAGAATCTGCCCAAACCCAAACCGCCGGAAGAGCCGGCGGCGAAGGAGGCGGATTCGGCGACACCCTCTTCACCCGCAACTTCAGCCGGTGGAACTGGGATAAAATAGCAGTATGAATGGAACCGCAGAGGTTCGCAGATGAAAGGGAGGATGGTAACTTCCCGCAAAGCGATAAAGAAAATCAAGCAACCGGTCCAAGCCCTGCTGCACCAGCGGATGATGTATGTGTGGCGGCGGGCCGGGCCGGTGCTCTTGACTGGCCCCATCCTGCAAGCAAAGTCGGAACCTTGCCTGTGATAGTCACAAACAACATGGCCAATGCTGCCAATCCGCCGCCAACAAACGCTCCAATTCCTGACACCATTTCGTTATTTTCCAGTTTGGCAAAGCCAATAATAACAGTCATTATGCCAACGAGAACATGAAAAATAAAGTCTTGTTCACGGCACCCTCCTTCTTCCACCTATTTGGGATATCGGATTATGGCCTTCTGCCTGAGTTTCTTCAGAACTTCCTCAGCGATCACTTCGGCCCTCTTGCTCTTGAGCGCAAGGAGCACATCTTCACGAGTCAAAGTATTTCCGCTTTTATGTTCAAGCACCTGAATAATGTGGTATCCATAACTCGTTTTTACTACTGGGCCGATCTCCTTCTCTTTTTGGGCAAAAGCAGCATCATCAAAAGGCTTCTCGCAGCGCCCGCGTCTGAAGGGTTCCATATCTCCGCCCCTCACCTTTTCCGGGGAATCTGAATATAACTTTGCCATTTCTGCAAAATCAGCACCCTCAACGAGTTGCTTCCGGATGTCCGCAGCCTTCTGCTGTGCTTTGCTTTTCGTTTCGGCATCGGGTGGTAGCTTTGTGAAAATTTGTCGTACATGAACGGTTTCAGGAACGATCGTACGATAGGCCGCGATTTCTTCCGGCGAAAAGACCAGACTCTCCGTCAATACGGCCTTGAGCTTCTCGATAAGAGCTTGTTCCATAATAAACTTCATGAAATCCATGCCTTTTGCCTTATATCTTTGTATACTCGCGTCCACGTCCGCGAATGTTACTCTGGGGTAGTGCTTCCGGTATGCTTGGATCGCATCTTCTTCCGTGATAGTCAATCCCCTCGCTTTTGCTTCACCAACCAACAGGACGCTTGTGACGAACGCTTCGATCCTTTCCTTGTATACCCCTTCCATGAAGCGACGCTTGGCATCTTCCGGGAAATTGCGTATCGACTGGCTAAACTCTCTATCGACATCGGACTGCAGCAATCGGGTTCCGTTGACCTCGACGAGGAATCCTTTCCCAGTCGCTCTTGGTGATTGAGCATCGTTCATCTGGGACTTGGCCGCGATCGTCGCGATCATTGCCAGAGCGATGCACGTAATTCGTTTTGCTGCAATTCCCATGGTTAGCTTTCCTCCGTTCATCCAACGTTAATCCTCATGCGCAGCGCTTTAGCGACGTCGCATGAAGGAGTTTGTTGGCTCATTCTTTACCGGCGATTCCAAGTGTACTGGCAACACCCTTCAATTTGCGATCCCTGGTCCAGATGGGGACGTGGCTCAAGGAAGAGGATGCTAGGAGATGGACATCAATCCACCCAATGCCGGCGCCATGAAGGGAATGGGTCTCAGTGAGGTAGAGCGCTTCTGCGTGGTTCGCCATTTTCAGCGAAGGCAGGTTGGAGAGTAACGTCAAGATTTTCCTCCGATTCCTTAGATTGCCACACGCCAGTTCGCCAATGACAAACGGGTGAATTACCACCTGTCCAGAAGTCAGCAGGTCATCAAGCAGTGATACTCCCTGCCGGAAATGATCCACCCAGACGGATGTGTCCACCAAGACCATACCTGTTCTCCTATGGCCGACGGCGAGGAATGAAGCGCAGGCGCTTTTCCGTACCGCCCAGACTGGCGAGGCGTCTGGCGCTTTCAAGCGACAGAAGCGCCTCCAGTCCCATGCGCACTAAGGCTGTCTTTTCTTTCACGCCTGTGATTTCCGTCACTTTACGGAGCATACTGTCATCTATATTGAGTGTTGTTCTCATGCATATGAATATGCATCATTTGGCATATCTCTTCAAGTCTTTTATTTTGTCTCTTTTTGTCTTGTCGAGCCAACGCGGCTGTTGACCGGCACCCCGGCGCAGGGGTGGACGGGGATGCGCGGCGCATGCTCGGCCGGCCCGAGCACGGGGCGGAGCCGCCGTTTTCGGCGGGGAACGGCACAGTTCATCCGCCGAGCGTAGCGAGGTAGGCTGAAACCGGTGGTTCAAGCAAGCCGCTGCGCGGCAGATTAAAATAAGTTTAAAAGAGATCGCCGTTCTGGCAGAGCGGAAAGGCATCCGTGAAATATATCTTGAGCAAGCCCCCGTTCTTGACCGGGAAAAACAATTACAGCTTGGGCGGCACAGGCAGGCCTTCCAGGGCTTTCAGGGAGGCTTGCAGATCATTGTCCGGAAGCTGGTAATCGGACAGCTTTCCATTCATGTACGCTTCGTAACCGGTTAGATCCATCAGCCCGTGGCCGGACCAGTTCAGGAGAATGATTCTTTCCTTGCCCTCTTCCTGGGCCTGTTTGGCTTCTCGAGCGGCGGCGGCAATGGCGTGGGACGTCTCCGGCGCCGGGATGAACCCTTCGGTATGGGCCCACAGGACCGCCGACTTGTAGCATTCCAACTGCGGAATCGCAACGGCCTCGATCAGCCCCTCGCGCAGGACGTGGCTGACCAGCGGCGCCATGCCATGGTAGCGGAGCCCTCCGGCGTGAATGGGCTGGGGCACGAAACCGTGACCCAGACTGTACATTGGCAGGAGCGGCGTCATCATCGCCACATCCCCCGAGTCGTACACGAAAGGGCCGCGGGTCAACGTCGGACAGGCGGTTGGCTCCACGGCGACGATTTTGATATTCTTGCCGTGAATCTTGTCGCAAACGAACGGGAAGCTGATGCCAGCGAAGTTGGAGCCGCCGCCTACGCATCCAATAACCACATCCGGGTACTCGCCCATCATTTTCATCTGCTTCTGGGCCTCCAGCCCGACAACAGTCTGGTGCATCAATACATGATTCAGTACGCTCCCCAGCGAGTAACGGGTGTTCTTGGAGGTCACGGCGTCCTCAATGGCTTCGCTGATGGCGATGGCAAGACTGCCGGGGGTATCCGGAGTTTTCGCCAGGATAGCGCGGCCCGCCTGGGTCAGGTTGCTCGGACTGGCCACGCACTCGGCGCCCCACACGTTCATCATCATTTTCCGGAACGGCTTCTGATCGAAGCTGATGCGGACCATGTACACCTTGCAGATCAGGCCGAACAGCTTGCAGGCCATGGCCAGGGCACAGCCCCACTGGCCGGCGCCAGTTTCGGTGGTCAGGCGCTGAATGCCAAACTCCCGGTTATAATACGCCTGCGGAATCGCCGTGTTGGGCTTGTGACTGCCGGCGGGCGACACGCCTTCGTTCTTGTAATAGATTTTCGCGGGGGTTCCGAGCGCTTTTTCAAACTGGTGCGCGCGGTATAACGGACTGGGCCGCCATAACAGCAATTTCTCGATCACCTCTTCGGGAATATCGATCCAGCGCTGGGTGCTGACCTCCTGCTCGATCAGGTTCATGGGAAACACGGGCGCCAGGGCATCGGGTCCGATCGGCTTCCCATCCTTGCCCACCGGCGGCGGCAGGGGATGCGGCAGGTCGGCTTGGATGTTATACCACTGGCGGGGCATGTCGTTGTCGCTCAATACCACTTTCGATTGGGCACTCATGGACGGCATTCCTTTCCTTGCTGATTCTACTGAATACTCTTTCTCACATGATTGCGAAAGCACGACGGACCGTGTTTCAGTTCCCGGGATCCGCGCGTAATCTTACAGAGGCTGATGCCCAGTTTATCGGCAATTGCCCGCTGTTTCATACCGGCTTCCAGCAGGCATACCAAGCGCCAGCGCAAAGCAATCCGGGCGCGCTCGGCGGGGGTCAGCAGGGCCCGCAGGAAGTCCTCCGCCTCCCGCGGATGACGCAGGGCGGCAACGACACGGCACAATTCCTGCAAGGCCTTGTCCGGCATGGCACCCCCGGTTATTATGCATAGAAACACCGACATTCTAGCCGATGATAATCAGCATGCAAGTCTTTTCAAGACGTCGCGAGAAACCTTGGGGGGGGGCATCAATGCGGGCGGAATATCGTCATGTTTTTTCCGACTTGGCGGCTGGGATACTCACATTATATCGGACGGCGTTACATCCAGAGCCAGCTTATCCAGGTCGGCGTTAGTCCGGTATTGAAACACCCACAGCGCGATCTGGTTTTGCGCGGCAAGATGCCTGCAATGCGCGCGGTACCGGAAACACATGCGAACGATTTCATCGATATGCCCCAGCGGATAACGCCAAAGATGCCGGCTTAAAATAACGCCGGACTGTTCGCCCGCCGTAAACCTGGAACCCCGGATTCCCTTGAAGCCGTTCAGGAAGGTCGCGCACCAGGCTTCCATGGATTTTTCCCTGAGCACCAGATCCGCCAATGAAAAAAACCAGAGATAGAATATGCGCAGGCGCCATTCAAAGATCATCAACTGGCGGCCGGCCTGAAACGACGTTGACAGGAGCCGAAAATCACGATTTAATAGAAAACGGATATCAAACAGCTCCCACGGCACGACATCCTGCTCGTGAAGCTGAAACGTGGACGCGATTCGATGAAGGATACGGGGCGGTTCCCGCCGGCTGACCGATTTGAAATGGATCTTCAATAAGCAGAAAAAATCGGAACCGGGCACGTAACGAAACGCGGCAAGAAGGTGCCTGCCGTCGGGCATGGAATAAAGAAATGCCGACCAGCCGTCCGGAAGCTCCTCCACCGACTGGGTCTCAGCGCCCGCCGTCGTCATGGACTTGGCGACGGCGCTAAATTGTTTCCGCATCCGCTCCATGTCGATGGGACGGCGCGAACGGGTCCATTCCACGTCAAGCCGGACCGCGCTATCATCCTCCATCCGAATCCAGGACACATCCCGCAGAAGCGCATATTCGGAGAGATTCCAATCTCGTGGCACCTGAAACGAAAATCCGTCCCAGGCAAAACAATGCGTTACCTCGTCATGAAGCTGCTTATCCATAGCGTCAAGCCAGCGTTTGGCCGTCGATGGAGCCGACCTCTATTGTTACTTCATCCCGCCTTGCCACCCGGTTGATCGCCCCGTCCCGGATCCACACCACCAAATCCGACGCCGACAGCATCTTCATGTCGTGTGTCGCCGTG
>JAHIJO010000009.1 GCA_018898455.1 Verrucomicrobiota bacterium | reverse complement strand
GCATTGACGAAAAGTGAATATTGCGCGATTTTCGCGCAATATTCAGGTGGTATGCAGTTTTTCCGGTTGTAGGGGCCGTTCTTCCCGCTGGGAGCGGGACAAGTACGAACCGCCGCTACACCCCCCAATAACTGATTGTAAATATGTCAAAAATAACCTTGACCGCATTTTCCGCTTTTAGGACAATTACTACATATTATATCGTAATGGGTCAATTATTGGCGTGAGGACTGGTTGGATATATGCTGATTTTCCGGTTGTAGGGGCCGTTCGATGGAACGGTCCATCAGCTGACGGATTGCGGTTCTTCCCGCTGGGAGCGGGACAAGTACGAACCGCCGCTACACCCCCCAATAACTGACCCATTGCCCGTTATCGTATTCAGTTATTGACAAACAACCTTATCATTCAGGAAAGGAGGTGGAGCATTTCCTGGCTTACGGTTTAGGGCGCGTTCCGCGCCACTTAAGTCGGGGGAAAAGAAGCTACTACCGGACTGCGAAATGTTGTTTATTAACCGGATGGAAAGGAAATCAAGATTATGAAAAAACGTAATCGTTTTGTGACTGTTCTGGCGGTGTTGCTCGCGGTTGGCATGGTGTCCACAGGTTTTGCGGCGCCCTTCCAACTGTCGCTGGTAACCCCGGTTCAGATTATCAATTCGGATGCCCCGGTCCATGGTCTGGCCATTAACCTTATTTATGGCCTGAACTCGGAAGTCACGGGCGCTGACATCGGCGTGATCAATGCCGTCAGCGGCAACGCATCGGCTCTCATGCTCGGCGGCATTAACTATGTCGGCGGGGATCTGACCGGTATGCAGTACAGCTTAATCAACTGGGTCGGCGGCAACGTAGCCGGTGTTCAGGAAAGTCTGATTAACTGGGCCGGCGGCGACCTGACGGGCGGCCAGTGTGGCGCGATCAACCTGACCGGAGGCAATGCGAAAGGCATCCAGGGCGGCTTGATCAACTACACCGGCGGCGATGTCGGCGGCTGTCAGATCAGCTTCATCAACGTGGCCGGCGCCCTCGCGGGCATGCAGTTCGGCGCGATCAACTACGCAATCAGCGCCACGGGCTTCCAGCTCGGCGCGATCAACTGGACCGGCAAGCTCGACGGGCTGCAGATCGGCGTGTTGAACTTCGCGACCGAGAAGGAATTCTGGAAATTCCTGCCGATCGTCAACGCGGGCTGGTAAGACAGCAATTATCTTTTATCCGAAGCGCCTGACCGGCGCTTCGGATAAAGATTTTAGCAGGAAGCCTCCAGCACGGCCCGAATTCTTCGAACGCCGGCGCTGGAGGCTTCTTCTTTCTGGATCCGGAATCGGCCCAGTTCACGGATGTTATCCACATGCGGGCCGCCGCAGACTTCCCTGGAAAAATCGCCGATCGAATAGACCTTTACCTGTTCCCCGTACTTGGCCGCGAAAAGCGCCGTGGCGTTGGCCGCCTGCGCCTGTTCCAGGGTCATGACCTCCACGGAGACCGGCAATCCCTTTTGAATCGCATCGTTGACCAGCGTCTCCACCTTCCGGATCTCCTCCGGCGTCAGCTTGGCGGAATGCGAAAAATCGAAGCGCAGGCGCTCGGCGGTGATGTTGGATCCTTTCTGTTTCACGTGATCGCCCAGCACGAGTTGGAGACTCCGATGCAGCAGGTGCGTGGCCGTGTGCAGACGGGTGGTGGCCTCGGAGTTATCGGCCAGGCCGCCTTTGAAAACCTTATCGGCGCCCTGGCGCGATATCTCCTGGTGTTTTGCAAAGGCCTTGTCGAAGCCGTCCTTGTCGATCGTGATTCCCTGTTCTGCGCAGAGCTCAGCCGTGAACTCCACCGGGAACCCGTAGGTGTCGTAAAGCCGGAACGCGATCCGCCCGGCCAATGCCTTCTGGTTGTGCGCCTTCATCTGTTCGAGCACTTTGCCGAACTCCTGCAATCCCTGGTTCAGGGTCTTCTCGAACTTCTCCTCCTCCGCGGCCAGTTCCCGCAGAATGCGGTCCCGGTTGTGCGTCAGTTCCGGGTAGATCGGGCCATATTGGGCGATGACGCTTTCGGCAATGAGCTTCACGAAACCGACGGACATTTCAAGGTTTTTGGCGTGCCGCACGGCGCGACGAATCAACCGCCGGAGAACGTAACCCTGGCCCAGGTTACTGGGCGAGACACCCTGCTCGTCGCCAAGGATAAAAACGGAACTGCGGAGATGATCGGCGATGACCCGGAATGCCCGCGTGACCTGCCCATCCACATCAGACTTGCCCATGGCTTGACCGGATTGGGCGGCAATCGCCGCGATGATCGGCGCAAACAGCTCGGTTTCGTACACCGATTTTTTACCCTGGAGCATGGCAATTGTCCGCTCCACTCCCATGCCGGTGTCCACGTTATTTTTTTTCAGCGGCACATAGGCGCCCTCGGCCGTTTTCTCGTACTGCATGAACACATCGTTCCAAATTTCAAAATACTTGCCGCAGGAACAGCCGGGCCGGCAGGCCGGGCCACAAGGCGGTTGGCCGATATCAATGAACATTTCCGTGTCCGGTCCGCAGGGTCCGGTGCGACCGGCCGGCCCCCACCAGTTGTCTTCCACGGGCAAAAATAAAATCCGCGCTTCGGGGATGCCCATTTTTTTCCAGACTTCCGCGGATTCCCGGTCCGCGGGCACTCGATCATTGCCCTGGAACACCGTGACGTAGAGCGCATCGGGGGGGAAACCGAGCGTATCCGGGGAGGTCAGGAATTCGTATGACCAGGCGATGGCATCCTCTTTGAAGTAATCGCCCAGCGACCAACTTCCCAGCATTTCAAAAAAGGTCAAGTGCGAGGCATTGCCGACCGCATCGATATCGCCGGTCCGGATGCACTTCTGCACGTCGCAGAGCCGTTGGCCGGCCGGGTGCGGCTCACCCATCAGGTACGGCACCAATGGGTGCATGCCCGCGGTCGTGAAGAGCACGGTGGGGTCGTTCTGCGGGATCAGCGATCCGCCGGAAATCAGCGTATGCCCGCGCTGTTTAAAGAAGCAGAAAAATATTTCCCGCAATTCATGGGCGGTTAATGAGCGGTTCATGAGCTAATACATCCTGAATTCATGAATTCAATTAGGCCACCAAAGACGGCAACTATGCCTGATAACACAGCTTGTCATCCTGAGCGGAGCGAAGGATCTCGGCCACATTTACCGATACGGCAGAGATTCCTCGCTATGCTCGTAATGACAAACTTTTCCAGATTGTCCGCCAGCTTGCCCGCCACAGCTTGGAGCAACAGCGGGAGGCGGATCCGCCAATGGCGGAAAATTTCCATGCATGGAATTACAATAGATTCCACGAAGTGGAATCTATAGCGGCGGCATTTCCTTGACCTTCGCCCGGATTCCCTCCACGAGCTTGGCCTGCAGGGCCGGGTTGGTCTTCATCTGTTCAACGACCCCGTCGCGCCCCTGCCCCAACTGCTCGCCTTCAAAGGAAAACCAGGAACCCCGTTTTTCGAGCAGGTTGTACTGCATCGCCGCGTCCACAATGGAGCCGGACCAGGAAATGCCTTCGGTGTATAAAATGTCGAATTCGGCCTCGATGAACGGCGGCGCCACCTTGTTTTTCACCACCTTGACCTTGGTCCGATTGCCGATCACCCGGCCGGTGGGATCCTTGATGACCCCGATCTTGCGGATATCCAGCCGGACCGACGCATAGAACTTCAAGGCCTTGCCGCCGGGCGTGGTTTCCGGGTTGCCGAACATGACGCCGATTTTTTCCCGGAGCTGGTTGGTGAAGATACAGCAGGTTTTCGAGCTGGAGATGGCGGCGGTCAGTTTACGCATCGCCTGGGACATGAGCCGCGCCTGCAGGCCCATCTGGGCGTCGCCCATTTCGCCCTCGATTTCCGCGCGCGGGGTGAGCGCCGCCACCGAATCCACCACCACGACGTCCATGGCGTTACTGCGGATGAGTTTTTCCGCGATGGTCAGGGCTTCCTCGCCGGAGGACGGCTGGGACACCAGCAACTCGTCCAGGTTGACGCCGATTTTCTTGGCGTAAAGCGGGTCCATCGCGTGCTCGGCGTCGATGAACGCGGCGATGCCGCCTGCTTTCTGCGCATTGGCGATCACGTGCAAAGTCAGCGTGGTTTTACCCGAGGACTCAGGCCCGAAAATCTCACAGACCCGCCCCCGGGGCAGGCCGCCTATGCCCAAAGCCAGATCGAGAGAAAAGGAACCGGTGGATATACACGCCACGGCCACCCGGGCCTTGGCGTCGCCCAGGCGCATGATGGCGCCCTCGCCGAATTCCTTCTGGATCTGGGCCAGGACGCTGTTAAGCATTGCCTTGTTTTCCTTGCTATCCCCGTTGTCCTTGGTTTCCTTACTGTCTTCCGGTTTGGTCGGTTTGGAGGCCATGTGGATTGCTCCTTAAGTTAAGT
The DNA here is from genome assembly GCA_018898455.1 of Verrucomicrobiota bacterium. Classification (GTDB taxonomy): domain Bacteria; phylum Verrucomicrobiota; class Kiritimatiellia; order JAAZAB01; family JAAZAB01; genus JAHIJO01. Next base: position 34,729 of record JAHIJO010000009.1, on the reverse strand, counting down.
CTGATTTAGAGCTTATCCGTAAATAGTCCGAAAGCCGCTCACCCGCCTACAACGCTGTGCGTAGCACTGCGGGCAGGCAGAGCGGCTGCTACAGTAAAAGGCCGTGCTTTTCAGATGTGTAGCATCGGCTCTATGAGCCGATTCCTTATTTACGGACAAGTTCTTAGATTTGATTACGGCATTATCCATGGCGGCTTGGGTATTGTCCAACGATTTTTTCTTAATCATAATCTTGATCGCAATCTCATTCCGCATATCAGAAAAACAGAAGAGATCAAGAGCATGATCAAGATTTTTTGCCGTACCCGTCCGGGTGCGCCCGGTGCCAATCCCAGGCGGTTTGAACAATGTCATCAACCCGGCTCCGGTCCGGGGTCCAGCCCAGCACTTTTCGGGCGTTGCGGGCATCGGCCACCAGCCGGGCGGGATCGCCCGGACGGCACGGCAAGAACTTCACCGGGATCGGATGCCCCGTAATCCGGCGTGCCGCTCCAATCGCCTGCAGAACGGAGCAACCTTCACCGGTGCCCAGGTTCAGGGCGCCGCAAAATGGATTTTTCAACGCCAGCAAATGAGCCCGGGCCAGGTCTTCGATATGAATGTAATCCCGGATGCAGGTGCCGTCCGGCGTGTCGTAATCCTCGCCGAACACCGGCACCTGTTCGCCCTGGCCCAGCGCCACTTTCAGGACATTGGGGATGAGATGGGTTTCGGGATCATGATCCTCGCCATATTTGGATGACGCACCGCAGGCGTTGAAATAGCGTAAGAACACCGGCTGAAACTCCTTGAGCCGTTGATACCAGACCAGGATTTTTTCGAACATAAGCTTGGACTCGCCGTAAGGATTCGTCGGACGCTGAGGCATATCTTCGGTGATCGGTAATCGTTCCGGCTGACCATAGGTGGCGCAGGTGGACGAAAACACGATCCGGCGCACACCAGTTTTCAGCATTGCCTCCGCCAGGTTGACGCCGCCACGGACGTTGTTGCCGAAATACAACTCCGGGTGCTCCATGGACTCGCCAACCAGGGCATAAGCCGCGAAATGAATGACCGCATCCGGCTTGACCGCCTGCATGGCCTTTGCGATATCCGCCGGGTTGCGCAAGTCGCCCGCGATGAACCGGGCGCGCGGATCCACGGCTTCGCGATGGCCGCGCTCCAGGTTATCGAACACCACCGTCTCATAGCCCTCATCGAGAAGCAGTTCGGTGGTAACACTGCCGATATAGCCGGCGCCGCCGGTGACTAACACGTTCATGGGCGGGCATTATACCTGAGCGGGGTCCGGTGGCCAGTGAAAAAGAAGGATAAATTTGGGTAAGGGGTGAGCCAGTTTCAAAACATCAGACTTCAGGCAGATGATTGCACTGCGGTTACAACGGCAGCAATACGCCCTCCGCCAGTCTGAATACTGCATCGGCCGTTCCGAGTGGAAAAGGGCCATGGGTTGCCACGATCACCGAGCCTCCGTGTTCCCTGGTGTGCGCCATCAGTCTTCTGATAATTTCAGCGCCTGTTTCGTCGTCGACACTGCCGGTCGGCTCGTCGGCCAGCACCAGGGAAGGCCGAGCCGCAAGCGTTCGCGCTATGGCAACTCGCTGTTCCTCACCGACGCTCAATTCATCAGGAAAACTGTCAAGGCGGCCTGCCAGGCCAAGTCCGGCAAGCAGATCCGTGGCCAGCCGGCGCTTTTCATCGGCCGTGACGCGGAGATGAATTAACCCGGCCTCAGCATTTTCGATCGCCGTCCAGGAATCAATCAGATTGAAGTTCTGAAAGATGAATCCGATTCTGCCACGCCGCAATAAAGCGGATTCACGGGCCGTAAGGGATTCCATGGGATTGCCCATGAACGCAATCCGACCTGTATCCGGCCGGTCCAGCCCTCCCGCAATACTCAACAGGGTGGTTTTCCCCGTGCCGCTGTTGCCGGTGATCACGGTCAGGGTTCCTTTGGGTATAGCAAGGTCAATTCCCCGAAGCACGGAGATCTGTTTGCCGCGTGTTCGATAGGTCTTCGTCACCCCGGTGCAGGTTAAGACCATACGTTCATCAGTAATGGTAACATCGGTTTTCATCGCATAATCACAGCCGCCGCAGGGCTTCAAGGGGAAGCAGTCTTCCCGCATGTAACACGGGAAATATACCCGCCATGATGCCGCCCAGCATCGAAAGGCAACACACGATACCGATCATGACATAAGCGATCACCGGGATGCTGTTCAAATTCAAGATGCCTATAAGGTCTTTCGGCAATAAAAGCAGGAGGAGGATGGCCCCCACGCATCCGATCAGACTTCCCACAAACGCCTGAAACGCTGCTTCGGTAAAAATCAGGCCGGCAATTGCGCCGTTTGTCCACCCCAGGACTTTGAGAATGCCAATATCGCGCCGGCGTTCAACCAGGGATGCAGTTTGTGATTTCACGGCAAACAGGATGGCTCCGAGTTGCAGGACCGCTACCAGAATCCAAGCGGTTTTTTCATTAATGCCGATGACCTTAGCGGCGGGCCGGTAACAAGCGTAACTGGAAACAACAATATCCGGAATCAGTTTCCTGACTGCCCGAATCGCTTCCTCCTGCCGGAGCGAGTGTCTGACTTGGACCAGGATGGCGTTCATGATGCGAGTGGGCGGAGATTGCGTCATACAGGCGCGGGCCATGTCTTCGGCTTCCTCATAGGGCAGGTACACGTCGGCTTTTGCCGGTCGAATACCCGGATTGACGATACCGGCGACTTTAAACGCACGGCCGGCAATTTTTATCGAATCGCCCGATTTGAGGCCCATGGCCCGGGCATAAGCCTCCTCGACCAGGATCATACCTTTATCGCCGGGACGCAGAAACCTGCCGCTGATAACATCGGTTTCAGCGCAACAGGTCGTGCCGACTGCCACCTTGTTCGCGGGATCAAAACCGCCGACAGTTAACGAATAGTTTGAAGTTGCCGGCAGGGAAGGGCCCACCCGGCTTGCCAGTATCATGGGTTCCACTGATTTTAAATAGGCTCTGCGGCAGGGTTCGCACAGTGATGCGAGATCTTGTTCCGAATCGATTTTATTAGTAATGACGGCATTCACCGGTACCAAGCTTTTCACCCTGAACATCAGGAAAGGCGAGGCGTCGGCTATGGATGGAATGGTTTTGACGCTGTCCAAGACATCGCAGGACATCGTGCGAGTGATAATGCCGCCGTTTAGAAAACAGGAAATGGTATCATCGTGAAAGACAGAGGTTGCGGCGTCGGAGACCCTGGCCGGGACAAACGCAATGAAATGCGTTCCTGTATTGGCAAGAACATTGTCTCCCGATTCTTTGGATGCATAGAAAATGGCCAGCAAAAGACTGCACATGGCCACCGCCAGAGCATACCCCGCAATAGCAACGGAAGTTCTTGCTTTGCGCCGGCTTATTTCCCGAAAAATGTATTGGAAACGATGCATTTCATCTGGCAGCAATGTAAAGATCGGACGTTTTATTTTGCCTGCTTACTCAGAGCTTCCAGGATCAGCACCACGCGGCCGAACCCATCGGTCTGGGTGGAGGCTGTTATCGAACATTCCACCAGACGCCAGGGAGGCCGCTGGGATTCCACGGCATGCGCAAACGCCGGCAGTTGATCCAGATTCAGGTCGTTGAAAATGACTTCCGACCGTATGAGAACCCATCCTTGATCCAGTGGTTTGGATTCTATTTCCCGGATATCGGGTGTGGCGTTGGTCACTGTTGCCGCAGCCAGGCCGGACAAGGAAACCGGCGCGGTATTTGACAGGGCTTCGAACCGCCGAACAGCCGCTGAATACCGATCTTTGGCCCGCTCCATGGCCTGCAATTCCGCCACCACTGCGACCCGGCCCCGCAGGCTCTGCGCGAGCGACGTCGCCTGCCGCAGCGAGGCAACGGTCAGGCCGATCCCCGCGATAAGCGCCAGCGTGGCGCTGCCATACAGGATCTGGAGGGTATTGATTTTCATCGGACGGGTCTCTTCCTTGAAAATAGCAGGCCACGCCACAAACGCGTGGCGAGCGTAAAGTTTACCCCGCAAGGCGGGTATACCGGCTATGGCTTCATTTTCAATCCATTAAATCCCGCCCCGCGGCGGGGCGGGCAATTTTTCTCCCTTGATTGAGAAACGCACCTGGGCATCCGCAACAGCCTCCTGACGCTCCAGCTTCACGACATAGCCCGGCGCCTTCAGGCGAACCGCCAGCCGTTCGCAGCGATCCCAGTCGTCACTGGTTCCCGTCAGCAAAAAACCGTTGCGCTGAAGCGTCAGAGTTTCGTACGCCACGCCCTGCGTTTGCCCTTCCCGGATAAGCTCCGCCAGGCGGGCGACCAGCGAGGGCTCAAAGGCGTTTAGGAACGGCGCCTCACGTTCCGCCCGCTGAGAGGCAAACTTCTGCGCTTCCCGAACTTCCTGGCCATAGGGAATCCGCGCTCCCGGCGCCAGGCCCGCCGCCAGGGTCGCAACGGCCTGCTTGGCGTCCGCTGTCCGATGCGCCGCCAGCAGACGCCAAGCCAGGTTGAGTCCGCACAACAGCACACCGGCGGTCAGGAACAGCATGGCCGTCGTTATGGCGCGCCGGCGGACCTGCCGGAGCAGGAGCGGATGGGCCAATTCGCAAATTCGCAGATTACACCGAAGCGGGCCGCGGGTCAGCGCCCGTGTGCCCAGCGCGCGGGCGAGGAAGGTTTCCGGTTCCCGGTGAATCGTCAGGGGCCCCGGCCATTCGACGGCCAGGGATTGATGCAATCCGTTAATCAGCGTTTCCTGCCGCGCACCGACGCCACACGCCATCCAATGCACCCGCTGTTCCGCCGGAAGCTCGGCGCGCACGATTCGCTGAATCCTTCCGACAAGCCCTTCCAAGGCCGCGCCGGAATCGGTTTCTGCCGTTAACGCCGGAAGGTTTGTCAGTATGCTGTGGGCATTCTGATATCGGTCGCCTTGTCCGATCACCAGCGTCACATGATCAACATCCACCCAGAGAATAACGCGGACCACAGGTCCGGCGTCGTTACGCGAAGGGTTGCCGGCAGGCTCCCGGCGTTGCGGGCGGGCATCCGCCGGCAGGGGATATTCTTCCAAGCTCTGAGTCCAGAGCGCCAGGCCTTCATGATCCAACAGGACGGGATTCAGCCGCTGGGTCTGGTAAGCGGCCAGGCGCGCCTGGAGACTTTCCCGCCGCGCCGCAACCGCCAGCGCCTGGGTCGTGCCGTCGGGCATTCGCCGGATATCCACAAAACGATAATGACAGCTTTCGAGTGGAAACGGCAACTGGACATCCAGCAGAGAAGGCAGAACTTTTTCCGCCTTGGGAACGGAGGCAAACGGGGTTTTCAGCCATAACGTCAGGCTTTCCTGAACCGTAACACAACCGGCAACAACATTTTCAGGGCGCGCACTATCCGCCAGCCACTCCGACCACGCCGCGGCATCGGCGGACGACACAACGGCATGCCGAACCCGGCCGGACGACCCCCGCCGCGAGCGGACCACCAAGGCCGTTTTTCCCGACAGCGCCACGCCGTAGCACGATCGGGCCGTGAAAAAGCAAGACCGGCCGGACCCATCGGACATGCCGGCGCCGCGCCCTTCCTTGCCCGCATCCTCGCGGGCCCGAGGGGCTTGCTGATGATTGTGAGGATCGCATTCCATGGATTTGAACATCAAGCGTCCCTATGGGACGCAATTCTATTTACCTTTACAGCGACCGGCGCTAAAGCGCCCGCCTATTGCCCTTCGCCCCGCCGGGGCATGACGCCATAGAAAAATTCGCCGCCTTTCCACCGCGGCGCATCTCCGTCAATAAATTCCGCCTTGCGGAATTTATTGACAGACCCAGCGGAGAATATCGACATTCCCCTGCGCATCGCGGCACACCAGCGCGTACACCTCTTCAGAGTCTTCGCCTTTCGCGGCGCGGGCCGTCACCGAAAAAAAACTGCTTTTGACATTGAAATACAGGCTCCATGGATTCTCCGGGCCTGTTTTCAGAAGCCGGTTCAACACCGTCAGCGAGGCCAACGGGCCGGCATCCCGAAGTCCGATGAGCGTTGCCGCGGCGGCGGCGTTCTGCGGTCCCAACACGGCCAGGATCACATCGCGCTCCGCCGTATTCAGGTTGACCGGCATGATCCGCCTGGCGCGATCGGGCAGAACAGCAAACCCCGGCGGCACTCCACCGCGCGATCCCGACCGCGCCAGCACCTCGGCCAATTCCTGCGGACTTTCCATGAGGGCATCGGCGATCGTCACCGGCGGGTTAAGACTTCGATAATAATCCTCCTCCCGAAGCCCCGCATGATCCGGATCAAGCCAGTCCTGCAACACCTGGGCCTGGACCAAGGGATCCGGCTGACGCGACAGGGCCAGGATATCCCGGACGATATCCAACGGAAATCGCTGCGTTTTCTCGGGCAGCCGGACAGAGAGGCTGTTGATATCAAAACGCCGGTTTTCGTCTTCGATCTGAACCGACGTTTCAATGCCATTCGGCAACAGCCGCCCCCCGGGAGTCGCCCACGGTTCGTTGGTATGATCCACCAGGCGATCGTCATCGTCAACCAACAGGCGCAAGGCCTCCCAGGCGGCATCCGTGGCCGCCGCGCGCAATTGAACCCGCGCGATTTTTCGCTCCTCGGTTCCGAGCGTCATCCGGGCGACCATTTGCGATTGGATCACCAAGGCGGTAATCATTCCGAGCAAAACCAGAACCAGAACCAGGATCATGCCCTGGTCATCCGACCGTGAAGAACGATATTGACTGGTATCCCCATCCATGGTGTATAGTTAACAATAGATGTTCATCAAAAAAACGCAACAATTCAGACGAAGAAAACATTCACAAGCCGGGCGTTTAGTCGGAGGCATTATTACCATAAACGGACGTCAAGTCAAACCACTCAAAAGAAAAAGACTGCGAATGATTTCAAAACTGTTGTTCCGCATGTTCCTGGGGTTCCTGCTATCCGGGCCGGGAATGGCCGCCGATGTTTCCACGGCCTCCGATCCCGCCCCTTCCGCCGGGAATACCCAACCCATATCCCCTTCCCACCAATACGTGACGGCATACGATTCCATGATGCAGGCCGATTGGCTGAAAAAACAGGATATGACCGATACCGCGATCGAACTCTACGCGGAAGCGCAGAACCTGTATCAAAAGCTGGCCGCCGAGTACCCGCTTTGGGAAACCAATGTCGTGGCTTTCCGCATCAAGTATTGCGCTGATGAGCTGGCCAAGCTCCGCCCCGCGCCACCGGCGCCGGCGGAAACCCGGGCGGCGGCCGAGCCGCCGCCGATCCAGCCGCCGCGCGAACTTTTCATCCCTTCCCCGGCTGGATCACCGGCGCCGGCGGACGCCGCCCGGGTTTCCGCAAACCTGCGCGCCGCCCTTCAGAAGGAACGCGCCGGCGATGTGAAGAGCGCGCTGGAAACGTACCTGACCATTCTGGAGGAACAACCGCTGAGCCGCGACGCGATCAAGGGCGCCGGGCGTTGTTATTTGTACCTGAGTATGCCTGAAAACGCGCGCATTCTTCTGCAGAGAGGGATGGAACTCCCCGATCCCGATGCCGCGTTGAATCTTCTGATGGCCCTGGTTTATTGCCACGACAGTGAATTTTACAAAGCCTATCAGCTCCTGCTCATTGTCCTCCATCAACAGCCGATGAACGCGACCGCCCACCTGGCCATGGGCGTCGCCCAGGCCGGCCGCAACAGGCTGGATGATGCCCGGGTGGAAACTCAAAAAGCAATTCAGTTGGATCCAAAACTCGGTGACGCCTATTACAATCTGGCGCGCCTCAGTTTGAAACTGAAACCCTCAAGTCCCGCCATTGCCCGCGGGCATTATGAAAACGCGCTCCGGTACGGCGGCGTCCCCGACCCGGATCTGAAAAAACAACTTCGATAAAAGCCAAGCCCGCCGCGGGGTCGGCTTTTATTCACAGCAGGGACTCGAGCAAGGCCGGCAGGGCTTGTATTGTGTCCACCCGGGCATCCGCCCGGGCATCCGCCGATGCCGGACCCACCAGAATCGTCCGGCATCCGGCCCGCCGCCCGGCTTCGACGTCGGTTTCCGCGTCGCCCACCATCCAGGATCGGCCCAGATCGACAGCATGCCGGGCCGCAATGGTCAACAGCATACCGGGGTTGGGTTTCCGGCAGGCACATGCGCCGACATCATGGGGACAATACAGGATATCCAGCACACTCTGCCGATACTCCCGTTCCAGCAGATCCCGCAGGCGCTGATGGATCGCATCCAGCCGGCTGGCGCTGAGGAGACCCAGGGCCACGGCCCGCTGATTCGTCACGATAGCGGCTTCATAGCCGCAACAATGCGCAATTTGCAGACACTCCGGAAACTCGGGAACCAGATGAAATTCTTCCCAGCCCAACACGTACTTTCCCGCGCCCGGCGATTTGTTGACAATTCCATCCCTGTCAAAAAATACACATTTTTTTTGAGGCATGATTTTTTTTCCTTGATTAAAGTCTTTCCAGCATGTCCGGCGTCACCTCGACGGGCACGCCCTGCCCGATCAGGTTGACATTCAGGACCACCCGGGTCTGGCCCTTGAACGCACTGACCACACCTTCCAATCCCTGGAACGGACCGATCACGATGCGAACCCGAGCACCCCGCTTAAGGGCCGGACAGGCGCCCAGCGTCGGTTCGATCGTCAGCGCCTTGCGGATCTGATTGATTTCGCAGATAAATCCCGCCTGGTCCCCCACCGTCAACACACGAACCACTTGCCGGCTCCGCAAGACCCCGACCCGCTGGGAGCAATCAAACCGGGCAAACACATATCCGGGAAACAGCGGCTTTCGGACTTCGACCTTGCGCCGCTGATACACTTTGACTTCCTTACGCAACGGCAGATAATGCTCCAGATGATAGACCCGACAATAGTCCTCCAGTTTTTTCTCGCAGCGCGGGCGCGTATGGAGAACATACCACGCCGGCGGGCCGGTATCGCTCATTTGTTCATTACTGTTCATGGAGCAAGGGAAATGATATAAGAAAAAACTCGCCTTGGCAATTTATCATGCGAGAATTCAGTAATTGTTATTGGAGATTACGCCCCGGATGAAATACGGATATAAGCCGGTCAGGAGTCTGTTGGTTCGCCTGGCACTGCTGGGCCTGTTGGCCGCCGGATCGGTCCGGGCGGATCAGATACGCACGATCGATATCTTCTCCCCGAAAAACGTCGGCGGATCGGACGCGGGCTGGCGGGCCGGCCCCGGCGCTCCCGCCGTGCGCGCCGATACCGGAACCCCCGCCGGACTCCGTTTCTCCTGTCCGTTCCAGGACAACATCCCGCGTGTTTTCTGGGATCGGACCGTAGCGCTGGACCTGAGTCATTATTCGACGCTGGAACTGGATATCACGTGCGCAAGGCCGGAGGCCATCCAATCTGTCGGCTTATACCTGAAAAGCGGAGACGGCTGGCACCTTTGGCTCCCCCGGTTGAAATTTTCCGGACGGCAGAAGATTTCGTTTTCCCTTCACGCCGCGGCGACGGAAGGCCGGCCTTCGGGATGGGATGCCATCAAGGGTGTTCGGCTCAGCTTCACCAAGGCAGCGGACATTCCTGCCGAGGTGACCGTGCACTCCCTGCGCGTCCGGTCATGCGATATCGCTGTTGTTAGCGCCGTCGATTCCGCCCCCAACCCGGACGAAAGGAACGCCTCCCGAAGCGCGGCATCGCGTTTGAGCCGCTGGCTTAACGATCTGGGCATTCCTCATACCGTCATCGATGACACGCAGGTGATCAACGGAAGCCTCGATTCGGCGCGGGTGGCCATCCTGCCTTATAACCCCTACCCGCCCCGGCGGGAACTCCGGGCGCTGGCCTCCTTTGTGAAACGCGGCGGCAAGCTGATCGTGTTCTATGCCGCGGAACCCCGGCTGGCAAAGCTCCTGGATATGACCGTGGGGGATTACCAGGCGGCGCCGAAACCGGGGCAATGGAGCAGTTTCGCATTTAATCGCAACGCGCCCGCCCATACACCCGCCGTCATTTTCCAGACGTCGAGCAATATCCGCCCGGTGTATCCCGCCGACACCAACGCCCGTGTCATCGCGACCTGGCGAACAGCGGATGGCGCCGCGCTTTCCGATCCGGCCTGGGTCCGGTCGGATCACGGATTTTGGATGTCCCATATCCTTCTGGACGGCGACGACGGGAACAAGAAAGACCTGCTTCTGGCCCTGCTGGGCTCTCTCAATGCCTCCGTTTGGAAAGACGCCGCGGAACGCGCCTGGATCACGTCCGGAAACGTGGCGTCGTTCCAAGGCCTGCCGGCGGCGCTGGCCGGTATCCGGCGGCTGGATGAGAACGACACGTCCGAATCCCTACTCACGCAGGTTGAGGCGCTGGATGACCAAATGCGTTCCTGCGTCGCCCGGCAACAGTATCCGGAGGTGGTGGATACCGGGCGGGACCTGAAGGCCGCGCTGGTTCGCGCCTATGCCGGCGTTCAACAGCCGCGTTCCCCGGAATTCCGCGGCGTCTGGAACCATACCGGCACCGGTTTATATCCCGGCAACTGGAACGCCACCTGCCAGGCGTTGTCCGAGTCGGGCTTCACCGCGGTGTTTCCCAATCTGGCCTGGGCGGGAACGGCCCATTATGCCAGTCAATATGTGCCGGCTTCCTCCACGGCCAGGAAATACGGGGATCAGTTAAAACAGAGCGCCGCGGCCGCGCGCCGGTATGGGCTCGAACTGCACGTCTGGAAAATATGCTGGAACCTGGGCCAGGCGCCGGATTCACTCGTGGACCAGCTTCGCAAGGCCGGACGCCTTCAAAAAACAGATGACCGCCAGACGCTGAAATGGCTCTGCCCCACGCATCCCGAAAACATCGCCCAGGAACTCAACATGATTTCCGAACTGATCACGAGCGCCAGGGTGGATGGGATTCACCTGGATTATATGCGCTACCCGAGTGCTCACGCCTGTTTCTGCTCCGGGTGCCGACAGCGGTTTGAACAGTGGCGGGGCCGGTCGGTCCGCGACTGGCCGGACAGCGTTAAATCCGGCGAGTTGAAAGACTCCTTCGCAACATGGCGCCGCAATCAGATCACGGGTTTCCTGCGTTCCACGCGCGATCTCCTCCGGCGGCGCAACCCGGGCATCAAGCTCTCCGCCGCCGTGTACCCGAATTATCCCGAGTGCTCCGTCGGTATGGGACAAGACTGGGGCCTCTGGCTGAAGGAGGGTCTGGTGGATTTCGTCTGCCCGATGGATTACGCCGACGATAGCGCCGCCTTCAAGGCGCTGGTCCGGCGGCAAACGATGCTGCCGAAATCCAGAGGCCGGGTATTCCCCGGGATTGGCGTGACGGCCACGGAAAGCCGGCTCGCGCCGGACCAGGTCATCGAACAGATTTTACAGGTCCGCAGCGCGGGCGCCGGCGGATTCATGCTGTTCGATCTCAACCGGACGCTGGAAAAGGATGTCCTGCCCATCCTGAGCCTGGGCGTCACCCGGACGGATCGCTGATAGGAAAACAATTGAATGAACAAAACCGCGCTGGCCATGCTCGCCGCCGCGCACCATAAAGCGGGAGCGCCGGCTCCCGCACTCCATAAAAATCTTCTCAAGAAAAAAGGATTTTAAACGTTCGTACGATGTACCCAGCCTTTCCCCATTTTCAACACATTTGGCTTTGACTGTTCAGACGGTTTTCCTTATGCTGACAACCTGAGAAGCCATAGGTCCGTATTTTAACTCCGGAAAAAATCAGCATTATGAAATTACCACGGAAAAGCCGGTACCGACGCGTGCTCCTGAAACTCAGCGGCGAAGCCCTGAACAACAAGGAAACCCGGCTCAGCATTGACCCGGACACGGTCCGCACCGTCGCCAAGCGCATTCAGGATGCCCGGGCCCTGGGAGTCCAAATTGCTGTCGTCATCGGCGGCGGTAATATATTCCGGGGCGGGGTCGGCCATGTCCACGGGATTGACCGCAATACCGGCGATTACATGGGAATGCTGGCGACGATCATCAATGCCCTGGCGCTCCAGGACGCGCTGGAAAAAATCGGCGTGGAAACCCGGGTGCAAACGGCGATAGAAATGAAGCAAATCGCCGAGCCCTTCATCCGCCGGCGCGCGCTCCGGCACCTCGACAAGGGACGGGTGGTTATCTTTGGGGGCGGCACGGGAAATCCCTATTTCACCACCGACAGCGCCGCCGCCCTGCGCGCCAACGAAATCGGCGCCGAGGCGCTCTTAAAGGCCACCAAGGTTGACGGCGTGTATTCCGATGATCCGATGAAGAATCCCCAAGCCCGGCGTTACCAGACTCTGACGTTTCAGCAGGCTTTGACCGATTGCCTTAAAGTGATGGATTCCGCCGCGTTTTCACTGTGCATGGAAAATAATATCCCCATCATCGTCTTCGACTTTTTCAAGGCCGGCAATATCGAACGGGTGCTGATGGGCCAGCCGGTCGGCACGCTGGTAAAAAACGCCTGACAATAATAGGAAGTCGAAAGTCTGGAGTGACCTGTGGCTTGCGACTTTTGACTTACGACCGGGCAAAACTAGGGGGAATGATACGATGGAATCCCTGGATGATGTCTTGCTGGAAACCGACGACAAGATGACAAAATCACTGGAGTTCCTGAACCAGCAGTTTTCCGGACTGCGCACGGGAAAAGCCTCCGCGAGTCTGGTCGACCATCTTTCCGTGCCGTATTACGGCGCGGCGGTCCGGTTACGGGAAATCGCCAACATATCCACACCGGATACGCGCCTGATTGTCATCAACGCCTACGATCCCACGGCCCTACCCGCCATCGAAAAGGCCATCCTGTCGGCCAACCTGGGCATTACACCGTTGAACGACGGTCGCGTGATCCGGGTTCCCATTCCCGAGCTCAGCGGGGAACGCCGCAAGGAACTGACCAAAGTGGCCAAGCAAATGACGGAAAAAGCGCGCGTGGCGGTGCGGAACATCCGCCAGGAAGCCAATGAACAGATTAAAGTTCTTCAAAAGGGAGGCAAAATCACCGAGGATGAAAAGGATCAGGGCCTGAAGGAAATTCAGAAATACACGGACGATGCCATCCGGAAAATGGATCAGATCCTTGAAACCAAGGAAAAAGAAATGATGTCATTCTAGTCTAAAAATTATTTTGACTTGGCCCCTGGCGTGATGTATCATTTTGGTTATTACTGGTAATTAATGTTTTACTATGCCTGACAACCCTCCAACACAACGGCCGACGGAACCGGCGCCCGGGGGAACACCCGGAAAGAAAATGACCACCCGGGTCATTCCCATTCAGCCGGCGGATGGGGAACGGCCCGAGGGCGTTTCTCCACCCTCCTTGACGCCGAAAACCATTCAATTGAAACGGTCAACCACCACCAGAATCAGCCTGGCGGATATAGCGCCTGCCGGCAAGGGAGACACGGCGCCGCTGGAAGAGGTCCCCACGACCGGCCACGAAACAATACCCAAGAGCAGTACAAACCCCATGGAGGGAATCCAACCTCGGCCGGCCACGAGACGCAAGTCGGAAACGATCCGTATTTCCTTAACCGATGTTATGGCTTCACCCCAAAAACCGGCGGATGGCAAGCGGATGACCACCAGCATCCCTGTTTCAGACCTCACGACGATCGCGGCCGTGCCACCGACGATTCAACTCAAGCGACCGCCAACGGTACCCATTACCATTCACCCGGACTTAAACGCCCCGGCGGCGCCAGCCAAGGTTAAAACCAGTCCGATGGAGGCGCCCACGGCAATGCATTCAGCAACCGGCGGCGATAAAAAAGGCAGAACAACACGCTTGATCCTGGATGCTACAGCGGCAGCCGCGGCCCCGGCAGACTCCACCAAGCGGGTAACGTCTCCGATTACAGTGATTCCACAGACCATTCGGCTCAAACGGCCAAGCACCGGATTTGTAGCGACCCCATCTCAACTCAAGGTGCACACCGATGCCATCGGCGAAGCGCCGACGGTGATTCGAACCCCGGATCTTCCGCAAGCCATGACGACCACGTCGCGTATCCTGGTGGAAGAATCGACACCGACATCCCAGCCGGCTGGAGAAACCAAACGTACGACAACCCCCATTACCACCGTTCCAACGCCGCACACCATCCGGCTGAAGCGGCCCTCAAGCGCGGGCCTGGATCAAGATCTCACCGGGAAAGCGGACTCTGAAAGTTCAACGTTACAGAAGGCCAAAAAAGCGGAAACGGCGAAAATTGACCTGCCGGCGGAAGCGGGACAAATTCCTATTACCCAGCGGAAAACCATCAAAATCAAACGTACGGAACGCAACGTAGCCCCGCGGACCGTGATCCTGAAGCAACCGGGAAGCGTGGCGGCGCCGGCCGCCATTTCAGCGGAAGCCGCCGAACAGGAATTGATTCCGGCAACCGAGGAACAGAGCCCTGTCTTTTTCGCGGTTGCCGCCGCCGCGGTCGTGCTGGCGGCTGGCTTGGTTTACATCCTGGCGGCACAAGCGTTCGGCCCGGAACTCGTTCTGCCGATTCCGGCATCGCTGTTGTAGAAGGGAGGCGACATCATGGCAGAAGGCAATGTTGTTCACTTTTCCAAGGACACTTGGCAAGCGGAAGTGATGCAAGCGGAGATCCCCGTGCTGGTTGATTTCTGGGCGGAATGGTGCGGCCCCTGCAAGATGATTGCCCCCGTGCTCAACGAGCTGGCCGCGGAACTCACCGGTAAAATCAAAATTGGCAAGGTCAACGTGGATGAAAACCGGGAACTGGCGGAAAAGTTTCACATCCGATCCATTCCAACCCTGCTGGTAATCAAGGGCGGCGCCGTTCAGGAACAAATGGTGGGCGCCCTGAGAAAAGCCGACCTGAAAGCCAAGCTGAACACTTATCTCTAACAGGAACTGTTAGAGATAGAATGCGCCTGGCGGGGATCGAACCCACAACCTTCGGCTTCGGAGGCCGACACTCTATCCAATTGAGCTACAGGCGCAGTTTATTTGCGTACGGATGGAGTGGACTCTAACCCAGACCGGGATCGCTTGGCAAGCAGGATCGCAATCAAGAAAATTAAGAATTAAAAAAGGACGGATCAACCTTCTGATTTTTTAATTCTGCATTTTTCATTTACTCCTCACGACCATACGCCGGGCACGGGTTTGCCGCAGGCCTGGCACCGGCCGTTCACGATCGTGTTTTCCAGGATGCGATACCCGTAGCGCCGGATCAGCATCGCCTTGCACGACGGGCAGAGCGTGTTCTGCGCCTCTTCCCCCGGCACGTTGCCGATATAGACAAAATGAATGCCCTCCCCCGCGGCAATCTCCCGCGCGCGGCGCAGGGTCTCCGGCGGAGTCGGCGGAATGTTCTTCATCTTGTATATCGGGTGGAACCGGGAAAAATGCAGGGGCACATCCGGGCCCAGCTCCTTGACGATCCAGGCTGACATCCGCTTGATCTCATCGGCGCTGTCGTTGAGCGTCGGGATCACCAGCGCCACGATCTCATACCAGACTCCCGACCCCGAGAGCCGTTTCAGGGAATCCAGCACCGGCTGGAGCCGGCCGCCGCAGACCTCGGGATAAAACGAGGGAGTAAACGCCTTTAAATCAATCTTGATCGCCTTCAGCAGGGGCAACAGCGCTTGCTGGGCTTCCGCGGAAATGAAGCCGTTGCTGACCATGACGCTTTCGATACCAACCTCCCGTCCGGCCCGGGCACAGTCCATCAGGTATTCAGGATAGATTGTCGGCTCGTTGTAGGTATAGGCGATGGTCTTGGCCTTCGACCGTTTGGCGGTCGAGGCGATATCCGCCGGCGCACGATACGGCACGGACACATCTTCGGGGCTGGCCTGCGAGATATCCCAGTTCTGACAGAACTTACAGGACAGATTGCATCCCACCGTGGCGATCGAATAGGCCAGACTACCGGGATAGACGTGAAAGAACGGTTTTTTTTCGATGGGATCCAGATGCGTGGCGCATGGCCGGCCATAAACCAGGGAATAATATGTCCCTTTCCGGTTCTCCCGGACGCGGCAATATCCCCGTTTTCCATCAGCCACGATACACCCCCGGGGACACAGTCGGCAGCGGATGGTTCCTTTGTCCAGTTTATCGTAAAATAAGGCTTCATGGAGCGGGCCTTTATCTGCCGCCGGCGCCAGCCGGGCCAGGGCACATCCCGCCGCGCCGGCGCCCAGCGTCGCCAAGAAATGACGACGGGATATCGAGTCGCATGGATAGTTAGCTTGCATGGCAACCAGGCCAACGCGGCAATTTGCAAAGGCCTTTCATCTGAAAGAGTATTGCTTCGTTCCCCAAAGTCATTCAGATTCATTATCCGCCCTGGCCTTCACTTCTGCAACTATTTATTGCCAGTGTTTGGCGAAAAAAGACGGATTCTTCATGCTGTCAAGCACACAGGGACGATCGACGCAACACTTCAGTTACGTGGTTAGCGCCAAAGGCGCTGAGGTAACGGTTTTGGCCTGCTATTTCTCCCGCTCGAACAGCGACAGTTGACGAGCATCCTTCTTGTCCCGGCGAATCCGGCGCATGGCGATCTTGGGCTGGCCGGCATCCCCAAATTCGCCTTCCTCGAGATTGAGCAGGATTTCTTTGGCACGGTCCACAACCTCCCGCGGCAGACCCGCCAGACGCGCCACGTGGATTCCGTAACTCTTATCGGTTCCCCCGGGTACGATCTTGCGCAGGAAAACGATCCGGTCGCCCTGTTCGCGGACAAGGACATTGAAATTTTTCACCCCGGGCAGGGTCAGCGCCAGATCGGTCAGTTCATGATAATGGGTGGCGAACAGGGTCTTGGCCTTGACCTCGCCGTGCAGGTGTTCCGCCACCGCCCAGGCGATGCTGATGCCGTCGAACGTGCTGGTCCCGCGCCCGATTTCGTCGAGCACGATCAGGCTTTTCGGCGTGGCGTTGTTCAGGATATTGGCCGTCTCCTGCATTTCCACCATGAAGGTGCTTCGTCCGCGCGCCAGGTCGTCACCGGCGCCCACCCGCGTGAAAACCCGATCTACCAAGCCGATTTCAGCTTCAGCGGCCGGCACGTAAGAGCCCATCTGCGCCATGATTACGATCAAGGCGACCTGCCGAATATAAGTGGATTTTCCCGCCATGTTTGGTCCGGTGATGATCGCCAGCCGGTTTTGTCCACCATCCAGCAGAACGTCGTTGGGTACAAACCGGTCTGTCCCCGGGATCTGCTCGATCACGGGATGGCGGCTGTCCCGGATGCGGATGACATTGCCGGAGGTCATGACGGGCCGAACGTAGCGCAGGGTCAACGCCCGGTCCGCCAGCGCTGTCAGCACGTCCAACTGGGCCACGGCCCGGGCGGCGGCCTGGATGCGCGCGGTCTCCCGAACCACGGCGTCGCGGATTTCGAGGAACAGGTCGTATTCCAGGGCCATGGCTTTGTCCTGGGCCCCGAAAATTTTCGTTTCGTAGTCCTTGAGCTCCGGAGTAATGAACCGCTCCGCATTGACAAGGGTCTGCTTGCGAGCGTAATCGGCCGGCGCATTGGCGGCCTGGCCCTTGGATATCTCGATGTAATAACCGAACACCTTATTGTGGCGGACCTTGAGGGTCTTGATGCCTGTGCGCTGCTGTTCCTTCGCCTGGTATTCCGCCAGCCAGCTCTTGCCTTGCGCGGCGGCGTCGCGCAGGAGGTCAAGCTCGGCGTGATAGCCCCGGCAAATGATTCCGCCTTCCATGATGGGGATCGGAGGTTCCTCGACGATCGCACGGTCGATCAGTCCGACCAGGTCGGGAAGCGGCGTCACTGCTTGGGCCAACTCGGCGAGAAGAGACACAGCCTGCCCCGCTTCAAGTGAGACCAGCGCCTCGCGGACCGCCGGCAATTGCACCAGCGACTGGCCCAGCGCGCGGACGTCCCGCGCGTTGCCGCTTCCGGCGCCCAGCCGAGCTATGCCCCGTTCCATATCACGGATGCCGGCGAGCGTATCCTGCAGGCTATGCAACAGGGCACGATGGGCAATAAAAGTTTCCACAGCGTCGTGTCGGCGCCGAATGTCTTCCAACCGGGCAAGGGGCCGGAGAATCCACTCGCGCAAAAGCCGCCCGCCCATCGCCGTCTTCGTGACATCCAGCACGCCCAGGAGCGTCGCGGTTATGCCGGCCGGTTGTCCCGTCCCACTCGTGTTTCGTAATGAAGGAACTTCGGTGGCAATGCGGGGCAAGCCCCGGATCGCCACCAGGTCCAGGTTCATCCGCGTGGCTTCATCCATGACCAGAAAATCATCCGGGTTCTTGACGCGCAGTTGCCGCACATGATCCAGGTTGCGATGCAGGGCGTTCTTGACATAATGCAGGACGCCGCCGGCGGCGCCGATGATGGCCGGATGTCCCTCACTTCCAAAACCATCCAGCGACTGGACTCCGAAATGGCGCACCAGCGTGTCGTAGGCGGTCTCCAACTCAAACGCCCAGTCATCGTAGGGACTGACCAGAATCGGGACATTCGGACTGATGAGCGCGCGGAGCAACGAGTCCGGGCTTGCCATGGAGCTCCCGGCGGCGCCAGGGTTTTCTGCCATTCCGGCGGGTATAACGCATTCCGTGGGGGCGTACCGCAGGAGATTATCCCGAAGCGTGTCGGCATCCCGCGATTCTTCGCCCCAGAAGACGCCGGTGGACAAATCCAAAAGTGCCAAGCCGTACAGATCGCCGGCTATATACAGGCCGGCCAGGTAATTGTTGCGATGAGCTTCCAGGAGCTGATCGGTCAGCACGGCGCCTGGAGTGAGTACGCTCGTCACCTCGCGCCGGACGATTCCCTTGGCGGCGGCGGGATCCTCCATCTGGTCGCACACCGCCACTTTCTTGCCGGCCCGAATCAGCTTGGCCAGGTAGCTCTCGTGAGCATGGTACGGCACGCCGCACATGGGCACCTTCTGGCGCTTGGTCAGGGCAATATCCAGGATCCGTGAGGCTTCGATGGCATCCTCGAAGAACATCTCATAGAAATCGCCCAAGCGGAAAAAGAGAATTGTGTTGGGCGGCAGTTCCGCCTTCACTTTCCGGTACTGGCGCATCATGGGGGTCAGAGAATCGGACATGGCGGCCTTTCATCAATCAAGAATCCTAGGTCAAGGCGCCATAATAGAGTGTTATTGCGAAAAATCAATGATGGAAGGATATTATGCGGGACTCATCCTTGTCCGGCGTAGTCCTGCGACGGCGGGATAAAGAAAGGGCGGCCCGATGCTCTTGGGCCGCCCTTTCTTGTCAGGGGA
Organism: Verrucomicrobiota bacterium; assembly: GCA_018898455.1. Classification (GTDB taxonomy): domain Bacteria; phylum Verrucomicrobiota; class Kiritimatiellia; order JAAZAB01; family JAAZAB01; genus JAHIJO01. The sequence continues at coordinate 15,430 of JAHIJO010000009.1, read as the reverse complement.
TCATGCGCGGCAATGATTATTCAACATTCAAATTGATGCTATCGTACAAGAGATACGGATTACTGGTATCCAGCTGGCCGGTTGCCGGGTACGACACGGCGAAATAAAACGTATAGGCGCCCTGCGGTAAAGCAGAGCTGCTCAAAACCGCGGTTGAACTCAGGCTGAAAAGCGCTCCCTGATAAACCGGGTGCATCATCGTCAGATCATTCTGTGGAGACCAATTGTAGTCGGAGCCATAATAGTACCAGCCGACCGGGGTAGCCGCTATAATCCACCAATCCACCTCGGTGCCGGCATATTGGCGCGGATTCAATTGCACGGTCAAGGTGACGTTGTCACCGGAATTAACCGAAACGTCATTGGTGAACCCGTTGATGCGGACATCGGGTAAGCCGGGATGCTCTGGGGAAACGGTCCCGATTTCAGCCGTGATGGAATTGGCGGCACCGGCCTTCAGGCTCGTGGCCGGGAAGATGAACTCGAACCGGATCAGATAACCCGCCTTTCCTCCCGGCTCACCGCCCGCGGCAATCCTGGTGAAGGTTACCACGCCCGCGTCAATCGCCGCATTATTCAGGTAGCCGGTCAGTTGCGTTACGGGATCGGTCACGCCCCATCTCTGCAGAAGTTCGTCGGTCATGACAATCGAGAGATAATTGGTTGTGCCGGGGTGTCCGTTAATTACCAGGCCGACCCGGTTGCTGGCGGACATGGAGGGAGCGATATCGCTATAGTGCGCGGTCGTCCACAGAAGCGTGTCGCCGTAGTTCGCCAGCATTTCCGGGTCGTCAAAGAAGACCGGAGCAAACCCGACGTGTGCGCCCAACGGGGTGGCGGCGCCACTGCGCCAGGGACTGCAACTGGTGATATCCAGCCCCAGCGTACCGGAGCCGGTGGGATCGGCTTCATCGGTAGGCAACCAGCTATAACTCTCGATTTTGCCCATCCCCATGAAGGTGGCTGGCTTCTGATGAAAATTGGCGTGGAACCGGAAATGCGTGCCGAGCGGGTATTGCGCGCTGATGTCACTGAACAAAGCTTCAATCACATCGGGATCCGTCTCGCTACTGATATCCACGGCGGCATTTAATAGATTACAGCCGACCAGGCTGGCACCGACGGCGTACGTGTAATAACCGATGCAATGCATTTTGACTTTGCCGGTGTCCACGCTGGTCCAGGTTCCAGTCGGGTTATAGGCGCCTTCCTGGTACTGCATCATGTTGAGCGAGCCGGAAATGGCCCGGGCGACACCGACCGTATGGCTGATCTGCGCCGGAGTTCCCGCACCGGACATTAAATCAATTGGCAGGGCTGTCACGGTGTACGTTCCGCGGAAGTAAAGGTTCCAATTGGTGGAACTCCAGGAAGTCTGACCGGATGTTACATAGTCCGGCCAAGAATATAATTTAAGCATGCCAAAGCTGTCTTCCATATCGGTTACGATTAAGCCGCCGGCCATGCCGACCCCGGCCAGTGTCCCGCTCAAACGCACATTCCCGACGTTGCTGTCGGTGACAGTCAGACCGCCGATCGTGAAAGCCTGCGTACTCACGCCACCTAACAGAATCAAACCCGCCGTCAGAATTACCATGCCATTTTTCATATTACCGTCCTCTTATTAATGGTTAATGGGGCTACTATTTAATAGTATTAGTATTAGAATGTTATAGTAAATCATAATGAATTGTCAATTATTATGTAACCAATTATGTCACCCGACAGTCATGGGGGAGAGGAAATGCCCGGCAGGGACTGTAGTGCGCCACGGCTTGCCTCGGTGAAGCCTGGGTGCGGCGCGTTCTGAACGCGCAGCGCCTTGGGATCAGGATCACCGCACACTGTGTGGCGCTACAACAAAATCATCCCCCCATGACTGAGGCATTACCAAATTATGCCATCGCCATCACTAAAAAGACTACAATTTGACTCGCATTATCCGACTGACCCAGCTAGAATATATATTTATTCATGCGGTATGGTGGTTTGTGTAATTTCAGACAACCCAATCAGGAGGAGCCGGATGAAAACAACAGTAGTTTTTGCAGTAGTGGTAGCGGCCTTGGCGATCAGCGCTCGGGCGATTACGATCACCGACATCAATGTCACGGGACATGATAATCCCAGTGGCAGTAATGTGACGATCGTGGCCATCATAACGGGCGCCACCGCGGGCGCCTTCATAAACTGTGAAGTTAAATCAACCAATGACCTGGTGCGGCAGTCTTTATTGCCGTCAGAAAGAACGGGCGTCGACACCTGGATTAATGCCTCATGGATTCCTTATTTTACCGGCGATTTTGTCGTGACGGTTAATGCCTATGATTTTGACGGCGCATACCAAGAAGCAACGCTTTCCACGACGGTGACGGTGACCCGAACGATCTCCGGCGTCATGAACAGCGTGAAAGTCGCCTCCAGCACCAACTACAACGCCAACGGCCCGTGGACCAATATTGCCGCCAATGTCATATTTAATAATATTGGCTGGGTCATGGATCCCAGTGGTGTGGCCTACGTCGGCTGTAACCTGCAGAACGCCAATCCAACCGGCGCTCCGGACATGACTGAGGAACAGTGGGATATTGCCTATAATGATACGGCCGCGTACAAGCCGGTCGGCACGCCGTTCCGGTTTGACATGAACCTGCACGCCCGCCCGACCAGTATCATGGGCTTTGGCGAAATCAAGCGCTTTATCTGGACCCCGGTTTCTACGGCTGCTTCAAATGGTCCCGGCCGGTTAGTTCTGGACGTCACCAGTTGCAGTCCATGGCGCAATAATTACTCGGCGAATTTTCAGGCGTCTGTTGGGTTTGCGCCGATATTTATGGCGGATACCAACCAAGCGGCTGAGATGGAAGGGATTCTGATGTGCACCACCGCGCATTACATGGACGTGGGGCCGACGAACAACAGCACGAGTTCGCGGGTAGGCCTGCGAGTCAACGGCCACAGCAATACCACCAGTTACCTCAAGACGTTCATTCCGGACACCAAGCTGGCACAGTTCGGCGTCACCAACGTGGACATGGCCACCAACGTACTTATGGGCTATGTCACGCATTTCATGGCCGACGGCGCCAGCGAAGAGGATACCGCCGCCGTGCCGCCGACCTTTATCCGTATTTCCGGCGGCACCAACATCGTGTATGACTACAATGGCGACGGAGTGGGTGATTTGGGCTATGAAGCGTGGTTCACGTTCACCTTCCACAGCCCTGTTGCGGCCGAAATGGGACCGGTGGGTGAAACCCCTGACTCGGGTTTCAACTGGGTAGCCGGTGATTTTGACGGCGACCGCATCTCCGATCCGGCAATGTATCTGGCATACCTGGGAACATGGCAGATATTATTATCCTCCGCCGGTTATACACCTGTTCCCATAACGAACTTCGGCGGAACCGGTTGGGTATCGACCGCCGGCGATTTCGACGGCGATCTCAAGGCCGACCCGGCCATCTATTGTGCCGCCTCGAACACGATGACGGTTCAATTATCCGGCAGCGGGTACGCCCAGGCTTCCGTCACCGACCTCGGCGGATCCGGCTACGTGCCAATCACCGGTGACTTCGATGGTGACGGTAAGGCCGACCCGGCAGTGTACCGGGAATCGTCCGGTACCTTCGCCGTGAAGCTTTCCGCCAGCGGCTACGGACTGGCAACCGTCGCCGGCTTCGGCGGCGCCGGATATACCCAGGTGGATGGCGACTTCGACGGCGATCTCAAGGCCGATCCGGCTATTTACCATGCCGCTAACGGCAACTGGATCTTCAAGCTTTCTTCTGAAAACTATCTCATCTATGAGCTCAGCGATTTCGGCAGCACCAATTATGTGCCGGTAAGCGGCGATTTCGACGGGGACGGCAAGGCCGATCCGGCAATGTACCGTAACAGCAATGGGTTATGGGCTTTCGCGTTGTCGTCCGCCAATTATCTCATCTATACGCTCTCCGGACTGGGTGACACCAACTCCGCGGACGTATATGGTGATTTCGACGGTGACGCCAAGGCCGATCCGGCGGTCGTCAACACGATCGCGGGTGTCTTGTCCGTGAAGCTGTCCAGCGCAGGCTACATGACGGTTACCTTGCCGCTCGCGCCGCAGTAGTAGGCGCCGACAATAAGCAGTCTTAAGGCGCCACGGAAGACCGATTCCGTGGCGCCTTTTTCTGCGCATGCTCTTTGACTGTGTAAAAAAATGGACGGACACGCGCCGTGGGAGGGCACGGCGTCTCCATTTCGGACTTCTTTTTGGAGACGGGGTACCCTCACCGCGCACATTTTATCCGCAACCGCTCCTCGTAATAAATTAATTTTTTACCACTGAGATTTTATCACTTACACTTCGCCAAACAGGCAGCACAGGTTGATCCTCCTCTCTGACGGAATAGTCTGCGCTACCTATACGGATTTCTGGAGCCGGCCGCCAATTCATTGAGCATCCGGACCACCACCCGGCCCACCGTGGCCAGGCTTTCGGCGCTCAATTTATCCATCGTATCCGCCGGCGTGTGCCAGTAATCGTTTTTACCCGGCACGGAGCCGTATTCAAAGTCAATCACATCCACCGCCGGCATCCCCGCCTCCAGGAACGGCTGGTGATCATCCAGTAATTCGGTCGGAGCCAACGAAAAACGGTCCCGAACCCCTTCCGCTTCCGCGGCGCGAAACACAGCGGTCATCAGGGATGGCGTCCCGTTTCTCGGGAGCGTCACGCTCAAATCCTTGTCCCCCACCATGTCCAGGATGATCACGGCCTGCACCGTCAGCGCCCGCCCGTCAGTCTGCAACTGTTTGGCCAGCCGCCGGCTCCCATGCAATCCATCCTGCGGCCCATATTGCCGACGGCATTCCTCGCCGTCGAAAAATACGATCAGGACATTGAACGGAAACCGCCCGTCGGTCTTGATCAGCCGGGCCAGTTCCAGGAGCAGGCCCGAGCTGGACGCCGAATCGTTGGCGCCTTCAAAAGCGTCCCCCAGGTCGGATTTGGTATCGTAGTGCGATCCGAGAATCACCCACCCCGTTGCATTGTTATTGCCGTCCGAACGGACCGCCGGAATGACGCCGATCACGTTTTGAAATACGGCCGGCCCGCCGGGACACGCATCCTCAAAGGTATCCGGCGAAGCCTGAATGGTCAGGGCTTGCAGGCGCCCCAACAGATGCCTGGCGGCTTTCTGCGCGCCCGGTGTTCCCGCCTCGCGCGGCCGGATGGCTGCCAGGGCTTGCGCTTCCTCCAGCGCGGCGACGCTGTTCATTCGATCAGGGTTCAGGAAAGCGGGTGCGAAGGACGGCGCCGGCCGGCATCCGATCGCTCCCAATAGCAGGCACGCCGTCATCCATCCGCCGGCGCGCAACGTCAGCGCTCGATAAAGGCTTAGTATAATCATGGCTAACTATGCTGTCCGGGTATCCCCCGTCACTGCCTCAACCTTAAGATCGTTTTCAGCAGCATCAGGAATTGTCCCCAAGCCCTCTTTTTGTTTGCCATGATCCGGTCATAAAGATCCTCTTCGTTTTTCGGAGGGATCGTTTGCGGCTCCTTGGTTTTGATCCGGATCGCGTGCGACGGGCAAGTCGGGATGCACAGGCCGCAACCGATGCATCGGCTTAAGTTGATGCGCGCCTTGCCGTTCGGACCGGTCAGGCTGACGGCCTGGACTTGACAACGGGCAACGCATTTACCGCAGCGCGAGCACACGTCCCTGGCGACTTCTGCGTAAAAATTGCTTGTCCAGAAGTCCACCGGGTGAGGCAGAAACTTCTGGAAGGAGAGCATTCCACAACAGCAACCGCAACAGGAACACACGAACTCCGGCTGTTGCGCGTTGGCGGGTTGCAGGACCAAGCCGTCATCCTCATTCTGCCGGAGGATCGCCAGCGCTTCGTCCCGGTTTATTTCGCGTCCATGCTTGCGGCGCAGCAGCATGCCGGCTACGTCGCCAAATCCAAGGCAGGTTTCCAGGCGGACTGTTTTTTTGCACGGTTTGTTCCTGATGGCCGCACCCGCACGGCAAATGCAGGGCAATACGACAAAAGGACCACGCGCGGTTTGGATAATGGCTCGGATTTGATCGTAGGTGGCGACGGGATGTTCCACGGGTATGCTTTTGTGGATGGGAATGGTCCGCATCTGGGAGGGTTTAACGGCCAGAAAAGCCTTACCATAACCCAGGGTCTTCATATAGGCGCCGGCATCGGCCAGGAATTCCGGAGTGGGATTGCCGTCTTGGGCTTCGTACATGCCGACGACCAGCGGCATGACATACCAGTGGCTGAGCCCATCCTTTACTTTCCACCCGATGGCGCCTTTCATGAACATGCTGTCGAGCAGGCGTTCGGTCTGCCCGGCCGAAAACTCGGGAGCCGCGCCGGCGACGATCGGGCCCAAAGGAGTCGGCTGGTAAGAGAGCCGCAGGGCGATTTTGACTTCGTCCGGCGTAAAAAGCCTTTTGAGCAAGCGGATATCGGAACCCGACCCGGCTGCCGGAAACCCGACCGCCTGTTTGTCCAGATGCTGTTGTAAAAGACGGTATCTTCCATCTTCACGGATCATAGGATTAGACCCTCAGACCGTCTCCTGTGCCTCTTCAATCACCATCGAATCGAAGACTTCCGCGGCCTTATCGTTATCCTCCGAGGAGAAGACGATGGTCATCTTCTCCCCTCCCAGCGAACTTGTTCCGTAGACATACTGAATGTTGATCGCATGTTGCCGGAACTTCGCGGCCATTGCGGACAAAGAACCCGGACGATTCCACACGTGCACCAAAATCACCTCCGTCTCCACCACCCGGTAGCCTTCTTTCTCCAGCGCCGTTCTTGCCTGCTCATTGTCATTCGTCAGAAGGTGGACCACGGCCACGTCGCCAACCGTATAGGCACAGACATTTTCAATGTTCACACATTTGTCTGCCACCACCCCCGTGACCTCGGCGAGCGTTCCCATCGTGTTCTGCATGACAACCGTGAGTTGTTTTTCCTTCGTCACCTTTTCCATGTCTTAGCCTCCTTTTTTAGAAACCCAGCCATTTTGTATCCATCACCTATCCGTCAGACTGCCAATACCACTACGATCATTAACCCGATGAGTCATTATCAAATTACTTGAAGGTATGCTAGGTAATCGTTATGCAGAGTCAACAAAAAACGCATGGCAAGAAAATCCTCGACGAATTGCGCGACGGGATGCGTTGGCGCCACTACCCCATTGACTTTGGCCCCCACTCTTTCTATCCTTCCTTTCGTCATGATACCGCAATGGATCATCGAGAAGAAGCGGGACGGCCAGGCCCTGGCGGAGGAAGAACTCCGGTTCTTCGTCAATGGCTATGTGGCCGGCACGATTCCCGATTACCAGATGTCGGCCCTGGCCATGGCCATTCTCTGGCGCGACATGACTCCCGATGAAACCGCCGGCCTGACCCGCGCCATGCGGGATTCGGGTGTTATCCTCGACACGGCCTCGATCACGGGCCCGAAAATCGACAAGCATTCCACCGGCGGCATCGGCGACAAGATTTCCCTGGTCCTGGCCCCGCTGGCCGCCGCCTGCGGCCTGATCGTGCCCATGATCTCCGGTCGCGGACTGGGTATCACCGGCGGCACGCTCGACAAGCTCGAATCCATCCCCGGTTACCGGGTCGGACTCGACGAGAAAGAATTGCTCCATGTTTTGAGCTCCTGCGGATGCTGTATGGTCGGCCAGTCCGATCGGATCGCACCCGCCGACCGCAAACTCTATGCGCTCCGCGACGTCACCGGCACGGTGCCTTCCATCCCGCTCATCGTGGCCAGTATTCTCAGCAAGAAACTGGCGGCGGGTTTGAATGGATTGGTCATGGACGTCAAATGGGGATCCGGCGCGTTCATGAAAACCATCAAGGACGCGGAAGCGCTGGCCGGCCAATTGATGCAGGTGGGAACGCGGCTGGGCCTGCGCATGGCCGCGCTGATCACCAATATGAACCAGCCGCTGGGTCGGACCGCCGGCAACGCCCTGGAGGTCCGGGAAGCCCTCGAGATTTTGAAAGGCGGCGGACCCGCCGACGTGGCGGAGCTTACCCTGGAACTCGGCGCCCGGATGCTGATCGTCGGCCAGAAGGCTTCAGACCGGTCCGCGGCGCTCGATCTCCTCCGCGAAAAAATCCGGTCCGGTGAAGCTTTTGAACGGTTCCAGACCATGGTGCGACTCCACGGCGGAGATGTCCGGGCGCTGGATCGGCCGGAACTCCTGCCCGAGGCTCCGATCCGGGAACCACTGCCGGCCGAGCGCTCCGGATTTATCCAATCGGTTGACGCCGGGCGCATTGGCAAAGCCTGCCTGATCCTCGGCGCCGGACGAACCCGCGTGACGGATTCTATTGATCACGCCGTGGGAGTTTCCGCGCTGAAAAAAATAGGCGAACCCGTGGAACAGGGCGAGCCGCTGGCCGTCCTTCATGCCCATGATCGCGAAAGCCTGGCCGAGGCCCGGACCCTGGTCCGGGATGCCTTCGGCTATTCCGACACGCCGGTGTCCCCGCCGCGCCAGCCGTAACAGGGCACGCTTCCGGCATGCTTGGGCGGCCTGACGAGGATAGTCTGCGGTCAAGGTAACGAGCCGTTCCGGCGTCCGGGATTCCAACAGCCAGAATTGGATGCGCTCCGGGGAAGGCGCATGCTGGAATTGCTGATAATGGTCAAGGCGGCGCGTAGCCGGCGCAGGTTCGTTGCGGACATGGCGATGACGATATCCGTGTCACGGCTAAATTCGGCCGCGCCGTAGAACACGCAGGCCTGTCCGCCCATGAGCAGAAATCTCACCCGGCAGGTACGCAATATCGAAAGGACTTTGCGAATCGGGTTCGGGGTCAAGCGATCCTCCGGATTCCCTGTAGAATGCCCACAATCGGTCCGTGGCAGCCCAACGCTGTTGCGGGGTCATTCGACACCATTCCAGCCATTCGTCCGACTCGTGCGGCGGCTCATATTTCCTTGGCATATGCATAGCATCGCATATCCGGACCATGATTCAAGTTCAATGTGATGTGATCATCAGTAGAGAAAAACGATTGAAAAACCAGCGGGGTTATGTGATCATTTCATTCAGGAGATTGCATTGAATCCGGAACTGCTCAATCAGGCTTTCCAGGCTGTACAGATGGCCTTTCCAGACGCCCGACCCGCTGGCGGGCTGATCCTCGGCACCGGCTGGTCCGCGGTGGCGGAGTCCTTCACCATCCGGGGTGCCATTGCCTACCGGGATATTCCGGGCCTGGGCAACCCCACCGTGACCGGGCACGCGGGTCAACTGCTCTGGGGCAGTCTCGCCGGCCGGGAAACGTTCATTTTCCAGGGACGCCGCCACTGGTATGAGGGCGCCGGCTGGGAACCGATAGCGATCCCCGTTTATCTTCTGAAAAAATTCGGCGCCGCCGTGGTGGTCCTGACCAATTCAGCCGGAAGCCTCCGTCCCGACTGGAAGCCGGGAACACTCATGATCATTAATGATCACATCAACGCTATCCACACCAACCCGTTGATCGGTCCGCACGATCCCGCCTGGGGGGAGCGGTTCCCGGATCAGTCGCGGATCTATGATTCGGAACTAAAGGCGCTGATGAAACGCGCCGCCGCGCGGCTCGGCCTGCCGCTGGCCCACGGCGTGTATCTGGGAGTCTCCGGCCCGGCGTATGAAACGCCGGCGGAAGTTCGGGCGTTCCAGTCATGGGGTGCCGCCGCCGTCGGTTCCTCCACCGTCCCGGAAGCCATCCTGGCCAATGCGGCCGGGCTCCGTGTTATCGGGCTCTCGTGCCTCACCAATCCGGCGGCGGGGGTCGGCGACCGACCGCTGGCTCATCATGATATTCACGACACAGCCATCAACGCCTCCATAGATATGAAGGCACTGATTCTGGAATTCTGGAAAGAATTGGCGGAGATACGATGAAGAATGTTCTTTGTTCGTCGTTCTTCGTTGGAGGAGATTGGAAGATTGGAGGGCATGAAGATGAAAGCAAACCAAGTGAAGATGTTAATCCTTAAAGCGGCGGATGCCCGGCGCCGGGCTTACGCGCCTTACTCGAAATTCCGCGTCGGCGCCGCGCTCCTGACCAAGGATGGACGGATATTCCAGGGATGTAATGTGGAGAACGCGTCGTACGGGCTGACCCTGTGCGCGGAACGCGCGGCCGTCGCAACTGCCGTGGCGGCGGGATACCGGCAGTTCAAGGCCATTGCCATTGCGGGCGGAAGACCGAAAGCGCCCCCCACCCCTTGCGGGGCCTGCCTGCAAGTCCTGGCGGAGTTTTGCCGACCCGATTGCCTCATCATTCTGGCCGCCGGCGTCCCAGCCACAACCTGGAAAACCTATCGCTTGAAGGACCTGCTTCCCCGCGCCTTCAGGACAAGCGCGCCACCGGTGGCGCTTCGAGCGCCATAAAGCGGTAGCACTGGCCCGCCCGCAATGTTATCCGTCGGCTGACGGATTGCAGGAGGGCGACCGCACTCCAAAGTTGATAACCCAAGTAGTCACACCAACACTTTTTCATTTTCCTTTGTCGCCGCCCCGGAAACCGCTATGATGCCGCCATGGATCACAGGATTCCAACGCCATTGAGTGACGGCGCCCACCAGGTCGCCCAACGCCTCCAAGCCGCCGGGTTCAGCGCCCTGTGGGCCGGCGGCTGTGTGCGGGATATGATCATGGGACGCGCCCCCAAGGACTACGACCTCGCCACCAACGCCACGCCCGAGCGGGTCATGGCCCTGTTCCCGCGGGCTATTGCCGTGGGCAAGGCCTTTGGCGTAGTCCGGGTAGCCATCGGCGGCCTCGAATACGAAGTGGCTACGTTCCGTAAAGATCATGCCTACAAGGACGGCCGCCACCCCGAGGCGGTGAGTTATACCGATGAAAAAACCGATGCCCAGCGCCGTGATTTCACCGTCAATGCTCTGTTTTTCGACCCGCTGGCGGGCAAGGTCCATGATTACGTCAATGGCCAGGCGGACATCACCGCCCGTGTTATCCGCGCCGTGGGACATCCAAACGAACGATTTGAAGAAGACCATCTGCGCATGCTTCGGGCCATCCGTTTCGCCTCAACCCTGGATTTCACGCTGGATACCAAGACCTTTGAAGCGATTCGTACCAACGCACAGCAAATCGGGAAGATCAGCGTCGAGCGGATTCAACAGGAATTGACCCGCATCCTGCTGGAATCAGCGCGGTCGGGCGATGCCATCGGCTTAATGCTGAAGACCGGGTTACTGCAGGTTTTCCTGCCGGAAGTGGCGGCCATGCTGGGCCAGGCCCAGCCGCCTCAGTTTCATCCGGAGGGAGACGTGTTTACGCATACCATGCTCATGCTGAACGCCATGCAGAAACCGAGCCTGCGCCTGGCCTATGCCGTCCTGCTTCATGACGTCGGCAAGCCCATGACCGCCAAACTCACTGACGGCCGGATTCGTTTCAATCAGCATGCGTCCCATGGCGCCACGATGGCGGAAACGATCCTGAAGCGACTCCGCCTGCCGTCCGAGGATATCAAGGCTATCGTTTTCTCCATCGGCAACCACATGCGATTTATGGATGTGCGCAAAATGAGGCGCGCCACTCTCCACCGCCTGGTCGGAGCCCCAACCTTCCCGCTTGAACTGGAACTGCACCGCCTGGACTGCGCGGCCTGCCACGGCGACATGCAGAACTTCGATTTCCTCACGGAATTTCAGCGGGAATGCCGGGCCAAGCCGGTCCTGCCCAAACCCTGGGTCACCGGCGCTGACATCCTGGCGCTGGGCGTGCCAAGCGGCCGGGAAGTCGGTCGCTGGAAGAAGCTGGCCTACGACGCCCAGCTGGAAAAAGCCGTCGCTCATCGTGAGGCGGCGCTGGCCTGGCTGAAAAAGCTTATTACGGCGAAGCGCGCAAAAAGCGCTTGAGATTGTCGCCGGAGATACTCACAATGCCCATAAATCGGTTGTCGTTTTTTTCTTGAAACGGTGAAGTTGATCTGTTTAACTTAACCATCAACGTTATTAAAGATACTCAACTTTGACTTGGATCATCAACAAGGAGCCGGCCATGAGCGAACGCAAACCTATTAATGCTTTGGTTTTGTCCATATACCAGGAACTCGCCGAGGCATTCTTTGAACCCTTGGAATCGGATCCGAACCACGAGCTGACCCTCGATAATTTCCAGATATCCTTCGACCTCGTCGCCGGCGACCCGGGCCAGGATCCGACGTTTGAGGAACATATCGCCAAGGCGAATGCAATCGCCATTATCGCCCGTTTCCTGGATGTTCTTTCTCTGGATAAGATTAAGATGATCTACCGGCATTTACCCAACGATCTCAATGTGCCCCTGGCAATTTTTCTGCTCCGTGACAAGGGGGAAGTGGATTTTAAGATCAGTTGTCCCTCCTGCGGCCAGAAATTGTGGCTGCGTGACACGGATATCACCAAACGCGGCCGGTGTCCGAATTGCAAAAAACCGTTTGTCATTCTCTCGCAGGGCGATCATCTGAAATCCCAGCTTATGCTCCCGGAGAATGTCCCCATCATCAAACTGATCCGAAACGATATGGAGTCGTTCCGGTCGGCTATAGCCAAACTGCTGGGCACGCTGTCCATCGGGATCAAGCCGATGACGAGAGACATGGCGGACGAAGCATTGAAGAACGCGACGGTCCGCGTACAGATCCCCAGGACACCTAACGCAACCTGGAACACAGCCAACGTCAATCCAAACTGCAATTTGATCTTGTGAGCGCCATCGGCAGGCGTTGCGGGCTTGGCTGCAAAGGAATACATCATGAAGAACAGACATCGGTCTTTGATCGTCGCGGCCGGCTTGGGTCTGGCGTTGACCATGAGCTCCCTGACCGGCTGTAAATGGTTGAAACCGACTGAGGAAAGCAAGGACCAGCCTGGGGATCTGATTTTCGATCTGGGCAATAAAACCAAAATGCGGTTCGTCTGGATCGAACCGCTGAAACTGGTTGTCGGCAAGTATGAGGTCAGCAACAAGATCTTCCGGCGGTTCAAGCCGGACCACAATAGCGGCATGTACCAACAGCTGGATTTGAACCGGGGCGACCAGCCGGTCGTTAATGTGAGCTGGAACGACGCCCGGAATTTCTGCGAGTGGCTCACTAAAACTTACGGCAACAGCGGAACCAAACGTTATCATTTCCGCCTGCCAACCGAGCGGGAATGGGAAACCTTTGCCGCCAGTGGACAACAAGTGGAATATCCCTGGGGCGCCCATTGGCCGCCGCCCAAGAAGTGGAATTATTATGGCCGGGAAAACCCGGAACCTTCTCAGAAACTCGACAACGACGACGGTTTCAGGGTGTCTTGCCCGGGTCTGCTAAGCGGGGAGAATGCCTGGCGGTTGTTCGGATTGGGCGGCAATGTCTGGGAGTGGTGTGAGGACACCGATGGGGAATCAAAATCCCGGGTGTTTAAAGGCGCGTCATGGTCGGATTGCCATCCATATTTCCTGAAACTGACCCGCCGCAGCAGCAATGCGCCGGATTACCGGTACGTCAACCTGGGGTTCCGCGTCGTGGCAAATGTCAGCGACATCAGCGTCGAGGAACAGAAACAACTGGAGGACGAGTCGCGGCAGAAGGCGACCGAGGCCAAAGAGGCCAAAGCCAAAAAGGAAGCCGAAACCTTACGCCAGACCGCGGAAAATAAAGAGCAGGCAAAGTGGGCCAAGCAGGAAAAGAAGACGGTGGATCAGACAATCATCCAAGGGATGATCGAGGATAAGAAATTCGACCTGGCGTCCGCCCAAATCACCCAATATGAAAAGAATTACGGCAAAGACGCTTTTTCCGAAAAATGGTCCGCAGCTCTGGATAACACCAAGGTGTTGAATTTGTCCGACACCGTAACTATGGAACTTGTCCTCATCAAACCGCTGAATATCTGGATGGGCAAGTACGAAGTCTCGAACAAGCAGTTCAAGGAATTCCAGCCGGATCATGACAGCGGCATGTTCAAGGAATGGTCTCTGAACGATGCCCATCAGCCCGTGGTCAATGTCGGTTGGGATGATGCCAATGCCTTCTGCCGATGGCTGAACCGGCGCTTGGCGAGCAGTCTGGAACCCGGCCACGAATTTCGTTTACCCACCGAGTCGGAATGGGAAACGGCCGCCGCCTGCGGCCAAACCCGCGAATATCCCTGGGGAAATCAATGGCCTCCGCAATACGGAAACTACGGCCTCATAGAGGGATATGACGATGGCTCTCCGGTCTCATGCCCCGTGGAGGACAGCGGCCAGAATGAATGGGGTTTATACGGCCTGGGCGGCAATACGTGGGAATGGTGTGCCGATCTGTACGATTCTTCCCGACAGTATCGGGTCATCCGCGGCGGCGCCTGGAACCTCTCGCCGGCGGATTCACTGAAGATCGCCAACCGGACCGGCGATTCGGAAAGCCGGAAAAACAATTATATCGGATTCCGGGTTGTCCTCGGCTCTAAGAGCGCCCCGTCAAAATAACCGGCTCATTCGCAAGCGCCTTGACGGGCCCGCATATATGTTTTTCAATTCACTTTTCCTATTGCGACCGGGCCGGCGGCAATTCGCCGCACCCGGATCATTCCGGAATCAGGTTCCCCGACGCTCCGAGAGGTCGGGATCGCCGCGGCGATCATTCTGGTTTCATGGCGTCATGCTCCTGATCGGTGTTTTCGCCGTGAGCTGGGCCTTGGTCAGCCAGCGATACTATGCGTGGTCGTTGGGCAACGAGCGGATCAACCTTGTTGTATTCTGCGACACCGCCGATCTCGACGACCCTGATTTGAAGGCCGTTGTACTCTATGATCAGATTGCCTTGACCCCCCTGGCCAAGGCCCTGGGCCTATATCAAAACCGGCCGCCGGAGCGGGTGCGCGTATTTTTTTCCCTGCCGGTCCGGAAGTATACCATCACTCCTTTTTCCATCACGTTGCAGGACGTGCCTTGGGGACCGATTTCCCGCATTGTGTTTATCGCGCAAGGCCGGCATTTTCACGTGACGGTTCCCGAGCGGCGGCTTATCAACGGCACCCTGTATATTCGCGTGACCTCCTGAACAGCGCCGCAGCTGGTTCCGTTCCGATGCCTCCCCGTCTACCGCCGCGTAAGGAACAATCCAGGGTGTGCACTGATGCCGGCGCTACCACGCTCCAGGGTTGGATGACCTGATACGTCACAATGTTCTGTGACTATTCACCAATACCCATTCGTGCAATACATAAACCGCCATTCCACGATTGCCTTGACGGGTTGCGGTATGACAAACCCGTCGCATACCGTTTTGTTTGCCTCCGGCTCCGTCGCGTTGTCGGCGGGTGGATTGGCCGCGTTGTTGGCAAAAGTCGCCGGACTGTTCGTCGCCCACGTCCACTCCGAGGCCCCCAGACTTGTCAATTCGTTCTC